>JBPCXR010000172.1:0-24778 GCA_051027215.1 Pseudomonadales bacterium | reverse complement strand
TATCCACGACATCGAGGTCGTAGCCGTCAATGGTGATGCGGCCTTCGGTCGGGGCATAGAAGCCCGCTAAGAGTTTCGCCAACGTCGTCTTGCCTGAGCCAGATTGGCCAACGATAGAGACCAGCTCTCCGGCGTGTATCGACAGGTTGATGTTTTCCAGCACTTGGGGCGTTTCGTTCCCACCGTAGCGAAAGTAAACACCCTCGATGTCGATGTCGCCGCGCACGTCAGGCAGTACCACCCGCGAGCCTACGTCCTCTGGCCTTTGCTCAGGCTCAATGTCGAGCACATCGCCAAGGCGCTCCATGGCAACACCCGCTTCGTGGATTTGGTTCCACAAACCCACAAGCCCCATGAGCGGCGCAAGCACGCTACCCATCAAGGCGTTAAATGCGATCAGCTGTCCAATAGTCAGCTCCTGCTGCATCACCAGTGACGCACCAACACCTAAGATTGTGATGGTGATCGCCGCATTGAACAGTTGGCTAGCAAATCCAACCCATATGTTGAAGCGCGTTGCTCGAAACTGCACGTCAAGCGCCTTCGCGTACTGGCGCTCCCACTTGAGCCGCATGGACCGCTCCAGACCCATGCCCTTCACCGTTTCAACACCGCTGATGATTTCCATCAGGGTCGATTCGGTTAGAGTCGATGCAGCGAACACCTCACGAGCATAGCCCTTCAGCCGCGGCGTAACCGCGACGGTTAGAATCAGAATGGGCACTACCAACACCAACAGCAATGTCGTCAGCAGGGTGCTGTAGAGAAACAGAATCGTCAGATACAGGACGACCATCAACAGGTTCAATATAGTGGCGAGCGTCGACTCCGTTAGGAATGCCCGGATGGTCTGGTTTTCCTGAAATCGCGCGAATACATCGCCGGTCTTGCGCGTTGCGAAGTAAGACAGCGGCAGCGACATTGCGTGCTTTAAAAACCCGGACATCATGGAAAAGTCCAGGTTTCGAATCATGAAGTTGGACAGGTACGCGCGCAACACCATAGTGAGCTGGGAGAAAACGTTGGTAATCACCAGGCCACTGATCAGCAACGTCAGCAGCGAGACGTTCTGGTGCACGATCACCTGGTCCAGAATGTTCTGGATAATCACCGGGGGGACGATACCGAGCAGCTGAATGATGAACGTCGCTAGGAACAGCTGGGACAAGATCGCGCGATAGGGTCGTAAATAGCCGATGAAGCGTACCCAGGGGGAAGTCTGCTCCTCCACTTGGGCCAGTTGGCTTCCTGGGGTGAACAGCAAGCAGGTGCCGGTCCAACCCTTCTCGAATTCCTCCACCGTCATCTTGCGGAAACCTGGACCTGGATCCGCAACCCAGACATGGGTTTTGGACACGCCGTAGACCACGATGTAGTGATAACCTTCCCAATGGGCGATCAGCGGTAACTCGAAACCCAACAGTGCATCGAATGTGCACTTAACCCCGCGGGTGGTGAAGCCCAGCGACTCACCCACTTTTGCCAGACTGTCGAGGGTCGCGCCCTCGCGCGTAACATTGGCCATCTCACGCAGTTTGCCCAACGGCAGCGTTATGCCGTGGTGGCGCGTGATCATGGCCAAGCATGCAGCGCCGCAGTCCATCTCTTCGGCCTGTTGAATCAGCTGAAAGCGCTTGATCAAATTGGCGCCGCGAGTGGGCTTGGAGAAAAGGTCCATCAACAGCGGACGCGCCCGGCGCTCGGCCAGGGTCTTCTGGCGCTGCAGGTCGCGCTCTGCAAACTGTATGCGCTCGAGCAGTATCAAGCGCAGCTTGTCGTTGTTCTCGAGCAGCGAGTGGATAACGCTTTCTGGTATGACCAGCAGCACCACGTCGCTGTCTGCTGTGGCGGTCGCAGGCTGAGGTTGGCGCATGACACAGGCTTTCTCACCCAGAATCTCCCCAGGGCCTAACAAGCCCAGGGGAAACTCCGTTTTGCCTTCTACGTGGGTTAAACGCACCGTGCCCTGTCGAATTAGATATAGGCGTCGGTCGTCGGTCGTGTCCTGCTCCACCACCGTCTGGCCTTGCTTAACTCGTTTGACACCGGCGCTAGTGACCAGCTTTTCGAATTCTGGCGCATTGGATTTGCCGCGCAGATTGAATAGCCGAGAAACAAAGCCGCCAACAGATGATATGGCGACATAGTTGGCGATGTAGCTGCGTGCATCGGCGTTATTTTGCAAAATCGGCAGAAACACGGAGTTCGGAATGTATAACAGTTCGGTTTTCGCTGAGGCTCGCACTGAGGATTCGTGCACTAGAGTGCGTAGGATCGCCACCTCGGCAACGACTTCACCCTCCTTGCGCACCCCCATATTGATCTCTTTGCCTTGCTCATTGCTGAACACCCGAACAACGCCTTTACGAATGACGTAGGCCCCTTCAGCCGATTCACCGGCATTGAACACCGTCTCGCCAAATTCGTAGTGGTTGAGCTCGGCTGCCTCCGCCAGGAGACGAACGTCTGCATCGCTGAGTTGACTGAAGAGGCTAACCCCGCGTAGAAAATCGACGTTGGTTTCAGACACAGCGTGCATCTACGTCATCTCAACTCGGCTCTCTGCCGCCCGGGCTCGAACCCACTCTTCCTTCAGGATGCGGCGGATCTCACCGGCTGTGCTGTCATCCAATGCAGCAGGACGTTTAGCATCGATTAGAAAGATCTCTAAAGCCTTGCCGTCACCTGAGGGAAAAGGTCCTAAAACCTCGCCCTCTTCGGCATTGAATATTTTCGATTCAATGTCTCCCGCTAACGCACCGCGCAGGACTGTACCTATGTAGCCGCCGTCTACGGCGGTATCCGCCATGGAGTGTTCTCGCGCGAGATCGCCGAACATCTCTGGTACATCTTCTAGCAACGCGATGATCTCTCGGGCTTTGCCTTCTGAGTCGACAATGATGTGACTAACCATCACGCTATCAAACTTCGGCGAGTGGGAGCTGAAATACTCTTGTACCGCCGCATCTGACGTCAGCTCAGCGTTCTGGCGCTCCACACGCAGACTATCGATGATGAACTGTTCGAACTCATCTAAGCTGACTTTAAGCTGGTCAAGCCAGCGGTTCATATCTACTGCGCGGTGCAGTCCGCGGACCCGGCGAATCTGGTTGGCACGATCCTGCACTTCCTCCTCTGGTACTTCCTGCCCACTTTTTTCAGAGGCCTGCACGGTGAGCCGCTCGCGCACGATTTCTTCGATCAACGTGTCGTATTGGCCCGTCAATTTCAGGTGTTTGATCAACGCCGTTGCGTCGATGATCTCTTCGTTAATTCGAACCAGTTCGGTCATTGCATTGTTCTCGATATTTCTAGCTGGAAAATAGTTCGGGTCCTATAAGCCTCGCAACGGATCTAGCAGCATGTCGATGATGCGGCGCTGGCGGACCACGATCTCTGCCGTCGCCGACATGCCGTAGCGAATAGCTTGCTCTTGATCCCTCACCACGTAATGATCCCGCTCCAAGCTCACGAACCCGCGGTAGGCAGGTGGCGTATTCGGAGTAGTTACCTGGGTGGTGGGTGAGACGAACTCCAAAGTACCGTTGATGAATCCGTGGCGCTGATAAGGAAAGGCGTTGAACTTGAGCTTGACCTCGGCACCCTCAGAAATAAAGCCTCTGTCGCGCTCGGCAATCTGCACTTTGAGCACCTTTCTGGAACCACGGGGTGCGATATTGAACAGCGGTGTGTTTGGCGCAACTTTATCGCCCGTTTGCGTAGAGCTAATTCGAGTGATGATTCCATCGGTGGGCGAGAGAATTACCAGCACATCATCGCCTATGCCTTCTTCGAAACGAATCTGTCGTGACGAGTCTGCCTTGGCTCGAGCGGCAGCTAAGCGAACCTGCAATAGCTGGGGTGCTTGTTCAATCTCGATTTGCTTGCGTCCGAGTGCTATACGCAGCTGCTCGATCTCTACCTGCAAGCGGGCTAACTCAGCGCGATCTTCTGCGGCCTCGCGAATGAACTGTGATTCCAGTGCCCGCAGGTTTGCGTCGGCCTGAGCGAAGCGAGAGGCTGCCTGTTCGTAGGCTATGCGCGCGTTGTCGGCTTCCACTTCAGAGATCGCACTGCCGCTAAGCTCGCGATAGCTGCGCCACTGCCGGTTCGTTCGATCGCGCTCGTTGCGCGTTTGCGCAAGCTCACCACGGGCCTGCTTTAGGCGGGCCAGCTGTTCACGACGCAGCTGATTGGAGCCAGACACTATTCGACGATCAAGCTGATCTTGTTTCGCGCCTAAATCGCCCTCGAGCAAATCCGCTTCCTGCTGCAACAGCGCCAGAGTCGCAGGAAACTGCGCTTCTTCCAGCTCCACGTTGGCCAACTCTAAGGCTGCCTGCTGGGCCTGAGCCGCTAATTGAATCGCATCCCTCGATCGAACCCGTGCCAGTGGATCACCCGCAGCAACAGGATCTCCTTCGCGCACGAGCAAACCTTCCAGCTCACCTTCTCCGGGCGAATACACTCGACGCACGTCATCTTCTGGGCTAAGCACGCCCACAGCGGAGACAATCACGTCCGCTTTGCCGATAAACGCCCAACCGATCAGCGACAGCAGCAACGACCCAATTAACAGCAACGACCAGCGCAGCATGGGCGCTGGCTCGGAAAACAGAATCTGCACCCCGACCGCACTGTGATCTTCAAGAGCCTGGGCTAGCGGCAGTGGCCCCGCCGATTCTCCCGCAGTGGACATCGCGTTCCCCCAATGAACAGACGTCAAGCGAACCTTGGATAGACAGCTCCCTTGTATGCCGTCAGTCCATGAAATTAGACAGACTGCCGCTACTTCGAGCGTCCGGTTTCTGCTGTCGTACTGTGCCCGACATTCTGTTCGCATTGTTTGTACGTGGCAAACAAATTCCTTTTCGCTGAGTCATCTAGACGTCATTGGATTGGTCGAGAATGAATATTAGTCTTTTATATCAACTAGTTAGATCGTTTCCCGAAAACTGGCACGGCTCCTGCAGTGCCCCCTGTCGTGGACAACAGACGGTTCACGGGGCAACCCGGCCCTCACTTAACCAGCAGACCTAGGAGATACGATCATGGAAATGAAGGACATCGCAGTAGAGCTTGAGAGCATGGAATCAGTTCGCGGCGGCAACGCTATTGTACAGAACAGCGTCAACGGCCCAGTTACTGGTGCAGTTGCTGTCAGTGGCGGCGGATTCAACCTTTCGCCGGTTACCGTTTCAAGCCTGGTTGGCCAGTCCAACAGCACCACTCAGCAAGCGCTGATCGAAGACCACGACATCTATTCAACCAGCGTTGAAGTTGTTGGTTCACAGATCTTCGCTGGCTTCCCTTTCGGAGGCCGATCACTGCGTTAATTCAGCTGTCGCAGTAAATCGGATCTGAAATGCCGGATGCGCCAGGAAGGCGCTGCAGTTCCGGCACCCAGTTTTCTC
This sequence comes from Pseudomonadales bacterium, assembly GCA_051027215.1. Classification (GTDB taxonomy): domain Bacteria; phylum Pseudomonadota; class Gammaproteobacteria; order Pseudomonadales; family Azotimanducaceae; genus CALHVX01. The sequence continues at coordinate 19,364 of JBPCXR010000172.1, read as the reverse complement.
TGTCGGGGACGCAGATGGATTTTCTATGTCGATCTAGCGCCCTCACCGACACGGGCAAATGCCGCCGAGTTAACGAAGACGCCCTTCTGGACAACCCCCAAGCGGGCGTCTGGGTCGTTGCGGACGGCATGGGCGGTCACGCACGCGGTGCAGCCGCCAGTCGTTATGTAGTGGATGCGTTTCGATACTTCGCGCCCGAGGGCACGTTGGATGCGAACGTAAAGCAAGCGCGACGCTGCATTGAAGCCGCAAATGACCGCGTCTACACCGAATCTTCGCTGTTAGCCCGTTGTCAGGTGATGGGTAGCACCATTGCAGCGCTAGTCGTCGACGGCGATGCGTTCGCCGCCTTGTGGGCTGGTGACAGCCGCGTTTACCACTGCCGAGCGGGACAGCTGCGACGCATGACTCAGGACCACAGCGTCGCCCAACGGCTAGTGGATGCGGGTAAGCTAAAGGCTTCGGAAGCCCATGCACACCCTACGGCTAGTCGCATCACCCGTGCGGTCGGCGCGCGAGCAGCGGTGGCGATAGATGAAGTGCGTGGCACCCTGCAAGCAGGCGATCGAATGCTGTTGTGTAGTGATGGACTAACCGGCGAAGTTCAGGAAGTCGAAATCGCCACGTTGTTAACGGAGTTCGATGCGCAAGCGGCAGCGGCAGAGTTAATGGCCCTGGCACTGGAACGCGGCGCCCGAGACAACGTCACAGTTGCGGTTTTAGAAACCGAACGTCAGCGCCGGACTGAGCCGTTCGATCCGGATATTACTCAGGTTAACGTGCAGCTTAGTCGTCAGGCAGCATGCGCAGGTCCTGGGTTTTGACTAAACCAGGAACCAATAATGACTCGTCGAGTTGGGGACCCGCAGCTAAGCGTACTGAGAGCTCGCTGGCACGCTCGGCAAATGAGCGACGGCCGCCAAAGACTGCCCGCATGGCTGCTTCGTCTAGCTCGAGGTTTTCTTCAAGATCGTCTATGGAAATTGAGGCCATGTGGATACTCCTTCAAACGATTGCACCTGTTCCGTCTAAAGCATTGCTGTCAGAAGACGGGCACCGGACAAACGACAACGTCGGTTTGCCATCATACTGCACCTTTGTGTTGGGAGGGCACGACGCATGACACAGGACGATGCGACTCTGGTAGCCAGACCAGAGCAGCCTTTTGACTGGTCGAGTCATGGTCTAAGCCATCCCGGCAATGTCCGCGCGTACAACGAAGACGCCTACCTGTGCCAGCCTGGCAAAGGCTTGTGGGCCGTGGCCGACGGCATGGGTGGACACCACGCCGGTGACGTGGCGAGTCGGGCGGTGGTCGAATCCCTTGGGGCGGTAGCGCTCTGTCACGGACTACCGGAATTGATCAAACGATGTTGCGCCAGCCTACAAGCCGCCAACGCTCAATTGCAGGCAAGCGATTCCGACGGGCAAAACCGCCTATGCGGCTCGACGGCTGTAGTGCTGTTGACCCATGGACGCCGCGGCGCCGTGGTCTGGGCAGGGGACAGTCGCGTGTATCGGTTGTCCCGGAATGCTGAACGTTCGGAGCTGACCCAGCTAACCCGGGACCACAGCAAGGTGGCCGAGCTTGTCCGCCAAGGACAGCTGACTGAAGCGGAGGCAGAACGACATCCCGATGCCAACATGATTACTCGGGCTATCGGTGTACGCCCCAGCCTTGAGCTCGACGTTCAAGAGTTTGATATCGACGAAGGCGATACCTATCTTCTGTGTAGCGATGGCCTGACTCGATATGTAACAGCGCCGGAGATGGCCAGGCTGCTAGCTGGTGCATCGATATCGCAAGCCGCTGATGCGCTAGTTGCCGCGACTTTGGCCACCGCGGCTCGAGACAACGTGACCGTGGTGGTTGCCCGAGCCAGTGGCGACTCAATCACCCGAACATTGCTGAATCCCGCTAGCAGCTATCAGCAGCCAGTGCACGATGATCCAACGGTACTGGATGAAACCAGCGCCAAGCGCAGGGACTAAGAGCATGGCTAAAACACTGAAGGAATCCGCCATGCTAGTAAGGCGAACCCACGCTGCCACCGTTGATCTCTCAGCTCAGGCGTACCACATCGCACTCATTGTCGTTCTTGTGCTGGTCGGCCTTTGCGGCTGCAGTGCAATGGAGACACCAGAATTTGAGCGGCCGCAGTTACCGCAGAAGAGCAATTGGTCCGCCGAGCTGGCAGGCGAACAGCGCATCGATCTGAAGTGGTGGCACGGCTTCGACGAGCCGATGCTCGATGCGCTGATGGAACAAGCCATCGGCGCTAACCTTGACTTGGCGCTGTTGGCTGCTCGTACAGAAGTTGCGGGCTCGCAGATTAGCCAGGCCCGCGCACGGCTCCTGCCGATCCTAAATTTTGGCAGCCGCACCGACACCAGCAATATATCTGGCAGCACCAACCTACCCACCACAAACAAGATTGGCGTCGGTGGAGACATGCTCTGGGAAATCGATGTTTGGGGTAAGGCACGCAAAGGCGTAGCCGCACAGAAGGCGGCCTACGCAGCGTCCGAGGCCGATTGGCGCGCCGGCTACCTGGTGATGGCCAGCAACGTCTCCAGCGCTTACTTTCAAGTGCGGCAAAGCGATCAGCAGCTAAACGAACAACAAGCAGCCATTGATCGCGCAGAAGAAATACTGAGCATGCAGCAACAGATGCACAGCCGCGGGCTCGTGGCCGAAACCATCGTGCTACAGCAGCAGGCGGAACTGCATCGCCTGCACAACCAAAAACTGGAGCTGGAGCGCGTTCGCGGATTGACCGTCAATGCCTTGGCCACCTTGGTTGGCGAAGTGGCGGGCGAGTTTTCTGTCCCACACACTGCCCCTTGGGGCAATGTCGAACCCATCGCGGTGCCCATCGGCTTGCCTTCGCAGATGCTCAGCCGCCGGCCGGATCTGGTAGCCGCAGAGTATCGACTGTTGCAGGCCGTGCAGCTCGAAGGACAATCGCGGCTGGCACAGATGCCGACGATCGGCTTGACCGGACTGGGGGGCTCTGCTTCCTTCGGGCTGTCAGATCTGCTTAAGACCTGGACAGCGGGGCTGTCGAGCGTTGTGCAATTTCCCGTGTTCAATCCCAACGTGCGGGCCCAAATCAAAGTCAGCGAAGCGCAGGTTCAGGTTGCTGAGGCGCAGTACCGGCGTGCCGTATTTGCAGCTTTCGAAGAAGTCGAGAACGTGTTGGTTAATCTCAATAGCCGGCGCCAGCAGCGCAGCGAGCTCACCTCCCGCAGGAATCGCCTGCAAACCGTACAGGAGCGCACGCTAGTTCAGCTAGAACTCGGCCTAATTTCGCGCCTGGAGGTGCTCGAGCGTGAACGCTCGCTACTCGATGCCGAGCAGGCGCTGCTGGCAAATCGCTGGCAGCTGGTTGACGATACCGTGGCGTTATTCAAGGCCGTGGGTGGTGGCTGGGATCCCGACATTGTTGCCCAGCGCTAGTACCCAGACGCTCACATCCTAAGGTGATTAACGTTACCATGCGCGCCTGATGTGACAGTCGCGTTCGCTTAATGCAGTTCCTCCTCAAACCACCCCCAGATTCGGGGCTCGCACCTATAGAGGTCAGCCGCAAGCTATTTCCGGTGGGACGCCGCGAGCCTCCGTTCGACGCATACCCCAAGTCCGCGGTAGCCAAGCTATCGAAACGCCATGCCCGGCTGTTTGCTGAAGGTACGGCGGTCTACGTGGTCGACCTGGGCAGTCTCAACGGCAGCACCTGTAACGGATCGCCGATCAAGGATGCACCCGTGGCCCTCGCTAATGGCGACGTGCTTACTTTCGGAGGCCTGACCTACGAGTTTGAGCTGCAGCAGCCACCCGGAGCACCTGCTGCAGCAGAACAGCGTTTGCGTCTGGTACTAAAACCAGCGCTTGAAGACTCATTGCTGGAGCCAGTCGTCATCTCCAGCTTTCCGTTCCTGATCAACAAGAACAGCGATCTATTTGCTCGCTACGCAACTACAGCACCAGACGCTCTTGCTTATCTATCGCGTAATCATGCGCAGATCATTCGCCTAGCGGATGAGTTCCACATCGAAGATCTTGGCAGTACCAACGGTACCTTCCTGAACGATGACCCGATCGAGGAGCACATCAGACAACTCACCGAAGGGGACCTCATCAGCCTCGGTGGAGAACGCCTGCAGTATAGAGTTTTCATTACCGATGCCACCACCACGGCAAAAGTCGACGCTGGCGTGGCGAGCGATGCGACGATGGTCATCGACTCCGAAGGATCCGCAGAGGCGCCACCGCCCGCGCCAGAAGTTTCTGAAGTGCTGGATTCATCGCGCACCATTTTTGTAGATTCCGCCACCTCCTTCATCGACGTCTACTTCAACGAACAGCAAGCAGAGGTGCCTGTTCAAGACAATGCCCAGGCGGCGGACAGGCCAGCGGCTGGAACAGGACAACAATCCGTTGGCACGGCAATTGCCACCACGATGTTTGGGCAAAGGCTATCCGTGGGTCGAGTTGTTAGCGGCTTGCTGTTGATCGCAGGTATCGGCTCAGCTGTTATCGGCTTTCAGCACTGGCGCAATATGCACTGGCGCTCACTCGAGCGACTGCAGACCGAAGGTGCTCACGAGCAGGCGCTGGCCCAGGCGAACGAATTGCTCGCGGAGCACGCAGACGATGCACGCTTGCAGGCTTTCGCAACGGACTCCATGCTAAAGACCTTGCTGAAGCCTTGGATGGATCTGTTTCAAAGCACTGACTTTGACGCTGCACAAGCCCAGATCGATAGGGCACGAGACAGCGGGGACAACAACCCAACCGACGACGCGCTGCTGGATTTACTGCAGTGGGCAACCGAGGTGCAGGCGTTCCTGCACGGCCGCGACGCAACACCGCTAGGCACGACCGCTGGCGTCGACCCCTTTGCCGACGCCATTCGCGTGGGCAATCTACTAACGGTATGGACGGAGGATGCCAATCAGCGGGCACGAGAAATGCGCGAGCTGCAGGAGGCCGAGCCAGCGTTCGAAACCGTGCACGCAGAAGTGTTCGCCAATGTTCGTCGGCTGCGTGGTTTAGAGCTAGATGCAGTACTGGTGCGGGACCTGGAATCAGATCTTACCGCGAACCTTGCGACCGACGACTCAACTGCCGTGCGGGACAACATCGATGCACTGCTGAAAGCCAACGACGCGCTGTTCGGCGCGCAGCTCATTCGTGCTGAGCTTTCGACCTATGAAACGCTGCAACAGGCTATCGCCAAAGAGCGCTGGCTCGATGCTTACGAGCTCAGCGCCAGCAGTGGCTTTCGGACCGCACCATTTCAACGCTATGCCGAGTCCCTCGCCGGTCAAACGCTACCGGACCAATCATTCATGAACCGCTACCGCGATGCTCTGAATCTATGGCGCGACGGCGAGTTCCATGCTTCCGAAAACGCCCTACAGGCGCTGCTCAATGCAGGCTGGCCAGCAATCGCCCAGCAGCGCCTGGAATATCAACGCAAGCAGCTGGCCCGCTGGCAAGAATTGCAGGTACAGCGCAACGATTCTGGCTATGCCAGGGCGCTGTTCGATTTTTACGCCGAACTCGACCACATTGAGGATCAAGGCTTGATCAACGAGCTGCGGCCTGACTTCATGGCCCATTCGCGCGAGGCCTTGAGCGAAGCCACCGCGAGTTTCGCTAGCGCGGAACGCGACTGGCAACGCTACCGCGATGCTGGTGGCATTCAGACTGAGCATCGACTCGAAGCCCAGGTTTCTAGCACATTTACCAAGCTCGCCGGATTGCTGCAGAGTAGCTTTGAAAACTTTTCGCGCGGCCTGCAAATTTACCAGCAGCTCAGTGTTAAGCCATCCAAGGCTTGGACAGGGCTACATGCGGACTTGCTGAGAGAAGTAGCCGTGCAGCGTAGCGCCTTGAGCAATCTGCAAGTTCTGGCTCCGACCGTTCGAGATGGCAAGCTGGCTCTGCTACCCAACGTCTAGCCTTTTCGAGCGACCCCGTCCACGCATAAAAAAAACGGGGGCCGAAGCCCCCGCCGTTGTCACCTGCTTGAACCTTACGATTTAAGCGGAGACCACCAGCCTCCAAAAGACAGCTGTGAGCTGTCGATTACGACTGACAGGTCGCGCTGCTGCAGCTGGTCTATGGCAGCTCCTTGGGTGGTGCTGTTTTGCTGCAAAACGTCGCTGGTTACTGAGACCGGGCTCAGGTTAAACGCCGATCCGTGAACGCCAACAAGGCCAGTTACAGGACCGTTAACACTGTTCTGCACAATGGCGTTGCCGCCGCGTACGTTTTTTAGCTCTGCTTCTACGGTGAGGTCTTTCAGTTTCATTTTCATATCTCCTTAAAAAATTCAAAATGCGGTCGATTTAGCGGAAGTAAGGGAAGCCAGCGAATACCTGTGAAGCCGTTAAGCTCAGTTTGGTGTCGCTCTTGTATACGTCAGAAATGGCAGCTGCCTGATCCGTCTTGTTCGCCTGCAAAACAGAGCTGGTAACCGTTACCGGGCTGCCGTTGAAGCCATAGCCGCCAACTTCAACCAGGCCAGCTACGCCGTAGTTCTCACTGTTCTGAATGATGGCGTTGCCACCGCGTACGTCTTTCAAGTCTGCTGCTACTGTGATGTCTTTAAATTCCATGGTCTTAATGCTCCTTTGAGAAAGTTTCGATTGAGAAAGTTTGCTTACTCGGCCCAGCCGCGTCCCCAGACGCCGAACTCGAGCTGAGATCCGTAGATGCCGAGATCGAAAGATCGGCTCGTAACGTCTTGGATTCCTGCGGTCTGTACGGTGTCGTTCGCTTGGCCAACTGAGCTGGTTACAGAAACCGGGCTGAGGTTGAATTTGCCGCCGCCAACAACGCTCACACCAGAGACGCCACCATTGGCGCTGTTTTGGCCGATGAGGTTTCCGGAAGAGAGATATCTGCCGCCGCGAACTTCCTGCAGGCTGTCTGCGTCGAGAGTGAGGTCTTTGAGTTTCATGTTGCGCTCCTGAGTTAATCGGGTTGAGGCTGCTGCCTGTCTGGGTTATTGCAGGGGGCGTGCCAGTTTTTCGTTTCGACCTGAGAAAAATCTTATCCTATTGATTTTATTAGATTTTATTGCATCAGGTTAGTCGCAACATCCTGTTCTAACACTTAGATGCAGAATTTCGCCGGCCAAAGCCTTACTAAGTGATGGCAAACGGCAAACACTGATGGATTTTTACTGACAGTTACGATTCAACGTTTCGCCGGGCAAAAAAAAGCCCCGCAAGGCGGGGCTAAGCAAGCGTCCATAAGGGGGGGGACGCTAGATGGCGGGGGAACCCTGAACGAAGGTCATCGGGCTGCCTGCGCTCACCGGAGTGATGTTCAGGCTATCGATGGCAACGATCGCACCGTCGCCAGCACCAATCGTCAAGTTGACGGGGTTTTGCTGGAAGATGTTCTGGGTGACGTTGTAGTCAATCAGGTAGTTGCTGGTCATGCCGGGGAAACCGCCCTGAGTCGGGGCAAATAGACCGCTCATGAATCCAGCCCAGCCGCCACAGATATCTGTATAAGCCTGCTGGTCGAGTTCCTGGCTCAGCTCCAAATCGATTAGTTCCAGTGTCATGTTCGTGCTCCTGTCGGATCGGCGGCTTACGCCAGAACCGAGTTAATGATGTTGGTGGTGTCTAAGTTTTGAATCTGCTCTAGCACCGTGGCCAGCTGAACCGTGACCGGCGTGTTAACGATGGTCTGGATCGCGATGGTCGGGCTGAATAGGTTGATGCCGCCGCCAGCGCCAACGCCAATCAAACCGCTTACCGGTCCGACCGCGGAGCCTTGGCCGACGCCGTTGTCGCCCCCGTACAGGGTGATCATGGCCTGGTGGTCGAGCTCTGTGCCAACCTCCAGGTCTTCAATCGAGATGCTCATCATTGGGGTCTCCTCAGTTGTTTTCAGGCCGCCCCGAAGGGCGAGCAGTTGAGAGTTAATTTGAATCTCGCCTGAGGTAATGCAGGGGCCGTGCCAGAATTGGCTTTGCTGCGCCAAGGCTTCGACAGAAGGGTTCACTTAGAAAGCCAATGGCAACATAAGCTATTGTTTTACATGAGTATTTATACCTATAAAGCAATCTATGAAGCGTCCATCAAAACCCGCTTATAAGGTAGGACTCATTAATACCAACTCTTCTGAGTGGACAAATGTCAGTCCGAATCAAACTATTTTTGGAATGATGTTGGGATAGCACCAACAACCACCCTCACCTCCTTCATGCCACTTCCTCCAATATCGGGAGCACCGAGAAAAAAGGCTTGTAATTCAGCAACATAAATTAATTTCACGCGACGCGCTGCGATTGGCACGGTTTCTGCTCTAGTCCCTGGGCGAATGCACTTTAGCGGTCAGCCAATCGCGGCCGGCCACATCAGCAACAGAATCGGAGCAAGCAAATGTTGACCATTGAGAACCTGAACGAAGAGCGTGTACTGGATGCGAGCGCAGCGCAGTCACTACAGGGCGGCTACTTCGCTAACTACCTGGCAAGCTTTGCGAACATCACCAATGTGTTCACACAGAACGCCACCAACATCACCATCGGCGCCGGCCACGCTGGGCTGGTTAGCGTTGGCTCTTTGTCGCTGACCCCGGTCAGCGCCGGTAGCGCGATGACCTGGATTCAGGCGTAGGTTGATCTAAACCTCCTGCCGAGGGGCATCCTAAGACCCGGACCTGCTGTTTTAGCCTTGCTAAAGCCTCAGGTTCGGCCCTCGACACGGGCCTGAACCGCAGATGTCACAAACGTGGAATATCCGTGCGTTGCAATATTTGCTATACAAGGGTTTCGAGGGCTGGATCCGGCTGTCAGATCATTGCGATGGGGCGTGCGCTCGTGACTTTCAGATGACACAAGCGCCACTTTTGATCTGTCAGAGTTCACTCCAAGAGGAGGGCGATTCCGCATCTCCCGCTGTTGGGCGCGATCAGCGCCAACCGCGCTGTTAAATGGATGTTCTTAACCTCAGGGGAGTTATGTGATGCGAATAAAAAGCTTATCTGGCAGTTTGGTGTTGTTGGCCTTGGGCACAGGGCACGCGTGGGGCGCTGCTTCGGGCGATGCAGTTCGCGCATCCGGCGGCAGCACCTTTAGCGCGAACGCAGCCGATGCGATTCAGGAAACCTGCTTGGATCTGGTTGCCCAGTTCGCCAACGATGGTAGCGAAACTGCAGAGCAGAACGATTTGCGTGTGAATTGCGGCAACATGGTTCGCACCACGCTTAACGTGCTGAGCGATGGCCTGGTGGCCATCAACGAGTATGGCTTCGATAGCGACAGCGAAGTGTACAACTCCCTGCGCCAGTTCTCTGGCGAAGAGACCTCGAGTCAAGGCCGCTACGCCACCGAAACAACCAATCGCCAGTTCTCCGCGGTTAGCGCGCGCATGAACGCGATTCGCCAGGGCGCACGCGGCGCCTCAGGTGTGGGCTTTAGTCTGCAGGGCATGGACATCATCGCCGATGCTGACGCCGGCAATGGCGCACCTCTATTGCCGCTCATCGGTGGCAATGCCGGGAGCGCTGGCGATACTGGCTTCGCCTGGTTTGCGAATTTCGACTATGGCTTTGGCGACCGCGACGGCAGCGTCAACGAAGACGAATACGAATACGACTCGTATCAAATATCCGTTGGCCTGGACTATGCCTGGGATAACGGCTGGGCGCTTGGTGGCATCTTTGGCTACAGCGACCATGAAGTAGATTTCGAAGATTTTAGCGGCGCAGTGACGCCGATTGCCGGTGGCTCCATGGACACCGATGGCTACACCATTTCTGCATTCGCCCAGTATCAGGCCGAGCAGTTCTACGTTAGCGGCATCATCGGCTTTGGTGCCCTGGATCATGACATGGAGCGCCTGGTTCGCTTCACCTCCAGCGGCGCTGGGGCATCGCCGGACCGCCTGATGGAGGCCGACACAGAGAGCGATCAGCTAGCGGGCCAGTTCTCGGTGGGGCGAATTTTCGGTACCGGCGCGACCACTGTTGATGTCTATGTTGGGATCGATGTGTTGAACATAGAGATTGATGCCTTTACTGAAGACGATATCACTGCAGGCGGTGGCCTTAACCTGACCTTCGATGATCAGGACATCGACTCCGTGCAGTCGATTGTTGGAGCCACCCTGCGGCGCACGGTCAATCTCGATGGCGGTGGCGTATTCGTTCCTTACATCGGCGCCGAGTGGCGGCATGAATTCGACAACGACGCACGGGTTGTCGATGCGCGCTATGCCCAGGCGATTGGTGATCTCAACGGCAACGGCGCCAGCATCAACTTCGCTATGCCGACAGATGATCCAGATGAGGACTTCGGCGAAATCACGCTCGGGCTGTCATTGCAAATGCGCAACGCGTTGTTCCTGTTTGCCCAGTGGCAAGTGGCTGTCGGCCTCGAAGACGCCGAAGCTAACCTGCTCACCATCGGCATACGCGGCAGTTTTTAGTTATTAACAGTGGTAGAGAGCATCTGTAGCAATCGTTATGAGCACCTTCCAGCAAACACTCGAGGCGTATAAGGAAGGCCAAGTTGCACTTGGCGAGCTCCGTAGTGCCATGCTGGCGGAGCTCGCGGATGAACCCGATACCTACGAACGCCTACGGCGCGAGATCGTTCGCGCCTGCAAAAGCCAGCGAGTTGCACCTGACGCGTTGGAAGAACTGCTCGACGCATTTGACGAAGGCAAGACCCGTATTGCCACCGTACACAGCGTGGTGTTGCCTGGGCAGGAAGACGCCACCGTGTTCGATGATGACGCCACGGAATACGCTGAACAAACAGCATTGGCCGGTGGTACAACGAGCAGCGCCCTGAGAAGCGGCGCGCGTCCGCAAGGCACGATCGTGGCTTCGGTTCCAGCTACCGCTGCATTGGCGGCGAGCCAGCAGCCACCCAGTCCTGGCGACGGCGCTAAGCTTAAACCGGGCGATGTCTTGAACGATCAGTTCGAGCTCGAAGAAGCTGTGGGCGAAGGCGGAATGGGTGTGATTTTCCGCGCCAAAGACACGCTGGACATGCAGTTTTCCAACAGCAACCCCTACGTCGCGGTCAAAGTGCTCAGCGAGTCGTTCAGTGATCACCGCGATTCAGTGATGGCGCTGCATCGCGAGACCCGCAACGCTCGCAGCCTGCGTCACGACAACATTGTTCGGGTCGACACCTTTGCCAGAGACAGCCGTACTGGTCAGTACTTCATGGTTATGGAGTACTTGCGCGGCGAGCCTTTGAATCGCTACATGCAACGCAAAGGCGGCAAACGCCTGAACTATGATGAAGTCTGGCGCATCTGCGAGGGTGCTGGAGAAGGCCTCAACCACGCCCACGCGAAGGGCATCATTCACAGCGATATCAAGCCAAGCAACATCTGGATCACCGAAGATCGCAACGTCAAAGTGTTGGATTTCGGCATCGCGCGCGTTGCCAAGCCTGACACCCAAACGGTTTGGGATGGGCTAGCGGCACTTTCGGTACCCTATGCAACACAAGAAATGTTGCGACGCGAGGACCCGGACGAGCGCGATGATGTATACGCACTGGCATGCGTAACCTACGAACTACTCACCGGGCATCATCCTTTTCAGAAGATCGATGCCATCCAGGCCGAGAGCGAAGGGCTAGCCGTGAAGCGCCCGAAAGGCTTGAAGTCGCAACATTGGCGCACGCTTAAACAATCGTTGAATCTACATCGTGAAGAGCGCACACCGAACATCTCTGCATTTCTGGACGGAATGCGGCCCACTAATCCGCCCATATTCATGATCGCCAGCGCTGTGCTTCTTACTATCGTCATGGTGGGCGGCGGAATCGCGGTTGGGCTTGGTTGGTTTGAATATGTCTCCACCCCGGATGCTGACGATCTGTATGTGACCTCGTTGCTGGAGATACCCGCAGACGGCCCACTGGCGCGGGAAGACCTCAACGACTACCTGGACGAAGGCCACTTCATTGTCGATGAAGGTCGTCAGGAGTTCGACAACGGTGACTTTCAGGAGGCCAACCGCAGTCTGAAAAACGGCGTGAGCACTGCGTTTCGCGCTTACTACACGGTTATTCGCGGCACTGAGGATGCCATGATGCGGCAAGCCGCCGCGCTCGGCATTCTCGGCATTCACAAACTCTACTCCGACACCATTGCCGGCTTGCGCGATGAGCGCATGCCGAAAAAAGCGCTGTGGCTGGTTTGCCAGTCACTCGCACAGCCGCCAGGCACCCGTACGCCAGAATGGCCAAGGTTGGTGGCGCTCTACGAAGACTTATGGCGTGAAGTGAAGGGTGAAGAGCCTGGCAACTACGCCGGAGGATGTAACAGTAAACAGGTTCTTGACTCCTGGGGCGACCCCGTTTCGCTACGTAGCCCGGGCACACCGCGTTGGCGGGTACCGAGCGCAGTAGAACCAGCGCATTGAACAAGAACCCTCAACAGGAGCGGTTGATATGAAGTCAAATATCGTAGTCCGTATGTTCATTGTGGGGGCATTGGCTCCCATGGCCTGCAGCACAGCACCGCCGACGAACACACCAGCGCAAACCATCGCTGGCGATCAGTCGGTTCACTGTTTGTTGCCTGCACAAGTACGTAAGCTCGGCAACACCGTGTATCCGGCGCGGCGCCAGCTGGTGTTCGAGTCGGAGACCCGTTGCACGCTGCGCGGTGGCGAGTACACCGTGTACGATCGCGCCTCAGCAGAAAGCTCTGCTGAGTTCTATCAAACCCTGGCTGCCAACGGCGACGCGGAAGCGCAGTACAGCCTCGGCTTAGTCTACGAGTCGCTTTTTAGTCCACCTCGTTACAACGACGCCGCCCGTTGGTATCAACAGGCAGCGGATCAGAACCACGCCAACGCGCTGAAGAACCTGGCCTTCCTCTATGAGCAAGGGTTTGGCGTTAAACAGGATCCGTTAGTTGCGGTAAATTTGCTAAGACAATCCGGTGGCATTACCGATGATCTGGTGCTTACCTCAGAGATGGACGCTGCGCTGTCCGAAGCCGGCGCGGAAGTACGGCAGCTGACCCAGAAGCTCGAACAACAAAATAGCGAGACCGCGTCGCTACAGTCCCAACTGGCGCTGGCCAACGATACCATCATCCAACGGCGCCGCGAACTCAGTACCACGAAGGCGGAGCTGGTCGCTCTGCAGGCAGAGGCGCAGCAGTTGAGCTCCGCAGTGGTAACAACCGAGCCGAGCACCAGTACGCCTAAGCCCAGCGACCAACAAGCAATCGCTGCGGCCGCTGCAGCTGCAGAGCAACTGCGCGAAGACATGGCCAACAAGACGCGCATGGTCGAAGAGCAAGAGCTAATCATCGCAAGCCTTGCAGCGGACTTCACGGCGCAGCAAGCACAACTGGAAGCCAGTGAGCGCAAGGCGGCATTGCAAGAGCAACGCCTCGATCAACAGCTGGCCGCAGTCCGCAACGAAACCGGCAGCTCTATTGCCGAGGCCGAGCAGGCACTGGCGGCAAAGAATGCACAGATCGAGTCGCTGTCTAGCGCCCTGGCCGAAGCTCAGCAGGCGTTGGCGGGCCAGCAAAGCCAACAGCAATCGCTGCTCACCGAGCTAGAGAACAAGCGCGAAGCCTTAGCCTCGGCCGCCGGAACATCGACCGAGCTGGAGCAGCTGCTGCAGACCCTTGCAGAGCGTGAGGGCACAATTGCCAATCAATCCGCGCGCATCAGCGATTTGCAGGGCGCGGATCGCGCCGCGAGTGCAACGGCGGCGGAGGTGCGCACACTGAAGACGCAACTGGCAAATCTGCAGAAAGATCTTACAGATCAGCAGCTCGGTTATACCGCCCTCGAGATGGAGCTACGGGCAACCCGACAAGCCGTCGTGCAGAGCAATCGCGGTGCAGATTCCGAGCTGGATCGACTGTTGGCAGAAGTCGCCCAACGCAGCGAGACGATTGCTGAGCAAAAACAGCAAATCGAAACTCTAAGTGCCCAAGCTGGAAAGGCCGAACAGGCCTTCGCTGAGCTTGCGGCCAACAACAGCGCAAAGATAGAAGAACTGGATCTAGTACAAGCGAAGCTGGTTAGCGTAGAAGCGGAGCTGGTGCGCACTCAGTCCAGCATCGTTCAGCTCGAGGGAGCGCTACAAAGCTCGGAGATGACGCAATCCGCACTGCGCGAAGAGAACCAGCGACTAGATCGACAGCTGGAGATCGCTGCGGGTAGCAACGATGCTCACATCCAAGACCTGCGTATGCAGCTGAGTAACAACAACCAGCAGTTACAGCGGCAAGCAGAAACGATCAGTGATCTAAAGCGAAAAATCCAGGCACGACAAGTCGAGCTGGCGGCGGTTCAGGAGGACCGAGTACAACAGCTAGCCATGCGCAGCGTCCCAAGGCCAGTATTCCCCACAGCGCCAGATATCGAATTGAGCTCCGGCACCAAATATGCACTGGTCATTGGCAACGATGAGTATCGACACCTGAAAAATCTCACCACCGCTGTCAACGGGGCCCGCGCCATCGACGACATTCTGCGCACCCAATACGGGTTTGAGACACGGCTACTGTTGAACGCTACCCGACGCCAGATCATGGTGGCGTTCTCTGAGCTGCAACAAGAACTGGAGGACGATGACCAGGTACTAATTTACTACGCTGGTCACGGCGAGCGCAGTGGTGACGACGACGCCATTACTTACTGGTTGCCAGTAGACGCCGAAGAAAACCAAATGAGTTACGAGGCCGACGGCATTAAAAGCACTTGGATCACCAACGAGATGCGCGCCATGAAGGCCAAACACGTGATGATCGTTGCAGACTCCTGTTACGCTGGCGCTATGGTGCGACCAGTACGAGTCTCAGTGCCATCTCGCAGCATTGACGAAAGGCGCTTGAAGTGGATGGTCAAACGGCGCTCGCGTACAGTGCTTACTTCCGGTGGCAATCGACCGGTGCTGGACGAAAGCCCGGACGGTACCCATTCAGTGTTCACCCAGGCATTGGTCAGCGTGCTGTCGGAAAACCCAGGTGTTATCTACGGCGAGGCGCTGCATGCGGCCCTAGTGCAGCTGGTCCGCTACAACGCCGAGCAGCTGGACTTTAATCAAGTGCCGCTGTTTAGTGAGGTTGCCGATGCCAATCACGGCAACGGTCAGTTTGTGATGAAGAACATCAAGGGTTGATCAAGACCCGAAGTAGGAGGAGTTGTGGAAGAACGATTAGAAGAGCTGAAGGAGTTTTTTACCGACTGTGACGCCAACAGCGATGGTCTCATTCAGCTTACGGAGTTCTCGGCCTTGTTAAAGAACATTGGCTCAGACGTGACCGAAGACGAGTGCCGCATTGGCTTTGCGGAACTGGATTCAGATCGCGATGGCCGAATCGACTTCAACGAATTTGTTAATTGGTGGAACGAACGCTAGCACGTCGAGCTGCCTGCTGGATCAGCGGGCTGTTAGCCCTAGCCTTCGTTCTCAGCGGCTGTGCTAGCACCGGCATCGAGCGGCAGGCTCGTACGCTGGGCATGCAGGAACGGCTAGTCGCCGGAGCACCGTTCACACATCGTATCTACGCAACCAACTCAGCTTCAGAGCGGGCTCAATCACCTTCGAAGCCGCTGCTGATCGTACTGATCGACGGCGATGGGCGGGCTTTCATCGATCGCGAAACCGTGGCCAGCGATCCCACTGCACCTCGTTCAGAACTGCTCAAAGCCCTATCGGCCATGCCAAGCCGATCGACGCTCTTGTTCTTGGGACGGCCTTGTTATCACCAAACCGCCGATGCCCAGTGTCATCCACGCTATTGGACCACGCACAGATACTCGGAGGCAGTAGTTAGCAGCATGGCCGCTGCCCTGGGTAAAGCACGAACCTCTGAGCTGAACCTGCTGCTGGTGGGCTACAGCGGTGGTGGAGTCCTCGCCACGCTCCTTGCGGAGCGCCTAGCTGACGACACTGCCGGCTTGATCACCGTCGCTGCCCCGCTGGGTACAGACCAATGGGCCAATCATCATGGCTACAGCCAACTCGTTGGCTCGCTTCGCCCCAATTTGGAACAGGTGCGCCTAAGCTCGGACTGCCAACGCCACCTCTATGGCCAGCGTGATCTCGAGGTGCCGCTGGAACTGGCAAGGCGCTGGATGTCACCTTACTCACAGGCCCTAGTAGAAACGGACGCCAATCACCGCTGTTGTTGGGGCACGGCGCTAGTCAACGCCATCGAGCAGATCAGCGGGACTTGCAGCAGACCATAAGGGCAGCATTTGCTCGAGGCTAGCAATGGCACTGAGCCCAATCTGCCCACCCATTCGGCTTGAAAACCACCCGCAGGTCCCGAATTTGGGCTAACGCTGATGTTTCTGCCCTAACGTTGATCCAATTTCCTACCATCCGCCGCCTATAAGGGGGAAGGCCACTCAACCTCGAGTTTGCCCAACCTAGAGAGACCGAATTATGACCACCACGCTGAAAACCCTAGCCCTTGCCGCCGTCCTGACTTGCGTGTCTGGCGTAGCCGCCGCCCAGGACTACAACAACTGGGGCGTGATAGATCCCTATGGCCTGCAAATGCAGGATCAATGGGGTGGAATCCACTACACCGATCCCTATGCCTATGATTCCCAAGTGGATATCTACGGCAACGTGATCACCAGCGACTATGGCCAACTGGACCCAAGCCTGGATTACTATGATCTGACCCCGGTTCCCGGCGCCTATAGCAACGGTAGCTCTGGCTCCTCGGCTTCAGGCGGTACTTACGTGCCTTATACGAATCCGACGGACTCACACCAGTCGTTCATCAACTCCATCTGGGAGTAAGGCTGGATCTGGCTGGACGAAAATTGGAGCAGTACTCGCAGTTCAGGTTTATTGATGAGCCTGAACTGCGTACGTACTACTTCGTGCCTAAGCCAACGCCTAATAGTATTCGTCTAATTCCGTTAACGAATCACCCCACCTGTTTCGGCGGAGGAATGCTCGAATGAGTCCGGTTATCATGTTGCCTGGAGTCGCGCGTTAAAGCGGATCCTTACAATAATTCGGAATTGTGACGAGCAGAGGGGAGACGGCGGTGTCTGGACTAAGAGTCTATCGACTACTTGTATTGGGCGTTGCGTTGTTGGCAGGAAACCCTGCAGCCGCGGCGGAACAGCCCAACATCCTGGTGATCTGGGGCGACGATATTGGTATTTGGAATATCAGTCGCTACAACATGGGTCAGATGGGGTATCAAACCCCGAACATCGACCGAATCGCCAACGAAGGCATGGTGTTCACGGATTACTACGGCGAGCAAAGCTGTACGGCTGGTCGTTCCGCATTCATTACCGGGCAACATCCGATCCGCACAGGTTTGACCAAGGTCGGCATCCCAGGATCCGACATTGGCATCCAGCCCCAGGATCCGACGCTTGCCGAGCTGCTAAAGCCATTGGGCTACCAGAGCGGCCAGTTCGGCAAAAACCATCTAGGCGATCGCGATGAGTTTCTACCGACCAACCATGGTTTCGATGAGTTCTTCGGCAATCTCTATCACCTGAATGCCGAAGAAGCGCCGGAAGACCCCGACTACCCCAAGAGCGATCAGTTTCGACGGCAGTTTGGTCCACGCGGCGTGATCCGCAGTCGCGCCGACGGCAAAATCGAAGACAGCGGTCCGCTAACGCGCAAACGCATGGAAACGGTGGACGAAGAATTTCTCAGTGCTTCGCTGGATTTTATGGACCGTGCCCACGCCCAGGAAAAACCGTTTTTCGTTTGGTTCAATTCCACGCGCATGCACTACTACACCCACGTAAAGGACGACAGCCTCGGCAAGTCAGGACAAGGCTTCTACAACGATGGCATGCTAGAGCACGATGGCCATGTGGGAGCACTGCTGGCCAAGCTCGATGAGTTGGGTATCGCGGACAATACCATCGTCGTCTACTCAACGGATAACGGCCCACACTTTAATCAATGGCCGGACGCCGCCATCACGCCCTATCGCGGCGAGAAGAACACCAACTGGGAGGGCGGTTATCGAGTACCGGCGATGGTGCGCTGGCCGGGACATATCAAGCCCGGCGGCATCAGCAACCAAATCATGTCACACCTCGACTGGGTACCGACATTGATGGCTGCTGTTGGGCAGCCCCAGGTAAAACAATCGCTAAAAGCTGGCACCTCCGTCGGTGGCAAGCAGTTTAAGGTCCACCTGGATGGCTATAATTTTCTTCCCTATCTGCGAGGTGAATCTGCCCAAGCACCCAGGAGAGAGTTCTTCTACTTCAGCGACGACGGGGTGCTCACGGCAACGCGAGTGGGCGACTGGAAACTGGTATTCGCCGAGCAGCGGGCTGCACGCTTCGACGTATGGCGCGACCCCTTTGTCACGCTCCGAATACCAAAGGTGTTCAATCTTCGTCGTGACCCCTTCGAGCGAGCAGATACGGATTCCAACAGCTACAACGTTTGGTGGGACCACAAAATTGCTGCCGTTGGTGTGCAGGGACGGGTCGCTGTGGCGCAGTTTGTGCAAACGCTGCAGCAGTTTCCTCCGCGACAGCGGCCTGGCACGTTCACCGTGGACCAAATCATGGAATCGTTATACAAGAAACCGTGAAGCGGTAACTCGCCTGCTACAAGCGAGCCGAACAAATGAGGATAGCGAATGTCGACCCGTGATCTCTTAGACCCTGAACTGCATCCTTTGGTAGATGGGGTGCCAGAGTTACAACTCAGCGTCGACATGCTGCCCAAGTTTCGCGCGGCTCGAGCAAAAGAGATCGTACTAGGAGATACAGAACGGGCCCAAGTTAGCCGCGAAGAAGTTTTCGTGCCCAATGAATCCGGGCCCGATGTTCGTTGCTTGTTGTACGTTCCCCGTGAGCAGTCGAGCCATCGACCGGCCTATCTCCATATCCATGGAGGTGGTTACGTGATGGGCTCGCCAGAGGGGTCAGACTCGATGAACCTCATCATTGCGTCGAAGCTGGGAGCGGTGATTCTGTCAGTCGGCTATCGTCTTGCCCCGGAGCACCCTATTCCTGCGCCTCTGGATGACTGCTATGCGGCACTCGCCTGGTTGCACGAAAACGCCAGTACTTGGCAAGTAGATCGGCAGCGAATTGCGGTTGGTGGCGAAAGCGCTGGGGGTGGGCTGGCCGCTGCGCTGGCTATCCAAGCCAGAGATAGGGGCCAGTACGCCGTCTGTCACCAACACCTGACCTACCCGATGCTCGACAATCTGACCGGCAGTGCGGCACAACCGGGTGATCCCTTAGTAGGCGAGTTCGTTTGGACACGCGCAAGCAATCTGTTTGGCTGGACGTGCTTTCTTGGCGGTGCTGCAGCAGAAGCACCCCAGGTTCCCGCTAGAGTCTCGGACTACGCTGGCCTGCCACCCACCTG
>JBPCXR010000171.1:0-7796 GCA_051027215.1 Pseudomonadales bacterium | reverse complement strand
CGTCAGTAAAGACAAAGCTCGTTCCCATTCTAGATTTTGTAGGCATAGTGAATATTTGGCCGCCTAGGGCGGGAACGGTTTCTGCCGCCACTTCTAGATCAGTGTGAACGTAACCCGTCCAATACGGTGGGACTCCGGTTGCCTGTAAGAACTTTGGCATCTCTAGAATGCCCGCAATCGGCCTGCCTTGACTCTTGATGATGGGGTAGCGCCCAACGTTGGGGGATAGTTGATCCAACACCTCCCACTTTGTTAGCCCTGAGAAAAATGCGAGTGCTCGATCAATATCGGGGGTTAGACAATCGCGCCAAATGAAGTGACCACGGGACGTTGAAGAAGTCATTGGGCATACCAGGATCGAAAAGCTTTGCCGGGACGGTACGCGGTCACAGCGACTAAAAACAGGCTTGTATTTCAGCCCTGTTTGCCCCACGCGCTCGTTGGCATCGGCCAGGCTCGACTTGTGGGGTTCTGGTGATAGGCTGGTTGCTCAGGCCTCTTATATAGTGCAGGAGAATCAAACCATGAGCGAAAGCCCAACTCGGCCCGCATGGTTCACACGAAGGAACATCGCTCCGTTTACGATCAACGATTCGGAGGTTGAGCAAATCATCAATACAGCGACCCATGCCGTTGTCTCGTGGGTTACCAAAGATCACAAGGCTGCGTCCGCTGTAATGCTATATATGGTGATTGACGGGGTAATCACCATCACGTCAACGACTAACAGAGCCAAGTACCACGCCTGGCGGCGCAATCCATCGGCCTGCTTTTGCATATGGGAGCCGAATAACATCGGCCGACAGGTAACGTTGCGCGGCACTGTAGACATTACCCAGGATGCGCTGCTACTGCGAAAATTCACTGAGGCGTTCTTGACCATGCGAGGTGGAGGAGAAGCCCCAACAGAAGAGAGCCTGGTGGAGGAGATCGCCAAATTCGATGCGCCGGATAGGCACATGATGCAGTTGAGAATTGAGAAGACGCTTACGCATGATCTCAATAAGCTATTCGTGGCCGAGACTACGGGCGAGGATGTGTGGAGCTAAGGTGATCTTGTCGACCATTTCAAACTGAGTCTTGCTGTTCACACTGACCACACAAAGCGGAGTGGGGCATTGCGATGAACGACGTGTTCAGCAGGTAGCACCCTCAGATGCCAGCTTTGTGAAGGTATGATGTGGTTTTGATTTCACTGTAACCGAGGTGATCGAGCTTGCGGCGTATTATTCAACTACTGTTCTTTATTTTGCCTATCAGCGTCTTTGCCGAAGATGACGTGCCGCCAGAACTTCAACGGCTATCCGCGGCAGTACGGATCCCCACAATCAGTCATGAGGATCCTGCCAAGATGGATCCCAAACATTTCGAGGAGTTCCGCAGGTTTCTACGACAATCCTATCCTCGAGTTTTCAGCACGTTGGAAGTGACGGAAATTGCCACACACAGCCTGCTGTTGAAGTGGCAGGGTAGCGAGGTTGATCTAAGACCGGTCTTGGTTGACGCGCACTATGACGTTGTTCCGATCGAACCAGGCACCGAAGTTGACTGGAACTTCGAACCGTTCTCCGGCGCTGTGGAAGAGGGCTATCTTCTGGGCCGAGGTTCCGTCGACAACAAATCCCCCGTGATGGCGACGTTTGAAGCACTCGAGACTCTGCTGTCCGAGGGATATGTACCTGAGCGCACCATCTACTACTCGTTGGGGCATGACGAGGAAATTGGTGGCCGTAACGGTGCTGCAAAAATTGCCGAGCATCTATCGGAACAGGGTGTGACTTTCGAGTACATGCTGGCGGAAGGTGGGTTGGTCGTCGACTCCCACCCCATGTTGCCTGGCACCCAGGTTGTCATGGCTAACCTGGCACAAAAGGGCTTTCTAACCCTGACTCTGTCGACAATCGGCGAAGGCGGGCACTCCTCCTCGCCAACTGCAGACAACAGCTTGGTTCGACTGGCAGAAGCAGTCAGTAAGCTGCACCGTAACCCCTTCGAGCCAAAGTTGGTCGCGCCTGTAAGCGATATGCTTGCTGCAATCGGGGAGCATTCAGAGGGGTTCATGGGATTCATGCTCCGCAACCAATGGTTAACGGCACCACTGCTGGTCAACCAATTAGCGGAGGATCGATTGACCGGCGCAATGGTTAAAACAACAACCGCCGTAACAATGTTCAATGCCGGGGTGAAGGATAACGTTATTCCGCAACGAGCGGAGGCAAAGGTTAACTTCCGTCTGTTGCCGGGCGATTCCAAAGGCTCGGTCATTGATGCAGTGAAAAAGATAATTGATGACCCCAGGGTTGAGGTAGCAAGCGGCTCCTGGGAGGTCATACCTCGCATCGGTGATATCGAAGGGCCAGGCTACAATCGACTACAGGAAGCGGTGCGAGAAGGTCTACCTGAAGCTGTCATGATCCCGGGGCTTTTGATAGCAACAACCGACAGTCGGCACTACGAGGATCTTTGCGACAATGTCTACCACTTCCAACCCATGTTTGTATCGATTGACGATGCGGGCGGTATCCATGGCACAAATGAACGGATTCGTGTTGATCACTACCTGCAGTCCGTTGAGTTTGCCCGGGTGACCATCAGGAAAATTACGACTCAATGAGTAAGGCGCGAGAAGTGGTTGATTTCCTGGTACCAGGTGAGGGATATCGTTAGCGGGTTAGCGGATGATGCCGCTGCGCGGCGATTCTAGGATGAGCGCATGACATGAGCGCGAACGAACGAGCCCTCCGCGTCGACCCAGCCCTTGCTCGAAGCGAATTGGATCATCGCATCGCATCCTGCACGCCAATCCGCGTCGCCGTGAATCGCACCGAGTTCGTGGAGTCGAGTAATCGCGATCCAGATGTGCTCATCCTCCCCAGCCTTCGCGTCTTCGCCAAAGGCAGCGACGATCTGGGTGACGGGCAGGTTCCCGGCCTCGACAGCGAATGCGCTGAACGTGTCCGGGTCGTCGAGGGTAATCGAGGCGTTCGGATGTATGTGAACGATCAACTGCGTGTGCTCCTGGGTGTTGGTTGTGCAAAGCCGCTGCGGATTGCGCGGGGCATTCGAGGAGTGAATCGGAGTCCCGCGTGGCTTCTCGATGCGGTTCGACGACCCAAGCGCTGAACGACACTCGCGATTGTAGACTAACCTTCTGGCAAGAATGCGTATCTACGTCCCCTGGGCGCTGGGGTTTTGTGCTCGGCGGGCAGTCGGCATAACCGATCCATGCGTGTGATGCTGCCGTCAGCGTATTCCCAAACCAGTTGCTCACCGTCCATGTAGCGCCGCACCACCACCGGCCCCCAACCGAAGACTCGGAAGTCGAGCACTTCGTCGTTCCAGAACATGCCCGCAGAGGTGCGTGGGCAATATTCCCGGTCCCCAATGGTGAACAATACGCCGCCTTCGGTATCGTTGGAGTTGAATCCACCGCTGCTGTTGGGGCCGGAGTCATGAATGATTCCGCTGGCGGTGACCACAGTGCGCGCGCCACATTGCTCGACGCGCTCCACATGCCCGACTTTGCCAGTTACCCCTATCCATAGCCCGCGAATATCTCCGGCGCCATCGGCTAAGGGCTCCGTACATTCTCGGAGGACGGGAAGCGGGTAGTGGCTGTAAGCGCAACCCGGGGTGTTGCCCTTGGGAATCTCTGCGGCGTTCTTGCCGCTGCCATCAAGAGTGGGTAATTCGCAGTAGTTGATGGTGCTGCCGTCGCCCGCCAACGTGGCCGTGTCGGTGGTTAAGGCAGGGCGCGGTGAAAAGAAGATGAACCAGAACGCGCCGAGCGCGATTACGGCCAACACAAGGAGTGTGCGAGTTAGAATTTTGATGAGTTTTCTCATTGCGACCACCGTTCCCGACTACCCCATGTTAAGTTCGTCGATGCTCGGTGATCCCGAGCCCAGGTGGATCACCCGCTGACGGCGGCGTACGCGCCTGCTTGTGATTATGTAATTGTCAGCCAATTGGAAAGATAACAGCTTGCCTTGTTTAATGTAAAGCATTACGTTGTATCGGTCAGATTGGGGTTAAACGGTGGCTACTACTTACACACTCTACGGATCCTACGCCTCTTACTACACGGCGAAGGTCAGGGCGTACTTGCGCAAAAAGGGCATACCGTTCGTGGAACGTCTGCCTAGCGATCCGATGTTTCGCAACAAAGTCCGTCCTGCCTCGGGCAGTCACCGCATCCCGCAATTGCTAACACCGGAAGGTGAGGTCATTCAGGACAGTGTGGAGATCGTCGACTACTTGGAGGCGCGTTTTCCGGACCTGCCTGCGTTTCCGGACACGCCACGGCAGCGTACTTTCGTTCACCTCATGGAGCTCTTGGGCAGTGAAGGTCTGGTGCGACTGGCCTGGCTGCACCGCTGGCTGTTCGAAGAAAACGATCGGTTCGTGAAGATGGACTTCGGTCGTTCGTTCAAACCCCAGGGCAGCGACCAGGAACTGCAGAAATACGGCAATCTGATCGCGGATCGGATGCGCAGTTACGGCCTGCCCGAATCAACGCCAGCAGCGCAAGAGGCGTTGGACGCAAAGTATTGCGAGTTGCTATCGCTGTTCGAAGCCCATTTAATCGACCATCCCTATTTTCTGGGCGGTCACCCATCTGCAGCAGATTATGCCGTAATGGGGGCCATGCATGCGCATCTGGGCCGAGATCCAGCAGGGCTACGCGTTATGCAGGACCATGCGCCCAGAACGTTTCGCTGGGTTGAGCACATGATCGTGCCGGAGGTTGCATCGCCTGAGTTTTTCTCACGGCCGGTCGAGTACGCGGCCGATGATCAGGTACCGCAAACCGCGCTCGACATTCTCAACTTCATCGCCAACGAGTACGGCGAGCAATTCGTGCTGGGTGCCTTGGCGTTCAATCAGGCGATGGAGCGGATTGGCGCTGCAACCGGCTACGAGCTGGCGCCGGATCAGGATCAGCCGATCCTCCCACCCGAGCACGTTGTGTATGAAGGAAGTGAGCATGAGCACAGCGCAAACCTTCACGCGGTTTGGCTCACACAACGGGTGCAACGGTACTTTCAGTCACAGACCACTGAATCGCAATCGGGCATCGAGACATTGCTGGGGCCGGGTTTGCTTAGTACGCTGGTTAACGTGCCGTTGCAGTTCTCGATTGAGCGGGTAAATAATCGTTTGGCTATTCAATAGTGTCTGGCTTACGGATCCGTTGGCACAGCGTTGCGATCGCGTCTTGCGCTGGACCACCAGCTCAAAACGCTACCAATAAACGCCAGTAGCAACCCCAGTACCAGACGTGGATCACCTAGTTGCCACCAGGGGTCTATAGGAAACGCGATCGTCTTGGCCATGGCCGCCACCTTAAACTCATGGGAGCCGGAAAATTCAGGGTTGGTGGCGATTTCTAGCATGTCGCGCCTGCTGCGGTAGCGCATCGCCGCGCCGCGGGTCCACTCATGCATATCGGGTGCATTCATGAGATCCATTGCAATATTCGCCGCTTGCCCATAGAGCACGGGATGAGATGCTCTGGCAAACAATGCTGGATACATGTACTGCATATACTTATCCAGCACATCGTCGCTCGAATCTGATGCTTCGACACCGGGAATCGCGAGGGGCTTATCGTACATTTCGATCACATTGATCATGACAAAGTCATCGCCGGTATCTTCTTCCATGAATCGGCGTAGGCTCGCCAGGCGTTCCGGTGTGGGATCCGCACCTTCGCGCTCAAAGTAGATCATGTATTCCGCTATTTCTGCATCAGACAGCGGACCCCCAAAAGACGTGTACCAGCTGAAGAAGGCCAAATACAGAGCGCCACAAACAGTCCAGATCCACGAAACGCTACTCATCAAACTTGCTCCCGCGGTGATGACATGACAACGCGCTACGACGTCGTGCGAATTAGATCGATGATGACCTGGGACACCTGTTCGGGTGCAGCCTCTTGAACGAAGTGGCCACCGCCCTTGATTGTGGTATGGGGCAAATTCCGGGTGCCGGGCACCCGCTTCTTAAACTCTTCCTGCATCCCTGCGGTCACCGGATCGTTGTCGGCGAAAGCACACAGAAAGGGTTTGTCGAACGTCTCAAAGAACTCCCAAGCTTTTCCTTGCTGGGTTAGCGATGGCGAAGTGGGCAGGGTGGGCACTTGGCTGGGCATGGCGCGCGGCCCCATCTTAAAGCTCGGATCCGGAAACGGGGCGTCATAGCCCTTGGCTAACGATGTCGGAAATGGCGAGTGAACGCCTGCGTTGTGCAGCAGAAATTTGAACGCGCGGGCTAGGTTGGAGCGCTGTTCCATCATCATGGACATCATGAAGCCGATGGGCATGTCTTCGTGCTCCCAGCAGAACTTCTGCCAATAGGCGAACTTGGTCGCCGTGTGTTCGCTATCGCTCATGCCGCTCAAGCCGCTCATGCCGCTCAGGGCCTTTTGCATTTGTGCCAGACTGGGAGTCGGCTGGTTGGCGCGAAAGTCTTCGATTTGGCTTACGACCTCTGCTGGAACGTCCGGGTTGTAGGGCAGCCCAGTGTTGGAGATCACCACCCGCTCGAAGCGGTCCGGATGGTTTGCCACCAGGCGCAGGCCAATGAGCCCGCCCCAATCCTGGCCGAAAAATGTGATGCCGGATAAATCGTTGGCTTCGAGCCATGCGCCCATCCACTCCACTTGGCGCTCGTAGCTGTAGTTCTCACGGGCAGCAGGTTTGTCTGATTTACCGTAGCCCACCAGATCCGGCGCTACGACTCGCATGCCCGCAGTCGTGAGGTAGGGGATCATTTTCCGGTAGAGATAACTCCATACGGGTTGGCCATGCATGCACAACACTAGTGGTCCATCTGCCGGGCCTTCGTCGATGTGATGGATGCGCAGATCGCTGCCGTCGTCGGTCTTTATGGTCGTGTAGTGGGGCGCAAACGGGTAGTCCGCGAGGTCCTCGAACCGAGCGTCTGGGGTGCGAAGTATTTTCATTTCAGGCAACTAGCTAATATAATGATAGACATTATAATACGGTTTACCTCAAGGGTGTTAAAGGCCATGATCCCAAAGCGCTTATCTATCATCCTAGTCGCTGTTGCCTCGTTGGCTGTAGCGGCATATGTCTTTCGGGTTGAGCTCGTGCTCACCGCGATTTCTATCATGTCGGATCAGCGTACCCCCGTTGGAGAGCATCAAGAGGTTGAATGGGAGGGCGGCCCCGATGTGCCGCAGAACGGCGAGCGCAAACCCAACATCGTGTTGATTGTTGCCGATGATCTGGGCTGGAACGATCTGACGGTTAACGGCGGCGGTGTGGCCGGCGGCACGGTGCCGACGCCCAACATCGACTCCATTGCGGATGCAGGTGTCAGTTTTACCAACGGCTATGCCGGGCAGGGCACTTGCGCGCCGTCAAGAGCGATGATGATGAGCGGTCGTTACGGGTCGCGCTTTGGTTTCGAGTTCACGCCCACGCCAGCAGGCATGTCTACTGCTCTGGGTTTGATGGCGGGTGGCAGCGAGCCCAGGTCAATTCCGAATGAAAATGCGCGCAGCGTTCCCTACGAACGAATGGGCCTGCCTGCTAGCGAGATCACCATTGCAGAATTGCTTAAGGATCAAGGGTATTACACTGCGCATATTGGCAAGTGGCACCTGGGGCGTGAGAACGGGAGCGCTCCGCAAGATCAGGGATTTGATCAGAGTCTACTGATGCACTCGGGTTTGTATGCAGAAGAAGATGATCCAGACGTGGTGAATTCCAGGCTCTCTTATGATCCGATTGATCGCTTTTTATGGGCGGGTATGAAGTATGCGGCAA
>JBPCXR010000170.1:0-29904 GCA_051027215.1 Pseudomonadales bacterium | reverse complement strand
ATATTGGTGGACGCAATCTACGATGAAATGCTTGGCAAGCTGAAAGACCGCGGCGGCTACGTAGTTAGCGATGCTGAGAAAGAGAAGCTGCAAAACACCATTTGGCATGATGGCCATCTGAACACGGCAATCGTCGCCCAACCTGCAGCAAAGCTGGCTTCCATGGCAGGTATCGAGATGCCAGAAGGCACCGCGTTCTTCATCGTTCCAGAGTCGGGGTACGGTGCAGATTACCCCTTCAGCGGGGAGAAGCTGTCGGTAGTGATGGCCCTGTATCATGCTAAAGACATCGATCATGCGATCGAGCTGACCAACAACATTCAGGCCTATCAAGGCCAGGGTCATTCTTGTGGAATCTACTCCAACAGCGATGACAACATCATGAAGTTGGCCGATGCGACCCACACCTCAAGAGTCATGGTGAATCAGCCCCAAGCAGCCTCGAACAGCGGCAATTTGTGGAACGGCATGCGCCAGACGTTTTCGTTAGGTTGTGGCTCCTGGGGTGGCAACGGCACTAACCACAACATCAGCTGGCGCGACCTGATCAATGAGACTTGGGTATCTAAGCCTCTGGCAGAAAACAAAGTCGTGCCGGAAGATGACGTATTGTTCGGTGCTGTGATCGACAAGCTGAAAGACCTCCCTGGCTAGACTGCAAGGTTCAATTGGCCGTTGTGACTGATGTTCTCAAGCATAACGGCCGCGCCTGGGACCAGCAGTCCAGAGAGGGAAGCAGTCGCTGGGTTCAGCCAGTAAGCGCTGCGGCGATAGCGCGTGCTCGGGAGGGCGACTGGTCGGTCATTCTCACCCCCAACAAAACTGTGCCGCGTGATTGGTTTCCTGATCGCCTGCAAGGCTTGGAGGTACTGTGTCTTGCATCCGGCGGTGGACAACAGGCTCCAATCCTTGCCGCGGCCGGTGCACAAGTTACCAGCTACGATTACTCAGAGGTGCAGCTAGCGAAAGACGCGCAGGTGGCTCGCAGGGAAGGGCTGGCGCTGGCAACGTTGCGCGGTGACATGGCAGAATTGTCGGCTTTTCCTGACAATCGATTCGATTTGATCTTTCATCCTGTGAGCAATGTATTTGCCGTCGATGTGCCGACCGTATGGCGCGAGTGCGCGCGGGTATTGCGCCCGGGTGGGCGCTTGCTTGCGGGCTTCATGAATCCGGACTTTTTCCTCTTTGATCACCTCAGCATTGAGCAGGGAGGGCCCTTAGAGGTTCGCTTCCGGTTGCCGTTCAGTGATGTGCAAGATCTAACAACGGCGCAGTTGGCCAGCTTGCTCGACGCGCAGACGCCGTTAGAGTTTAGCCACAGCTTGGACGATCAAATTGGCGCTCAGCTCGAGGCGGGCTTTTTGCTCAAAGGGTTTTATGAGGATCGCTGGGACGATGCGGCATCGCCCCTCAACGCCTACATGCCGACCTCGATGGCCACGCTGGGCTTGATGCCCTGCGCCTAGCGAATGACCGTGGCGATGGCCTCGGCGACGACTGGTATGTTGGCTGCGCTCAACCCTGCGGCGTTCATTCGACCGGAGTCCAGCACATAGATGCCGTATTCAGCGCGCAAGCGTGCGATGGCCTCGCGGTCAATGCCAAGCAGCGAGAACATGCCACGTTGGCGGCCGATGAACGAAAAATCCTTCGGGCACTGATGCTGCGCCAACGCTTCACTCAGTGCTACGCGCATCTTCTGGATGTGCTCGCGCATGCTAGCTACCTCTTCACGCCACATCGCCGTAAGCGTCGGGTCGCCAAGAATTTGCCCAACAATGCCACCACCGTGATAGGGCGCCATGGTGTAGCTGCAGCGCGCCAGCGCCAAGGCGTGGCTGCGTGCTGCCTGCGCTTGTTCGGAGTTTTGCCCGGCAAACAACATTACCCCGGTGCGCTCGCGATAGAGGCCGAAGTTCTTGGAACAGGAGGACGCCACCAACACATTGGGTAAGCGCTCGACTGCGGCGCGAATGCCGTAGGCGTCTTCCTCCAAACCCACGGCAAAACCTTGGTAAGCGCTGTCGATAAAAGGAACCAAGCGCTGCTTGGCCATTAGCTCAATGAGTCGATCCCACTGTTCGGAGCGCAGGTCTGCGCCTGTGGGGTTGTGGCAGCTAGCGTGGAGCAAGACGAGATCCCCAGCACGGGCGTGGCCGAGCGCCGTGCACATGGCTTCGAATTCGATTTCGCTCGTGGTTTCGTCGTAGTAGGGATAGCTGAGGAGCTCCAACCCAGAAGATTGCAACAGTGGAAAGTGATTCGCCCAGGTCGGCGTGCTGACCCAGATGCGTGCGGCTGGGTTTGCTGCATAAGCGACTTCTGCGGCGATCCGCAAGGCTCCGCAGCCACCAGCTGCCTGTACCGCGGCCACTCGATCGGCGCTGCTTTGAGCGAGCTCTGAACCCAAAACCAGCTCGGTAATGCCTTGCAGAAACGCCGCATCGCCAGCCTGCGGGATGTAAGCTTTGCTTTGCTGCGCGGCAAGGATCGCCGCTTCGGCTTTTTTCACAGAGGCTAGAATGGGCGTATTGCCGCTGGCATCCTGGAACACGCCGACGCTAAGGCCAACCTTGTTCGGGTTGGGGTCCGCCTGGAATTGCTGGCCCAAGCCGAGAATCGGATCGGCTGGTAGTTGATCGAGGTGTTCAAACATGAGCGTACATCTGACCGCAATGACGGGGTATTTTTGCACAGTTCGTGGACTCAGATGCGATACTGTGGCGTAAAAGCCGTAGCTTTGTGTAGGTCGATCTCATGGCAACATTGAATGATGAGTTTGAAGAGCTTGGCAGTGCGGTTCGGGAACTGATCGCTCTGCTTGAAGAAGCAGAACACGGGTTCTGGCTGAGCTACCTGCGGCGCGGTCTGCTTCAGATTGATGAGTTCAAGCTCTCTGGCGCTACGTTTGTTCTGGGTTGCTACGGTGGTGAGCATACCTTTTCCGATTTGGTGATTGGCGAGGAGCTCGCACAGACCGAGCCGCTACGTTACCGAAACCTCAATGCGCGACTTCAACACTTACGCACCCGAACGTTCGATGCGGCCAATGCGATTGCTGCGCGTCGAACCTGGTAGCCTAAGTTTTGAAAAATGACCTGTTCAAGGGGAGCGAGAGATGTTAACCACACTGACTGGCGGCCAGATACTGGTTCCCTTTTTTGGAATGATGCTGCTCACCCTGGTGGTCTGGATCTACATGTACACCAAACGCTTGACTTGGTTCATCCAGAACCCAGAAGCGGGTGCGGAGATTCGAACACCCGAGCAGCTCAACAGCATTATTCCGGAGTCCATCAATCGGCCGTCGAATAACTTGAAGAATCTGTTTGAGTTGCCGGTTCTGTTCTACCTGCTGTGTCTGTACTTACTGTTGTTGCAGCAAGTGGACGAAGTACACATATTCTGCGCCTACGGTTTTCTAGTAATGCGAGCTTTGCACAGCATCGTGCATTGTACGATCAACCACGTGCTGATTCGATTTTCCTTGTACTTGCTGGCCTCAGCGTGCTTGTGGACCATGGTTGTCCGTGCTGCGCTGCACGTCTTTGGCTATTAGCATGTGCGCACGATTGCTTCAGCGTATAGCGCTCTCTGCATGTCTAGTCGGATCTATGGCGTTCGCCGAAACTCGCGAGCTTGCAGCCCCCGGTGCGCAGTTGGCGGCAGCAGCGCTTGATCGCACAACAGAGCGTGTGCGCTACGACGGCAGTTATAGACCTATCGACTATCCTGGTGGCGACGTACCGGTCGATTTGGGCGTCTGCAGTGATCTGGTGATTCGCGCGTATCCAACCCCGGGTGTCGATTTGCAACGTCGGGTACATGAAGATATGCATACCGCTTTCGCAGCCTACCCCCTGCATGGTCACTATCGCTACCTGCCGAAGGGCTCAGCACTATGACGCGTTCAAATCGGAACCGGGAATCCGCCTTGACTGAGCCTGTCGGGCCAGTGGCCCAGGCTTTTGCTGCATATCCTGCGGCGCCGCGTAAGCGTCTGCTGCAATTGCGCAAGCTGTTGCTGAAGACCGCCTTGAGCCAAGAGGGCGTTGGGCCGATCGATGAGTGTTTGCGTTGGGGAGAGCCGAGCTACTTGACCAGCAGTTCAGGCAGCGGGTCGATGTTGCGACTCCATTGGAAGCCAACTATGGGGCAATCTGTTGGGCTGTTTGTGCACTGTCAGACCCGATTGATCAGCGAATACAAAGCGCGCTATCCAGAGTTTAAATACGACGGTAAACGCGCGCTGCTGATTCCGATCGCCGGGCGCCTTCCTGCTTTTGAGATCGCCGATTGCATGGCTCTGGCGCTTACCTATCGGTTGCGGCGTTAGTCGCACCGAGGTTGGTAAGAACGAAGGCAAACTCTTCCGCCTGTTCCCGTATGGCGTTGAATCGACCGGACTGGCCGCCGTGACCTGCACCCATGTTAATTTTCAGCACTAGTGGATTGTTGTCGTTTTTTAGTGTGCGAAGTTTGGCCACGTATTTTGCTGGCTCCCAGTAGGTCACGCGGGGATCATTCAGACCGCCAGTGACGAACATCGGTGGGTAGGCGCCGGCAACCAACTGGTCATAGGGCGAATAGGATCTGATCAGTTCGAACGCCTCAGCATCCTCCACTGGGTTGCCCCACTCTGGCCATTCCAACGGAGTGAGTGGCAAAGAGGTATCTAGCATAGTGTTCAATACATCCACAAAGGGTACGTCCAGCACTGCGGCGCCAAGAATGTCTCGGGTTTGATTCAAGGTGGCACCCACCAGTTCACCGCCAGCGCTGCCGCCTGCCAGGGCGATCAGGCCAGCACCGGTATAGCCCTTAGCGATCAAGGCTCTGGCGACATCAGCAAAGTCGTTAAAGGTGTTTGTACGCTTGTTTAGCTTACCGTCTTCGTACCAGCTGTAGCCAAGATCGTCGCCGCCACGAACGTGGGCAATGGCATAGCTCACGCCCCGATCTAACAGCGACAGGCGACTGGTGGAAAATCCCGGTTCGATGGCAATCCCGTAAGCCCCGTAACCGTACTGATAGAGCGGTCGGCTGGCAGTGGGCGGGAAATCCTTGTGGTAAACCAGGCTGACAGGCACCTCGACGCCGTCGCGAACTTGGATCTGCAGTCGCTCAGTGCGATACATTTCGCTGCGGTAGCCGCTGGGGATCTCTTGCACCTTGCGTACGATCAGTTGTCGCTTGGCAAGATCGTAGTCGTAGACTGTCTCTGGGGTCACCATGGATTCGTAGCCAAGCCGCAACTGATCGATATCAAACTCTGCGTTGGTGCCGAGACCAACAGCGTAGCTGGCTTCTGGAAACTTGACGGTATGCGCTTCGCCGGCTAGTGGTAGGAGTCGGATCTGATCGAGCCCTGCAATACGTTGGGTTAGCACCGTCAACTTCTTGTAGACAGCGTATCCGGTTAGGTAGACGTCATCGCTGCCCGGAATATCCTCGCGCCAGAATTGTTCCCCTGGTTGCTCAACGGCGGTGCGGTAAAGCGCAAAGTTCTGGTGATCCTTGTTGCTGCGAATGATTAGCTCATCATCGCGGTGCTCAACTTCATATTCGTGACCCGAGCGCCTAGCGGTCACCAGCCGAGGAGGCGCCAGCGGGTCCGAGCGCGGTACAAGATGCAGCTCTGAGGTGATGTGATCTGCGGAGCTTAAAATCAGATACGAGTCTGATTGGGTCACACTTAGGTCAACGAAGAAGGCTGGATCGGGCTCTTCATAGATAACTTCCGGCTCTTTCTCGCGCAATGCCCGGCGCATTACTCGATAGGGGCGCCAATCGGCATTTACCACCCGATAAAATACGTAGGCGCTGTCGGCGGAAAATACCGGCGCGCCGCTGGTTTCTGGTATCGGCTCAAGCACCGCGGTTGCCGTTTCCAGGTCGATCACCTGCAACTGGTACCGTTCGGCGCCGTTGGTATCGGTGCTGTAGGCCAATAGCCGATGGTCCGGGCTGACTTCAAGCCCGCCGAGGCGAAAGTACTCATGGCCACGGGCAAGTGCCTGTTCGTCCAACAGGATCGTAAAGGCGGTCGGATCACTAGCAGGTGCCCAGTACCAAGTTCGGTACTGCGCTCCTTCCAGATAGCGCCATTGGTACCAGTAACCGTTTTCCAGCCAGGGCACTGACTCGTCCGCTGCAGGTCGACGCGCTTTGATCTCTTCAAACAACTCATCGACCAATGGTGCTAGAGGTGCCATTTGCGCCTGGAAATAGGCGTTTTCCTGCTGCAAATACGCCAGCACCTCAGCATCGTTGACCTCAGGGTAGTCGGGGTCTTTGAGCCAGGCATATGGATCATCTACGTCGACCCCATGGAAGGCGCGGCGCTGTGGAATTCTGGTGGCGATGGGCGGTTGTACGCTAGTCATTGGTGTTGCTTTTTTTATTGGCAGAAGCGCGACCGAAGGTCGCATTGGTTCTCGAGTTGAGCAGGCTGTTAGATCCCAAAGCGCTAGCATTGCGACAACGACAAAGAGGCATGGGCGCACGAGAAATATCCGAAATCTATTTGTGGCTTAACGACTTGCGGCAAGATCGCAGAATCGGTTGAGAAGTCATTTGGTTGGCGGCTGCAGGCATGGGTGCTCGGTTTGGAAAATCGGGACGCAATCTACTTGCCGAGCGACGCGTTGCCTCTAAAGCGCGAAAGTGTGTCCAAATACGGCGGCAATTTTACAATGAATTCGTTGCTTCACGCTGGCGCAATTTGCAACAATCAGGTTGCTTGCAATGGCTGAAGGATTGCGTCGAATACGGCCGATCGCAGTCGCAACACAAGGATGCGCCGTGGGAATCGAAGTAGATGTCGAGCGTAAACTCAGCGTCGTGACGCTGAGTGGCGCATTCGACCTGGTTGCGGTTAAGGGTCTGGTCCAGGAATTGACTCGACATCCCGACTATCAACCGTCGTTTAATGCCCTGTACGATTTGCGCCAAGTAACCATGGGTGAAGTGACCGCAGACCAGCTCCAGCGTCTGGCCTTTGACGTGTTTGATCCAGGCTGGGACGGTACCAAATTCGCCATGGTTGCCGCTGACGACGACGTATACGGCATGGCGCGCGTATACGCCG
This sequence comes from Pseudomonadales bacterium, assembly GCA_051027215.1. Lineage (GTDB taxonomy): Bacteria > Pseudomonadota > Gammaproteobacteria > Pseudomonadales > Azotimanducaceae > CALHVX01. The sequence goes on along the minus strand of JBPCXR010000170.1, from coordinate 22,811 downwards.
CAGTGGCAGATGAAACCGGGCGCCAGCAACGTCGAGCGTTTCGCTCCTACGATGACGCCGTACGCTGGGTTTCGCCAGACGCCTGATTTGGCAGTGCGGATTGCTAGCTGGGCTGTTCTTCCCTGTTACGCCAACCCGGTGCCGGGCCCGCCAGCAACGTTGCCGTTTCTGCTGCGCTAAATCCTAGTGAAGCAAGAATCACCTCATTATCTTCGCCCAAACGTGGTGCTGCCTTGCTGATGTTGCTCGGTGTTTTGTCGAACAATGCCGGAGGCCGAGCTTGACGAATCTTGCCGTGGCCCTCGAACTCGTAAACTCCAATGGTGTCGTTTGCCAGGATTTGCTCGTGTTCCAGCAGTTCTAGTCGGTTCAACAGGGGCGCAGATGGGACGCCTTCAGCGTGGAGCCGGGCTAACAGGGGTTCCTTGTTGTGGGCGACGATTTCTGCAGCGGTCAGGTTTTTGCGCAGCTCGGCATTTTTAAAGCGTGCAGTGGTAGTTGCAAAGCGCTCGTCGGTCAGCCAGTCCGGTTTTTCTAGTGCACGGCACATGCCCTGCCACTCCTTGTCGGAGATCGCTCCGGCGGTGATGTAGCCATCCTTCGTTTCGTAGATGAGGTCCATGGTGCCTTGGTATTTGGTGACGTCGATTTCGTCGCCGACGAAGGTCAAGCCGGACATGCCTTCGGGCCAGAAGAAGCCGATCATGGCGTTTTGCATTGATAGGCGAATATGTTGTCCAACACCGGTTCGTTCACGGGCGAACAGCGCGGCGCTAATTGCTTGAGCTGAAGTTAGCGCGGTTACTTTGTCGGCGATGATGATGCGGAACATCTTCGGAGTTTTCGTCGCCCGATCGGCCTGAATGTCCGTCGCTCCGGTCAGCGCTTGTATCACCGGATCGTAAACACGTTGATCGGCATAGGGCCCGTGCTCGCCAAAGCCGCTGATCGAGGTGTAGATGATCTCGGGCTGCAAGCGCCGGACGGCTTCTTCCGAGAACCCCATGCGGTCTATGGCCCCGGGCCGAAAGTTCTGCATGAACACGTCAGCTGTCTTGATCAAACGCTCCAGAGGTTCTCGGGCCCCTGGATCCTTGAGATTCAGGCACAGCGAGCGTTTGCCTCGATTGCAGGAGAAAAAGACCGAAGTTAGGTCATTGCGAGTATTGCCGATTTGGCGCATCTCATCTCCTCGAGGAGACTCGACCTTGATCACATCGGCACCCTGATCGGCCAGGATGGCAGACGCCATGGGGCCCGAAACCATGGTCGTCAAATCCACCACTCGAATACCTGACAGCGGTCCAGACATATGTGATGCTCCTTTGATCTAACAGCGTATACGGTCGTCGTATGAGACGAGCAAGAAAATATGAAGCCCCGGCATCCACCGCCAAGCCAAGTGTGCTTCTCGTAAGGGGTCGAAGGCGGCTGCTCATGACCCTGGCAGTGGTGCTGATCAGTTGCTGGCAGATTAACGCGCATGCGGCCAGCACTTCCAGCGGTGCCTGGACCTTGTTGCATGTGGGCGATTTCGATTGGCGGCAACGGACTGATCGATTGCGGGTGGCCTCTGATCTGCGCCGGCGCGTGGTTACGCTGTCTGCGCGTGTTCCAACACAATCCCCAGAGGAACTCGCCCGGGTTGCCCAGCGCGAAGCGAAGCTTGGCGAAGATCAAGCCCAGGCTCGTTCCAGGCTCTACTTGTCGGCCGAGTACCAGCACCGCGAGCTACATAAAACCCTCGAACAGATTAACGAGGCGTTACTGTGCGTAGAACGCAGTGAGCGCATTGGTACTGAGATGGCTTGTTGGGGCGATGCTGCCGTCGCGCTGCTCAAAGAAGATCAAATGCGACTGGCATTAGACACGCTGCGAAAAAAACGTCGTATTCCACGAAAACGCAATACTCCGATCATTGATCGTGACCCCGACCTTTGGTACGCACACTTCGGTCGCGGTATTCTGACCTCACTGATCGCGCCCTATCTGAACGATCTAGCTAAGCGGGAAGTGGAGGTGCAACCATGAAGCAACAGCCTAAACCCAGTCGAAGACTGATGGTATTGGCGGCCGTGCTGCTGCTAGTTTCGCCAGCATTTGCGGCAGCGTCTACGACGCTGCTGCTAAACGAATCGCCAGCCCAACAGTGTTACCAGGCTGCGCTACGGCGTGATGGGGACGACGGGATTGAAGATTGCGACTTGGCCATCGAGCACCAGGCACTCGGTCGAGTCGATATGGCATCGACACTATCTAACCGCGGTTTGTTGCTCGCCCGTGGCGGTGATCTCAAAGCAGCGCTCAAGGACCACAACAGGGCGGTAAAACTGGCGCCTGAGCTGTGCAGCGTGCTCATCAATCGGGCCAATGTTTTTACCCGCACCCAGCAGTTTGAATCGGCGCTCAACGATCTAGATCAGGCCGTCATGATGGATGACCCGGTCCGCCACTTGGCTTACTACAACCGGGCATTGCTGCATCAGCGCCTGGGCAATACCGCAGCGGCTCGGGAAGATGCCGAACAGGCAGTGACCTACGGGCCGGACATAGAAGCTTACGCGCGCTACCTAGAAACCTTAATCGATCCGGAACCCGTGACGGCCAGCCCCAAGGGGCGCGCCGCGGATACACCGGAAGCAGATCAGCCAAAGCGAGCTAAGGGGGGATGGTCGCAACAACGGTAACCAGCACTCGAACTTGATGGCCCACCGCGTCTGGGTCTTGCCACTCACCCAGGCCCAGATTCAGGGCAATGCGATCAAGAGTTGCGGTGCCCGTAAGAGTTAGCAGACCGCCTTCCTGGGTGAGATTGAAAAACAATGCAACAGGCACACTCAAGCCTTTTATCTGTAGCTCACCGTCTGCTCGAAAGGTGGCCGGCTGTGATTGCTCACTATTAGCAGCAATATGATCTGCACGATAAATCACTTGCGGGTGGTTCGTTGCTGCAAACCACTCTTCGCTGCTCAGCGTGCTGTCTCGCTCCACATCGGCGCTGTTCGCTGAGTCCGCGGCAATCACCACCGTAGCGCGGCTTACTGTCAGCTGCTTCGGGTCGAATTGTATGTCGGCTTCCCAGCGTTGCCAGGTGCCCTCGAAATCAGCCCCTGCTTGTTTGGCGATGAAGCGAATTTCACTGCGCCCATAGTCAATGTCCCAGCGCGGTATGGCACTCAGGGCGGGTTGTTCTGGCGCGCTCATCTTGATCGTGGGCGCAGAGGCGATGGCGGCTGCTGTGGCAGTATCAGTGGTGGTTGCGACTGTCCTGGCAGAGGTGGCGGAAATGCCGAGACCCCAAACGCTAGCCACCAGCAGAACGGCAAAAAGGCCCATGGCGGCACCGCTCAGCATGCGTGTCAGGACCCCGTCGTGGTCTAGGAACTGGTGCTTAAACGCTGCGAGAATATGCAACAGCGCGACAATAAAGAGTAGTTCGGCAAGCAGGTGGTGCAGATTCACCAGCTGCTCCTTGAGGTCGGGATCAGCCGAGACCAGATCTGGCCATTGCCATAGACCAAACCAGCTGACGCTGTATGCGGATGCGGAAGAAAGCATCCAGCCGCTAAGCGGTAACGCAAAGATTAACGCGTACAAAAGCCAGTGGGCGAACGTTGCGCTGCGCTGTTGCCAGCGTGGCATGGTCTCAGGCAGCGCAGGGGGCGGGTGCCCCGCCCGCCAGAGTAAGCGTACGATTGCCAATATTAGGATGCTCATTCCAACGGACTTATGGTTGGCGAGCAATAGCAATTGGGCCTGCAGGCGTTCGCTTTCAGCTGCCGCTTCCGCCATCTGTGCTAACACGAATTGGCCGATGACTAGTGCGGCGACGGCCCAATGTAGCAATTTGGCAACGCTTGTGTGGTCAGTCGGGGCAGTTGCGGTCACAGGCTTTTCCGATAGTTGTTAGCCCAGCAGTGTACCCAGTGCACTGCGCTGCCGCATAATGCGACATGCTCTTGAATCACGCGTCTAGGCCTATCCCATCCACATGCCTCGTGCTCGCTGTTTTACTGGCGCTGCTAGGTGGTTGTAACCCGCAACCGGTGTCGCTGCAGCGACTGATCGACCAGCTGTCCACGCAAACAGCGCAGGCGCAGTTGTCATTGCCCAGTGAACCTACCCAACCAGAGTCTGGGGCTCAGGCGTTGGCAGCGTGGGCTCTTTTGCTCGCCCAAGAAGACCAGAAGCGATTGGCCGAACAAATCGCTGAGCGAGCGGCGTTGCTATTCGAGCATGTTGATCCGGTCTGGCGCGGAGTATTGGAGCAACCAGCGGCGCAGTTGCAGCCCGTGCCCGATGAATTGGGCTTCGCAACCCGGATAGAGACCCAAAGTGCTGCCATGCAGGTGTTCGCCATAGCCTACTGGCTAACCGGCGAAAAGCGATTTCGTACGGCCTTTGCTGGTGTCGACGGTTATCTGCAGGATTGGTTACGCGGTTCCGGCGGTGCGTTCGCAGCCGGTCAAGCCCTGCAACCGCCATCTCTGCGACGACCGTTTACCGCCGCTGACTATTGGCAATTACGTCGCGAGCACGATCGTCGCCAGCTTGGGCTTCCCGCCGTTCAGGGCTCAGCCAGTGCCCAGGCGTTAGCTGCGCTCGGTCTATCGTACCTCGTCGCCGCGGACGCCTTCGAGGACGAAATTTACCTAGTTGAGGCAGAGCGCTTAGCTGAGGCTTCGTTGGCCGCTGTGCAGTCAAACGCCAGAACTCGCAAAAACGTGCAGCAGAGCTGTCGGACGGCACCTCAGCAGCTGCAGTTGTTGATCAGTTTGTATCAGCGCAGCGCCATCGAGGCATGGCTGCAACAAGCCGAGGACGTTACCGCCGCGCTGATTGAACAGTGGTCGCAACAAGACGGTTGCGCAAGTCTCGCTAAGACGACGCCGGAGACAGGGCTGGCTTATGTTGAATTGGCTCTGGCGCTGCGATCGCTGGCCCTTATTAATCGGGACATCGCCTTCGCGCCGTTGCTTGAACCGCTATTGCAAGCCGCGTACTTGCAGGTTGAGAACATGACGGAACATCAAGCATTGGTGCTGGCGCGTCATGAGCGCGCATTGCGTGGGGGCTTCGTGGCGATTCAAGTAAGTGGTCAGCAGTCGGATCCTCGAACGCGGGCGTTACTGAGCGCAGCCTGGCACGCCTGGCACCCTCGTAAGGTCGTTATGCCGTTATCGAATGCAGAAGCGGTGACGTTGTCGCTACCCGAATCCCCAGGGGCGGTCGTTTGCAACACCCGGCGTTGCGCGCCTGCAATGACCAGTGCCCCGGCCCTCTCTGCCGCCATTGCTGAGCTGCGCAAGCCAGGCGCTACAGCCCTCGCCGAGCAGGTATCCTATTTTCTTGGTTCGTCTTTGACCCCCCGCGAGGCAGTTGATGAGTGACAATCTGTATGAACAGTTGCAATCCGCCATGGACCGCCATAGCGACAAAGTGGCTCTGCGTCTGGATTCAGACCGTGTGGTGCATTTTGCAGAGCTCAGCACCCGAGTAGGCCAGGTTAGTGCTGGATTGCAGGCCCAGGGTGTAGTGCCGGGCGATCGAATTTTGGTACAGGTGAATAAGAGCGTGGCCAATCTGGTGCTGTACCTGGCCACGCTGCGAGTCGGTGCAGTCTACGTTCCCATTAACACAGCATATACCTTAGAAGAGGTGCGCTATTTCATCGAGGACGCAGAACCGGTCCTACTCGTTGTCGATGAACCAGCCGCTTACGGTCCGCTGGCGACCCTGCTAGCCGAAGGTGGCGCCAAATTGATCGCAGTCGGGCGCTATCCGGAAGACGGCGACCCAACCGCTACGCCGGCCTTGGTAACAGATGGGGTCGAGAGCGCTGATGGCGCAGTTGTAGCGCGAAGCAGTGATGATATCGCCGCGATTTTATACACCTCCGGTACTACTGGACGCTCGAAAGGCGCCATGCTGACTCATGGCAACCTCAGTACCAATGCGCACACGCTACTAAGCTTGTGGGGTTGGCAGGAAGATGATGTGCTCTTGCACGCGCTACCCATTTTTCATGTGCATGGCCTTTTTGTCGCATTGCACTGCGCGCTACTCGGCGGCAGCACCACGGTTTTTCGTCCTGCCTTCGACCTTGACGATGTGTTGCGCTGGCTGCCTGGTTGCACGGTCATGATGGGCGTGCCGACTTTCTATACACGCTTGCTTGGTGCAGATAGATTCGATCGCGTGCTGTGCCAATCTATGCGCCTATTCATTTCAGGCTCGGCACCCTTGACTGAACAGACCTTCGAAGCTTTCGAGGCGCGCACTGGGCATCGGATTTTGGAGCGCTATGGCATGAGCGAAACGCTCATGAACACATCGAACCCATACCTAGGGGAGCGCGTTCCCGGAACGGTTGGCTATGCATTGCCGGAAGTTGAAGCGCGAGTAGTAAACGAGCAGGGTCAGAGTGTTGAGCCCGGCGAAGTTGGGGTAATCGAAGTGCGCGGCCCTAACGTTTTTCCGGGGTACTGGCGAATGCCAGAAAAAACCCAGGCCGAGTTTCGAACCGACGGCTTTTTTGTAACTGGAGACCTGGGTACGATGGCAGCGGACGGCCGCATAGCCATTGTCGGTAGAGAGAAAGATCTAGTCATCTCTGGCGGTTATAACGTTTATCCGAAGGAGATTGAGCGGTTGCTCGATGAGCTGCCAGAGATTGTCGAAAGCGCGGTGATTGGCGTGCCCCACGCCGACTTTGGCGAAGCTGTCGTAGCGGTGGTAGTACCGGTCGATCCGCAAGCGCCATTGGCTGAAGAACGGCTCCGGGAGTTCCTGCAGGATCGACTGGCGCGCTATAAACAACCGAAGCAGGTTGTCAACGTTGAGGAACTGCCGCGCAATGCAATGGGGAAAGTGCAGAAGAACACGCTGCGAAAACGCTACGAAGCGCTACTCAGCGACTAAGTAGAAAGCCAGTTAGCTGATAGCCGAAGAGAATCAGTCCAAAGGTAAGAATGCACCAATTGGCGATGGCGGCTTGGGCGTCGAAACCCCTTTGACGCTGCCAAGGTCGCAGCAGCATCCACATGAACAACAATGCCAGCAACTGGCCCAGCTCCACGCCGACATTGAACGCGATCATGTTCGAAGTGATTGCTTCGCGATCCAGCGTTAAGCTCTGTAGTTTGCTGGCGAGACCCAAACCGTGCACCAGCCCGAAGCTAAAAACGGCAGCCGATAGGTTCGTTTGCCAGCGATCCAGCAGCCCCAAATTCTCCATTGCCTTGTAAATGACCGAAACAGCAATTAACGCATCTACCAAATAGACGTTGACGAGCCAGCCGTTTAGAACGCCTGCGAGTAACGTGATGCTGTGGCCGACAGCGAACAGCGTCGCGTAAAGCGCCACGTCCCGGGCGCTGCGCAAGAAGAAAATAACGCCTGCTAGGAACAGCAGGTGATCGATCCCGGTAACCATGTGCTTGGCGCCAAGATATAGGTATGGGCCGAGTTGCATGCCGCTGGCGTTGTTGAGGAAGTCGCCATCGCTGCCGGCAACAGTGTGCGCGGCGGCTGCGCTCGCCCAGAATAGGGCGAGTGCGACAATAGAAAGCTTGTTGATCAGGCGTGAGCCTCCTGGCTGTGCCCCCACTGAGTAGGTAGTTTGAACCCTAAAGGTTAGTTTGCATCAGATAGAGTAGCCATACAAAAACGCCAGGGGACTTCATTGCTGGAAAAAATCCAACAGGCCTTGCTGTTGCTCATGCTGTTGTTGCTCTGCGCGCGTCTCAATGCCGAGGTCGTGCAGTATCGTGTGGATGTTGAGCCCGATTTGCGAACAGTGAGCGTTCAAGCCCGGTTTGCTCAACCGGTCGAGTACCTAAACGCCCGCGCAGCACGTGCTGGCGATCTCGGCGAGATTTGGGACTGTGAACAACAAGCAGGCGCTGGGGTAGCAAAAACGCTGAGTGTTCGCGGCGTGCAACGCTTGCGACTGTCTCGGCCGCTGCGATGCCTGGCTTACCGCGCCCGTCTGCGGCCGCTTGATCGTGGGGGTTTCCAGGGTTCCGGGGCCATCATGAGTACGCCAAGGCAATGGCTGTGGCTACCTCGACTAAGCCAGAATGATCGGGTGGTGTTGACCTTGAATTTACCGGCAAAGATGCAAGCCTCTGTGCCATGGGCTCGCCGCGCTGGGCGCTACGAATTCGGCCCATCTCCGGAAAGCGGTGATGGGTTGGCTCTGTTTGGCCGGTTTCCCGTCGCCCAGCTGTCCATTCCCGGGGGGCAACTGCCAGTCGCCTTGGCTTCGGCACAGAGTAGCAATAGTGATTGGCAAACCTGGCAGCGCTGGCTACAAGCAGCCGTTAATGACGTTAGCGCGGTGGGTGGGCGCTTCCCCAACCCCGACGCGCAGATTCTATTGGTGCCGAGTAAAGACTATCGAGGCCAATCACCAGTGCCGTTCGGCCACGTGGTGCGGGACATGGGAGAGGCCGTGCGTTTCTTCGTCGAGCCAGGTCGAGCGTTGGCCGACTACTTAAACGACTGGACTGCTAGCCATGAATTTGCACACTTGCTACTGCCTTACGTTCAAGACAAGTGGGTGTCTGAGGGCTTTGCCAGCTACTACCAAAACCTGTTGATGGCCCGTCGCGGCGCCTATAGCCAAGAAGAACTGTGGCAGCGACTAAATCGCTCTTTCAATCGTGCGGCGGCTATCGCCGAACCTCCGACCTTAGCCAGACTAGCTGATGATGAGTTTTGGCGTGTGCGCATGCTGGTGTATTGGAGTGGCGCAGCGGTTGCGCTGCTTGCCGATACACAGCTGCGCGAGAGCAGCGGTGGCGTTGAATCTCTCGATACGGTGCTTGCGCGGTTACAGCGCTGTTGTTTGCCGGCGTCGAAGAGCTTAAGCGGCGAAGCTTTTTTCGCACTATTGGATTCACATAGCCCGCAGCCGCTTTTTGTGGGGCTGTACGATGCATTTGCCCACGCGCCGGGAATGCCAACGGTGGCTGATCTCTTCAAACGTTTGGGTGTGCTCTCCCAGGGGGACCAGGTTCGCCTGCTGGACTCTGCGCCGCTGGCTTTGGTTCGCCAACAAATCGGTACCCAAAGCGTTGTCGCCGAGCAGACGAACTAGCGCTCGATACACTGGCGCATCATGCACTGTACAAAATCGCTGAGCGAAGACAGAGCGCAAGGATCAGGCTACAGTGAGCATAGCGTCATCTTCAAGTCAGCACGTCAGTGCGCTGCTATAGAGGTCCAATGTTAAAACTGCGAGATCCAGCTCTGCTAAAGACCCAGGCATTCATCGACGGCGCCTGGGTAGCCGCTGATACTGGTGAAACCGTTGCTGTACACAATCCTGCAACCGGCGAGACGGTGGCAGAGATTGCCCGCTGTGGCCAGCCTGAAACGGCGCGAGCGATCGCTGCGGCAGAACAGGCGTTACCCAGCTGGCGAACCTTGCCTGCTAAGGCGCGATCGGCCGCTTTGCGCAAGCTCTACGACTTGATGTTGGCTCATCAGGATGATCTTGCGCAGATCATGACCGCAGAGCAAGGCAAGCCTTTAGCGGAAGCCCTTGGCGAGATCGTCTACGGCGCGAACTTTTTGGAGTGGTTCGCCGAAGAAGCCAAGCGAGTCTATGGCGATACGATCCCGGGGCCGTCCACAGACAAGCGCATCGTAGTCATCAAGCAAGGGGTCGGTGTGGTGGCTTGTGTCACACCGTGGAATTTCCCCAACGCCATGCTGACCAGAAAAATTGGTCCTGCACTCGCCAGTGGCTGCACCGTCGTCTGTAAACCTGCCACCGCCACGCCGCTGTCGGCCCTGGCAATTGGCGAGTTGGCCCAACGTGCGGGCATTCCACCGGGTGTGATCAATATCATTGCCGGTGCCACTCGAGCAATTGGCGATGAACTCACCAGCAACCCCGCGGTACGCAAGCTCACATTCACTGGCAGCACAGAGGTGGGTAAGGCGCTGATTAAGGCCTGTGCTGGCACGGTTAAGCGGACTTCCATGGAACTTGGTGGCAACGCGCCCTTCATCGTAATGGACGATGCAGATCTAGATGCGGCGGTACAAGGCGCCATCGACTCTAAGTTTCGCAATGCAGGTCAAACCTGTGTTTGCGCCAATCGAATGTTGGTTCAGTCAGGGGTTTACGATGCATTTGCAGAGAAGCTCACGGCGGCAGTAGCGAAGCTCACGGTTGGCAATGGGGTTGGCCCCGGTGTAGACATGGGTCCGCTCATCGACCAGGCCGCTGCTGATGGGGTTATGGAAATGATTGCTGATGCTACCAGCAAGGGTGGCACGGTCACTGTAGGCGGCCAGCGCGGTGAATTGGGTGGGGCCTATGTATTGCCCACGATCATCACTCAGGCAACCGAGCACATGCGGGTGTTCACCGAAGAGATCTTTGGCCCGGTTGCACCGCTGGTGAAATTTGATACGGATGAGGAGGCCATTCGCCTGGCGAACGCCACGGAGTTCGGTCTTGCAGCCTACTTCTATTCTAGGGATGTGGGCCGCATCTGGCGCCTGGCTGAGGGCATCGATTACGGCATCGTGGGAATCAACACGGGTCTGGTATCCAACGAGATGGCGCCCTTCGGTGGCATGAAGGAGTCAGGCAGCGGTCGCGAGGGCTCCAAGTACGGCATGGACGAATACCAAGAGATAAAGTATCTATGTCTGGGTGGTTTAGACCAATAGCCCAAAGAGGTAATGGCGAGGAGGACCAGTAATGCCGCACCTAAATCTGGCGGATGCCAGAATCTACTATGAAGTGCACGGCAGCGGCTTTCCGTTGCTATTGATTGCGCCAGGCGGGATGCGCAGTGCCATCCCTTTATGGTCGAATTCCCCCTGGGATCCGATCGCGCACTTGAGCGAGCACTTTCAGGTGATTGCCATGGATCAGCGGAACGCTGGCCAGTCCACGGGGGCGGTGGCCGCGGAGCACGGCTGGCACACCTATGCTAACGATCAGCTAGCGCTCATGGACCACCTCGGCGCGAGCCACTTCCACACCGCGGGAATGTGCATTGGCGGCCCCTACTGCATGGGCTTAGCCGCTCGCGCACCGGAGCGAGTTGCGGCGGTGGTGCTGTTTCAACCCATTGGCCTGGACGACAACCGGGCGCTGTTTCACGACATGTTCGATCAATGGGCGCAGCCGCTGGCAGAGGCGCAACACAATGATGTCGATGCCGCTGCATGGCGCCAGTTTCGAAGCAACCTGTTCGATGGGCCCTTCCTGTTTAATCTCAGCGAAGCTGATGTGGCTACAATGACCACGCCGACGTTAATTCTGCAAGGCGACGATCCATACCACCCGAAGCTAACATCTACGACTTTGGCGAAGCTGCTGCCCAACGGTGAGCTGCTGGAATCTTGGAAGCCGGAAGCCCAGCAGGCTCAGGCACAGAGCCAGGTCTTAGAGTTTTTGCGCTTACACACGCCCGCGTGAGCATGCCAGACTGGTCTGCGCTGCGAGAACACAATGCGCCCGTGTTCAAGCGCCTTGGCTTGTTTGTCGACGGTGATTTACCTACGCAGCCGGGCATAACACCAACCCTGGCGTTGCAGGTTGATGAAAGCATGCTCAATGCCAGTGGCCTGTGCCATGGTGGCATTGTTTACGCCTTGGCAGACACGGCGTGTGCTTGGGCACTCATGGCGGCTGGAGTTCAACCAGCCACGGTGGATGCATCTATTACTTACCTGCGTGCGGCCTCAGTGGGGGAGAAAGTCGTTGCGCACCCGCGCCTGTTGAAGCGTGGTCGCGCTGTTGGCAGCTGCGACGTGCAACTCTTGGGTAAGGGGAATCGATTGATAGCCTGCTATCGTGGCACCTGTCTACACGTCGAGCGGTGAAGCCTTATAGGTTTATTTGCTTCAGGGCCGTTGCCCAAGTACCAGCCACAGCGGATCGCCATCGTTGGGGGAGCTGTCGACAAAGCTAACATCAACGAAGCCTGCCTGGCGTAAATACTCACTAATCAAGGCGATGCGGGCCTGAGGTGCCAAGCGCGCGAACGCGGCGATGGCCTTGCTCGGAAATAGCCGGTGGGAGGTGGCGATGCACAGCTCGCCGCCGGGCCGTAGGCAGTTCAAGACTGAGCGAAACACCGCGAGGGGTTGAGTCAAATATTGCACCGACACGCAGCACAGCGCACGGTCGAAAGACTCCATCGGGTAGGGCAGCTGAGGTGCTTTGTTGAGGTCATGTACGCAATGCTCGGTTAACTGCGAGTTAGCCTGCAGCTCAGCCGCATTCATTCCCAACCCACAAACCTGACCATAGACTTGATCCGGAGGCAAATGCGAAACCCAGGAAGACATGAGGTCTAGTACATCGCTGTTTGCGGGTATGAAACTTCGATAGAACTCGGTTAACGCAGCCACAGTGCTTTCGTCAATGTGCAGCACCATGCGCGGTTGCGCATAGAACAGGGCATCGTCGGTTTCGTCAACCCGACGGTAGAGCGCAGGTTGTGCCAACACATCCCCTGGGGGCGGTGCAATCATGCGCTAACAGCGGGCCGTACATCGACGGCGACGCCAGTCATATGGGCTTGATTTGAGATTGGCTCAAAGCTTCCTGGGCCACTTGGCAGCAAGACGTTGCAATTGACGCCCGGCAGGCTCTTAGCCGTACGCAGCGCGCGACTGTTGGCATGACCCCAGCCATGGGTCATAGCCACCACTCCAGGCATCAGGTCTTCGTTCAAGCTGACCTTTACCTCAATGTCGCCGAACTCGTTGCTGACTTGTACTGGAGTGCCGTCTGCGATCTGGCGTTTAGCAGCATCCGTGGGATGCATGAACAAATAGTTTTCGCCGCGCTCACGCTTTTTTAGCTTGGGGAGGTTGCTATACCAGCTGTTTAGCATGTAGCTATCGCGCTTGCTGATCAGCTTTAAGGTATCGACGGGTTCGCTTTGCAGTTGATCGAACAGTACAGCCATGCGCGTTCGGGCGGCGTCGAATTGCTCCGGGAAGCAGTTCAGCCTTTGGTCTTCGTGCTGTAGGTGTTCGTCGAACAGCGCTTCTGGTTCGCTGCGATCGAAAGTGAGGATGCCTTTGTCCCGTAGCTCGGACATGCTGTGGTCTCGAGAACGCAGCATGGCGTCGATGCGTGACCACATCCGTGCCTGTGCTTCAGGTTCTGGCGAGTCGAACCCGGCATCGTCATGCAATGCAGAATCAAAGCCCATGACCTGACTGAGCTTTTCGAAGATCCACCAATCAGGGCGTCGCTCAAAGCCGGGGCGTACCATAGCTTCGGTGAACTGTACGCTTGGCTGATACTGCAATCCGAGGCCGGTGATGTTGATGTCTTCGCGTTCGAAGGCGCCAGCAGCCGGCAAAATGTAGTGGGCGTGGTCGGCGGTTGCGTTGGGGTAGATGTCGGTACAGACCAGAAGATCAAGTTGATCCAATGCCTGACGCATATGGGTTTCGCCAGCAATGGACAGCACCGGATTGCCAGAGTTCACTAACAGTGCGCGCAGTGGGGTTTTACCGTCACTGCCTGTGCGCAAATAATTCGCCAGCAGGTTGCCGGGCAAATTTATGCCAACGCCGCCAGGTTTTCGGACCTCCCCGTAGGGGGTGTCTTGCATGGCTCTTGGTCCGTTGCGACCAGCCGCCGGGCTGCGGGCATAGAAGCCCAGAGAGTAGACGTTGCCACCGGCGCGGCCTAGATTTCCGGAAACCAGCGCTAACATGTGCAGCAGCCAATAGGCCAAAGTGCCTTGCCTGCCCATGTTGACGCCAGTGGACATGTGTACGCAGGCGCGCTTTGCGGCAGCGAACTCCAGTGCCAATTTGTGGATTTGCTCGGCGCTAATGCCAGTAATAGCAGCGACCCGCTCCGGCGGATACTCGGCAACGAAGGCGCGCAGTTCTTCGACCCCTTGGCCTCGCGCGTGCGCGTCTTTGTCGAAGCCTGGACCTGTATCGATGGCGTGTAGTAGCGCTGCCAATAAGTAGACGTCTGTGTCTGGCTTGATCGGGAGATGCTCACCAACGCTATAGGCTGATTCGATCTTTCGTGGATTAACGAACAATACCCGCGCGCCGCGCTCTTGTGCGTCTTTCAAGTGTTGCATCGGATGTGGCATAGAGACGAAGGACATATGGCTCACGGCCGGGTTTTCGCCGATCAGCACGATGAAATCGCTGCGGTCGATGTCTGGCACTGGGTGCAGGGTTCGGGTGCCGAACACCGCTTCGCTGCCAGCAAATTTGTTGGCACAATCCTGAGTGCCAGAACTGAAGTGATAAGGGATTTGCAGTTGTCGCACAAAGTTGCCAAAGGAGGGCCCGAACAAGCTGTTGAAAGCGCTAGGGTTGCCGGTATAGCTCGCCAGAGATTGGCTTCCATGTTGGTCTTTGATTTGCTGTAGGCGCTCGGCGATCTCAGTCAGAGCCTGTTGCCAGCTTATGCGATCAAAGCCACCTGCGGTGTTGCGCTTGAGCGGATAGCGCAATCGGTCAGGATCGTTGTGTAGATCCTTGCCGTATATGCCTTTGTTGCAGACAAAGCCTTTTGAGATTGGATGGTCGGCGTCCGCTTCAAGAGCGATGAGTTGGTCGTCGCGGACACGAGCGATGAGCCCACAAGCCGGCTCGCAGACTCGGCAGAAAGTACGCTTGCTGATTGTGGTTTCAGCATCGGACGTAATCTTAGCGCGGGATTTCGTGCTCATAGACTCGGCTCTCTGGGTATTAGTGCGTCATTTGTGAGCCATCATAACGAACTGTGGGCTTCGGTTTCAGCCGTTCCATTTTTTGCCGCACCCAGCAGTTCTTGACGATCGCCCGAGTTGCTTGCACAGCTGGTTGAAGCTGAGATACCGTCTTTGGATGTTTCACCACAAAGTTCGCACTTGACCAGCACTAAGGCGCGGCCGCGGGCCTTTGGAGCGTCAGTTTGGCGTACCGAAGATCGGCGATTTGTCACGGGTCAGGGGCGCTACACGGATGACGTGACGCTCCCCGGACAGACCTATGCGCAGTTCGTGCGTTCTCCCGTGGCCCATGGGAAAATTGTTGGTTTCGATATTGATTCTGCACTGGCGGTGCCGGGCGTTATAAAGGTGCTTACGGGGGCAGTACAGGTGTCGGTTGATTATGAAGATTTGCCAGCGGTCGGTAATCAATGGGATTGCCGATGCGCTGGGCGGGCATAGTATTGACATGCCCGCGACGCCAGAAAAAGTGTGGCGAGCCATGCAGGAGCTAGAACTATGACTCAGGCGATTTCATTCGAGAGTGGGCGCATCATCGATGGCTTAGGCAACGCGCCCTTCGAAGGATCCGTACTGGTTCGAGACGACAAGATTACCTACGTCGGGCCTATCGCTGAGATGCCGGCTGTCGAAGGGTTGCAGCGCATCGATTTGCGCGGCAAGACCCTTATGCCGGGACTGATCGATGCCCACTGTCATGTGACCCTCGATGAGCCGCATTCCAACGATGAAATGTTTTTCCATCGGCGGGAAGGGCTGGGGGCGTTGATTGCAGCTTACAACGTGCAGAAACTGCTGCGTGCGGGTGTGACGGGCTTTTTGGACGCCGACTGTCTGTTCGACTTGGGGCCTGACCTCAGAGATGCGATTGAGGCCGGCATCGTCCCAGGTCCGCGCATGGCTACCGGTGGCAACGCCCTATTAACTTCCGTGGGTGGCACCGCGGGTGCCCTGATTCCAGAGGCTGGTCGGCGTGGCTATGCCAAGGTCGTGCGCTCAAGAGACGAAATCGTTGCGGAGGTGCGGCGACAGGTCAAGCTCGGAGTTGACTGGATTAAAGTGCACGTGACCGGTCTCATTCCGAGGCAAAAACTGCGTGGTGAAGTTCAAGCTTGGTCTTATGATGAGCTGAAACTCGTGTGCGACACCGCTCATGAGGTTGGCATTCCTGTGGTCGGCCATTGCCGCAACGCCGCTAGCATTGCTGACTCTGTACGTGCAGGGTTCGATATGATTTTGCATGCGACGTTCATGGACGATGCGGCGTTGGAGCTGGTGGTAAAACACCAGGTACCGGTTGTTCCGACTTTCACCTTTCAGGCGAACCTGCGGGATTTTGGTGACAAGGTTGGTGCAGATCCAGCCTTGCGAGAGATTTTCGCCCGAGAAATTTCTGAGAGCGCGCAGATGCTGCGACGCGCCTATGATGCCGGCGTGCCCTTGCTGTGCGGCACAGAGACGGGCTTTTCGCTGACGCCCTACGGCGAGTGGCACTATCGAGAAATGCAGGTATTCGTCGAAGACCTAAACATGACGCCCCTACAGGCAATCTGCTGCGCAACTTCTGCCTGTGGCTTGGCTCTCGGTTTGCCCGGCCAGGTGGGCGCTATTGCCACCGGTCAACTCGCCGATTTGCTAGTGCTCAGCGCCGACCCAAGCACCGATGTCACCGTGCTCGGCAATCGCGACAACATCGAGCAAGTTTGGTTAGGCGGGGTGCAGCAGTCGCTGGCGCCGCTGCCGGAGCGCGCTGCAGTTGCCGGCTGGCAAGTCAGCGCCTACTCAAGCACAAAGCTGCACTGGCAACCTAACCACCGTGCGTAATGTGTTGCTCAGTGGTGGCATCTACCACCCCTTCGAACAAACCTCGGACTGGCTGGCACAACGCTTCGCGGCGCATGGGGTCGAAAGCGTTAGCATCGATGATGTAGGCGAAGCAGTATCGGAGCTTGAGACTGCCGATTGCTTGACTATCAACGCGCTGCGCTGGCGCATGCTTAACCATGACAAGTACATCCCCCATCGCAAGCAGTGGGCGTTTGAAATGCCAGAAGCGTGGGCTACGCGAATACACGAGTTCGTAGCCTCCGGTGGCGCCTTACTGGGGCTGCATACGGCGAGCATTTGCTTCGACACCTGGTATGACTATGGCAATTTGCTCGGTGGGCGATGGGTCTGGGATCAAAGCTTCCATCCACCGCCGGGTCCTTGCGAAGTGCGTGGGGTGGGTGCCGCTGCAGTTTCCAGCTTCACCACCGAAGACGAGATCTACCATCATCTGGCCCTGGGTGCAGATAGCGAACGCTTGTTAGAAGGCCGTTGCGTGGGCGAGTCCGCCGCACAGGATTGGCAAACGCTGGCCTGGCGACGCACCGAAGGTGATGGGCGGGTGCTCTACTGTGCGCTGGGGCACGATGCAGCAGCGTTGGCCCAGGCGCCTATGGCAAAGTTTATAGATGAATCGATTAGTTGGTTGCTGGATTTGTAGATCAACCAAGCTAGAAAAACAAAAGCCGCCAAAAGGCGGCTCAAAGAGACCGACGCGCTGGCACTCTTCGTTATTGGAGTTTTGGCCAATGCGACTGCCGGTTTGAGCGGAATTCCCCTCCCGCCCCGATCTGATCCCTGTAGCCCGGTACGCAGCACTGATACTAGGGGTACAGCGTTGCGCCTCGGGTAGCAGGACCCTCGGCAGGACAGATCGGAGCAGACACTAACAGGGCAAAATTCCCTTATCAATAAGTTAACTTGATCTTCTCGAAAATTTTTAAGTATCGCGCGGTTGCTTGCCTAAATCGGCCGAACATCTACCGAGCAGCTCGCAAATAGCTCTTAAACCGATGATATATAAAATGTTTCGTGATCAGCTCACGACAGAGTTGTGGTAATGAGGCTACCCCTTAGCTATGTGCGGCCGCGGACTTAGTGGTGGCGAGAGGTATGGCGTCCTCCAGAACGACCGAGCAAGCGTCTGGCTAGTAGCCAGAACTGCAACTGAATTCGCTGGGCAGCCCTGAGTGCAGGTGCTGCTGCCAGTTCGAATCGGTCGCCCAGCGAGCCAGCAGCTCGGGAGCGGCTACCCCAGTCGCTGCGGCTGGCTCGTTGGAAGCACAGGGCAGCGAGAATTAGAAAGAGGATGCCAGGGACTATGGGCAGCACCAGTCCGATCAAACCAAAGAAGGTGCAAACACAGCCGGCTACAGTCCAGGCGATGGTGCGCATAGTGGGTTCCTTGCAGAGATTGTGGGGATTACCGTTCTGGAACTAACCTTGCAGAAACCATGCCGTAGTTAACCTATTGAATATTAATAAGATTATATCTCATGCGTGAGTGGATTCAGGGAATTTTGACGCAAACTTGGCGGTTTTCGCCAAAACAGCAACGGTTCAATTTCACAAACTTACATCGGCCTTACGCCGCTTCACGTTCTGCGAACTTTTCGAGCTCATGCAGGGCGTACAGTACTGGGGTCTCTTTAGCAGCAGTAGTGGTTAACCTCATGCAGGACCTTGTCGGCAAGCAGTTTTCGCTGGAGCAGGATTCTTTCCGCATCGTTGACGTTAGAAATTTCAGCGGTAACTACATGGTGTACGCAGAGCATGCCAAGTCTGAGGCGGCCCATGAGCCGGCACGACGCGCATTTCACTTCGAGGACATCGCTCATCTGATCGTTCCGGTTCGCAGCGCTTAGTCCGACACCACGCTGTCCGCAGAGACGGCCGCCGTCCAAGGGGCCGGCTTGACTTTGATTCTGTGATCCCCGGCGCGGCTTTGCCGCTGCGGCTTTGGTCAAATACGCAAGGGACACTCCGTCCCAGAATTTGACGCCCCCCGCCGCGCTGTCGCGACGCGACAAGGACCCAGATGAACGATCAGGAAGATTTGGACGAACTGGTATTTCTGTTTGAGGATGACCTGTCCGCCATCGCCTCTGAGATGCGATATTCTGAGTTCGAATCGCTCCTCAACCACAGCGCGACTCTAGAGCAATTTGCTGCCAGTTTAGTTCGTTCAGCCTATGTGGTGGTTGGCGAAGCACTCACCATTCGAGCCATTGTGTTTTTCCTTCTGAAGATCGACGAGGAAGGCTGCGTGGACGATCGCTTTAACGTGCCACTGCGCTACCTAGCGAAGCAGGCGGCGCGAGGGCCCGATCTAGGTTCGGGACGGCGCATATTGATGGCCTGCCGTAGCCACTGCCCGGTGCCTTGGCATGCCGCCAATCTTTGGGAGCCCGAAGGTGTGGGCGACGTGCATCCGGCGATGCGTTTACAGAAGGCCGTATGGCGCAACAAACTTGAGTTGAAACCTAGAGCTTCGCGAATCGCCAGCATCGTCGAAGGCGAGGATTTACACGCAACTGCCCAGTCTCTGGAGTCCAAGCTCGAAAGTACCTTAGAAGATGGCAAGGTCAGCGTGCAGTCGCTGATCCACACCCACAACGATCAGCTGCAGCAGGTGGCCAGTCAGTTTCGACGCGAGCTTGCCGCGCAACAGCAGGCCTTCATGGATCAGCTGCGCGGTGCGCGAGAAGAAATACAAAAACTACGGACTGCTTTGAAGCACGAGAAGACCCGAACTCGTAGGCTGCAGGAGCTGTTGCGGGGCGAAATCTAACGCCCGTTAGCCCCTGGGATCGACCAGTATCTTCACTTCGGTTGGGTTTTCTGCCAGACGTACGAACGCATCTTGCATGGCGTCTAGCACTACGGTGCCGGTATGCAATGCACTGGCATCGATGCGGCCGTCGACGACTAGGGCCTGGGCCAACTCGAATTCTTCATGTAAGTAGGCGATGGAAGTCGCCAGATGAATCTCCTTGATCAGCCAGCTGGCGGCATCAATCTGGGCGGGTAGAGCGGGTACACCTACCAGCGAAATCGTCCCGCCGCGGCGACATAGATCCACGGCTGTTTGAATCGTCTGCGGAATACCAGCGCATTCAAACACCACGTCAGCACCTCCAGCGCTGCCCAGCAGCTCTGCCAACGCGGCGTTTAGCGCGGCGCTGTCCGCGTAGGCTGTTGGGTCCAGTACATGGTCTGCGCCGAGTTGGCTGGCGATCTGACCACGACTGCTCGCGGGTTCTAGCACGCAAACTTTGCCTGCCCCCGCGGCGCGGGCGGCTTGCATCACCAGCAAACCGATGGGGCCGGCACCGATGATGATGCAGCTGTCACCCAAGCGCATCGGTGTTCGGCGCACCGCGTGTACGGCGACGGTAACAGGCTCCAAAATAGCTGCTTGTTCATCGGACAAGGACGGCGCCACCCCGTACAGCCGTTCAATGTCGAAAGCGATGGCGCTGGCGAACCCGCCGTGGGGGGCAGCCAATGGGTGCATGCCGATTGCACCAGCGAACGCGCTTTCGCAATGGCTGGCATCGCCGCGACGGCAGCTACCGCACTGACCACAGGCGGCGGCGACGCCTATGGCGACGCGATCACCTTCTTTGACATGACGATTGCTGTCGGCGCTGGCCATTGCGCTGACGTTGCCCACCCACTCGTGACCACAGATTGCGGGGTTGTAAGGTTCGCCAGAGAGAAAGGCATGCAGGTCCGTGCCACAAATTCCGCAGTAGCTAATATCCACGACGGCTTTGCCTGTGCTCGGGGTAGGGTCTGGCATGTCGACCAGTGAAATGCTGCGTTGCCCAGTGACCAGTCCAACTTGCACGGCGGTTCTCCTACTTGCTTGTGTGACCTATCATGAAAGCCTTACAGGCAAATGGCTAGGGCTCCGGACATGTTGCAGATCGATATATTTTCCGACCTGATTTGCCCCTGGTGTTTCGTCGGCAAACGCCGGCTGGACCGGGTCCTCGCCGAAGAAACTATGCCAGTTGCCCTACGCTGGCGGGCTTATCAGCTGCGCCCTGGGCTGCCTGAGGCGGGAATCGATCGCCAGAACTTTCTGCGTCAGCGCTTTGGCGATGCGGCTGATCCGGCGCGGTTGCCGGAAAGGCTGGCTTCCGAGGCCGAAGCTGAACAGATCGAGTTTGCCTATCAGCGGGTCGCGAAAATTCCCAACACCAAACTGGGCCACCGGCTCATGGCAGCCGCAGAGCCTCTCGGGCTACAACATGAACTCGCCGAAGCGCTGTTTCGTGCTTATTTCATAGAAGGGGTGGATGTTGGCGAGCGCCAAGCGCTGCGGCAGCTCGCCATCGTCAGTGGTTTCAGCGCCGAACAGGCTGAACAGGCACTGACTGATCAGCGCTGGCTGGATGTGGTCGAAGCAGATTTGGCAGCCGCTCAGGAGCACGACGTTAGTGGCGTCCCCTGTTTGATTTTTGCGGGTAAGTTTCCTCTGCCCGGAGTGCAGGCTGACGATGTGCTGCGGCACTTCATCACCCGCGCCGCTGCGCGCATGTAGCTGCGCTATTCGCGTTTTGGTAGAACGAACCGTGGCGACTGGTTTTGTGCGAACACGTGTTTTGCCAGAACGTTGTAGACATGTCCGCAGTCGCTGCAATGCACCACAATGAACCAAGGCTTTCGATCTCGTGCGCGTTCACGGCCCTCGGTTGAAACGATTTTGTCGATGCCCACCGCATCGCAGCTGGGGCATTTCGGTTCGGCTTGGCTCATGGCTGTTAGATCTGTTGATTCATGTGATGCGCTGGAATGTCATCGGACTCACCGACAATTTTCGCCGGAACTCCGGCCACTGTGACGTTGGCCGGCACGTCCTTTAACACCACGCTGCCTGCAGCCACCTTGGCATCGGCACCTACTTCGATATTACCAATCACCTTACAACCTGCTGAAAGCAACACCCCTCGGCGGATTTTTGGGTGGCGATCGCCGGCTACCTTGCCGGTGCCGCCAAGGGTGACTGAGTGCAGAATGGAGACGTCGTCTTCCACTACTGCAGTTTCTCCGATGACGATACCGGTTGCATGGTCGAACATGATGCCGGAACCAATTTGCGCGGCTGGATGAATGTCTACACCAAGCGTGACGCTGATTTGATTCTGGAAGAAGCAGGCCAGTGTGCGTCTACCTTGATGCCACAACCAGTGGGCAATGCGATGAGTTTGCAGGGCATGAAAGCCCTTATAGAACAGAAAAGGCGTAGAGAGGTCTTCACAAGCCGGGTCACGCGAGTAGATCGACAGGATGTCTATTTTGGCGGCATCCAGAATGGCGGGCTCAGCGGTCATAGCTTCTGAGACTACATCGCGAATGAGCATGGTTGGGATCATGGGATTGTCGAGCTTGCTCGCCAGGCGAAAGCTCAAGCCCGCGGCAAAGCTGCCGTGGTTAAGAATGGTGGCATAGAAGTAGCTGCCCAGAATCGGTTCTTCCTGGGCTTTGCGCTCAGCTTCTTCCAGCAACTTCGGCCAGAGATTTTTACTATCTATGCTTAGACCACTTTTCGCCTGCACCTCCTGCAGTAGCTCACTGAGCCGATCGGCATCAGGCAGATCATTAACTTCTTTGGATTTGATCGACACGAGGGCTCTCCAGCTGGCGGAGCAAAACAGGAAGCCAGCCTAGTGCAGCAGGTAGAGAAATCAAGTCGCCTGATAGCGCATTGTTTGCGTTGCTGGGCTCTTGTACTGTGCCCCGCAGGCGGAGCCGGGAGAATAGGAACGGCATGAGCAGTGAGTTTAAGCGAGTGGGCTTGGTGGCACGGCGTAGTCGGCATGCCGAAGCGGTGGACGAAGAAGTGCTCGATAGCGTGCGCGTTGTCGCCGATGTCCTCGATTCCGCGGGGGTTAGCATCGTCTTGGAGCGACACACGGCGTCAGCGCTAGGAGAATCCAGCAACAGCGGATTGCCGAGGCAGGCTCTGGGTAGCGCCTGCGATCTTATCGTGGTCGTTGGTGGCGATGGCAGCTTGCTGGGAGTGGGTCGAGACTTGGCTGCGCACAATGTACCCGTGCTTGGGGTTAATCGCGGTGGGTTGGGCTTTTTAGCCGGCGTCTCGCCCGATGCGATCGAAGACAAGCTGCAGGCAATGCTGGACGGTGACTTCGTCAGCGAAGACCACTTTTTGCTCGAAGCCTGGGTGCTGCGCGATGGCGTCGAACAGTCTCGATCACCGGCGCTCAATGACGTGGT
>JBPCXR010000169.1:0-10125 GCA_051027215.1 Pseudomonadales bacterium | reverse complement strand
GCCAATGCCCATTGCCGCAGCAGGAGGGGTCAGTATGGTGAATGCCGACCACCAGACGACGCCAATACCCAGTATCAGCTTGCCACCATAACGATCTGCCAAATAACCACCCAGCAGTTGAGTGACTAAATAGCCAACGTAAAAACAGGAAAGAATGAGTCCTTGGACCCCCTGTTCCCAGCCGTACTGCTCGGCCATGGGAATGATCGCAACAGAAATGTTGACGCGATCGATGTAGCAAACAAACACTGCGCAAAAGCACAGAAACACCAGCGAATGTCGCTGGCGCCACCCTTCGATTAGCAGCACAAACTCCCCCCTCGAGCCTATGACGTTTCAGGCCATCGCGGTACCATACCCCAGATCATCCGCGTCAGAGAGAATTAGCCAATGAGAAATGCACCCAGCCGATCTCGGACCGGCCTAGGGCTACTCTGCGTACTGCTATTGGGTTGGCTGAGCGGCTGCTCTAGTGACGCAGGCAACGTGGCGGCAGCGCCTGCAGTGGCAGACAATCCCGACATCACGACCGACAGTGTCACCCCTAGCGCCTTGCCACGGGCCATCGTTGGCGCTGCCGGACCGCTGACCGGCAAATCGATTGCTTACGATGCCAGCAATCCGAGTGCCAAAGGCTACCTAGCGGTGCCTAGCGGACCTGGCCCGCACCCCGCCGTCATCTTGATCCATGAGTGGAACGGTTTGGTGCAACGGGTTAAGGAAACCGCAGACAGCTTTGCCGACGAAGGCTACATCGCCCTCGCTGCCGACCTCTATGACGGTCGTACCGGCAGCAATCCGGAAGAAAACATGGCGCTGGTGCGCGAAACGCTAGCAACGCCAGACAAGTTGATCGCCAACCTCAACGCAGCTGTTGGCTTTCTGCGTGAACGTGGCGACAGCAACGGAAAAATCGGCACCATTGGCTGGTGCTATGGGGGCGGCGTAGCTTTGTCTTTTGCTTTAGGTGGTGACGCCCACGAGGCAACAGCAATATTTTATGGTCGCTTGTTAGCTGACCCCGAGCGGATGCAGCACATTCACCACGAGATTTACGGTACTTTCGTTGAGAACGATCAAGGTATACCCGTGGAGGACGTCAATCGTTTTGTTGAAATGTTGCGCGCAGCCGGCATAGAAAACGATGTTCACATCTACGACGAAGTCAAACACGGGTTCTGGCTGCACGTCGACCGTGACCCCGAGCTCAATGCTGATCCGGCACAGGATGCCTGGCAACGCTTGCGCGCCTATTTACAACGCACTCTGAGTTAACTCCATGCCAGAAGTATCTGCTAAGACCAGCGCCGAAGCGCTGGACGCCATCGTTGTGGGCGCTGGATTCAGCGGTATGTACATGCTGCATCTATTGCGAAAGCACGGCTTCCAGTCCCGCGGCATTGAACGCGGCGATGACGTTGGCGGAACCTGGTATTGGAACCGCTATCCGGGCTGCCGCTGCGATGTTGAAAGCATGGAGTATTCCTACCAGTTTGACGCAGAGCTACAGCAACGTTGGAACTGGAGCGAACGCTATGCGCCCCAAGCAGAAATTCTGCAGTACGCGAACCACGTTGCCGACACTTTCGATTTGCGCGAGCTCATTAGTTTCGAAACCAGCGTGACCGCCGCTCACTACGACGCAGCACAGCAGCGTTGGCAGGTGCAAACGGACCGCGGCGAAACCCTGAGCACCCAGTTTCTTATTATGGCAACGGGTTGCCTGTCGGCAGCTAATACACCGGACTTTCCAGGGCTAGCGGATTTTGCCGGCGAGACCTACCACACAGGCCAGTGGCCTAAAGATGGCGTTGATTTTACGGGTCAACGCGTGGCCGTTATTGGCACCGGCTCATCGGCTATTCAGTCGATTCCCCTCATCGCACAACAGGCCCGCGAGCTGACTGTTTTTCAGCGGACCGCAAACTACAGCGTACCAGCGCGCAACCAACCGTTGGATCCTTCCTACGAACGTCAGATCAAAGCCAACTACGAAGATTTTCGGCTGCGCAACAAACAGCAGATGCCGGCATTTGGCGCAAATTATCCTCGTCGAACCGACTCGGTGCTGGAAGCTACAGCAGAACAGCGGGAAGCGCGCTTTGAAGAGTACTGGCAACACGGCGGCTTTATGTTCGGCGGGGCCTTTGGCGATTTAGGCCTCAGTTTAGAAGGCAATGCACACGTTGCGGAGTTTGTTCGCAACAAGATTCGCAGCATGGTTTCTGATGCAGAAACTGCCGAGCTGCTGTGCCCGACCACCGTTTTCGGCTGCAAGCGACTGTGTGCAGATACTGGCTACTACGAAACTTACAACTTACCCCACGTCCACCTGGTGGATGTCAGCGAACGACCCATTGAGGCGCTCACAGCCGATGGATTGGTGGCGGACGGCAAAAGTTACGAGTTCGACTCAATTGTCTTCGCTACCGGCTTCGACGCTATGACCGGATCACTTTTGCGCTGCGACATTCGCGGCAGTGAAAGGCAAAAGCTGGGCGACAAATGGTCTGCTGGACCGCGCACCTATTTGGGATTGATGATGCATGGGTTCCCAAACCTGTTCACCATGACCGGGCCAGGCAGTCCTTCGGTGCTGGCCAACATGATTACTGGTGGCGAACAGCACGCGGAGTTCATCACGGCTTGCCTAGATTGGTGCAGGAAGGAAGGACACCGCACCATTGAAGCGCAACTTGACGCTGAAAACGAATGGGTAGAGGTAGTCAACATGCGTGCTGCGCAAACCTTGTACCCGCGCTGCAATTCCTGGTATTTAGGCGCGAACGTGCCAGGCAAGCCGAGGGTCTTTATGCCCTATCTAGGTTTTCCGGACTACGCCGAGAAGCTGCAAGCAGTCGTTGCCGACGACTACCAAGGTTTTGCCACCTCCGGCTAGATGGATTCGTAGGCGTGTGTGTGGGTATGAATTATCAGCCCGCCCGAAACGCTGGTAGCACTGCAGATGCCAGCAGTTGTTCGTTTTCCACCGCGTAGCCGCCGGGACAAGCGGAATTCAAGAGTATGGACCGGGCCCCAGCGTCAACGTACTCCTGCAATCTAGCAATACAATCTTCCGGGTTACCAGCAATGGCATATTTGCCGACAAGTTTCGAGAAATCCTGATTGTACTGAATCGATAATCGCTCAGAAGCCATGGCCACAGCAGTGGCTCGATCCTCGTGCACAGCGAAGAAAAGAAACTGCCCAGGCTGAATAGTTTGTTTACGCTGAGCATCTGCAGCCAGTTTGTTGATCGTTGCCAGGCTCTGCTCAAGTTTTTCTGGCGTATACATATACGGCAGCCAACCATCACCATAGATTGCACAGCGACGCATAGCGGCCTCACTGCGACCAGAAATCCAAATCGGTGGATAGGGTTGCTGCACCGGCTTTGGACTCAATGTGACGCCCGGCAATTGGGTGAAGCGGCCAGAGAAGTGCACATCGTCCTCGGTCCACAAGCGCTGCATTAGCGCTAACGCTTCGTTCGTGCGCGCGCCCCGCTCACCTACGGGTACACCGCAGGCTTCGAACTCTTTGGCAAACTCGCCGCCAACGCCCACGCCGAGATGAAAGCGTCCTTTAGACACTACATCCAACGATGCAACCAGCTTCGCCAACAGCGCCGCCGGATACAGCGGCACTAAGGTAATCGTACTCATGAGCTTAATGTGTTCTGTGGCGCCTGCCGCTGCCGCCAGGGAAATCAATCCATTGCCAATAGGACCGTAGAAAAAGACGTGCTCGCCGACATTGACAAAGGAATACCCCAAGCGCTCGGCGAGCTGGGCGTCTTCGGCAATACTGTCCAGGCGCCGTAGACCGATGCCAAATTCGACCGCTGTCATTTACCCAGCCGGTTAACGGCGTGTTCGGCCTGCGTCAGAGTGCGGCCGATGCGCTCTTTCATTTCCGGCAGGTCGATGTCTTCGCTGCTCTTTTTGCCCTCGATGTAGCGAGCGTAGACACCGTGCACGATCGCTGCTGTTTTCCAGCGATTAAAACCGAGATAGTAATCCAGCTGAGACAGGTCCCGCCCGGTACGCGCAGCGTAGCGCGCTGCCAGCTCACTGCGAGTCGGAAACCCCGGTGGCGCAGTCGTTGCTTCGGGTAACAGCGGTATTTCGTCTGTGGGATCGCCCCAGATGTTCAGCGCGTAGGCCAAATCAGCAAGCGGATCCCCCAATGTTGAGATCTCCCAATCCACTACGGCAGCGATAGTGCAATCTGGGCCAACCAGTGTGTTGTGTAGTCCGTAGTCGCCGTGAACCACCCTGGCGGGTCCTTGCTCCGGCAGGTGCTCCAGAAAGAATCGCTGCAATTCGTGGGCACGAGGATCATCGTACTGCGCGGGTTCTGCGGACGCCGTCCACGAGCGGTACCAGGTCTTTAACTGGCGGGCGACGTAGCCTTCCTTCTTGCCTAGATCACCCAGGCCAATCTCATCGGGGTCGAGGGCGTGTAGATCTGCGAGTACGTCTATGAATGAGTGGGCAAGTTTGGTGCGCTGCGCCTCGGGGACATAAGCTTCTGTGTCCTCGTTGTTGTACAACGGCCGACCGTCGATCAAACCCATCACGTAGAACCAAGCACCGGTGACGTCCGGGCTTTCACAGAAGCCCAAGGCCGCGGGCACCGGCACCGGAGTCGGGCCCAGCGCAGAGATCAGTGCCCACTCGCGGCTCATATCGTGTGCTTTCGGCAATAGCTCCCCTTGCGGTGGTCGCCGAATCACGGCGCAGCTGCCGTTAACGTCTGCAATCTGATAGGTCAAGTTGGAATGACCGCCTTCGAGTCGGGTCCATTGTAGGGGCGGCGTCAGGCCCTCAACATTGTCGGCAATCCATGCCTCAACGGCCGCCTGCTGGTACCCCTCCGGTCCCGTGCTCTCATCATGGGTAGACATCTCAAGCCTCTGACTATTTCTGCACGCTAAAGATTAACAGGGCCGCCGGATTCGGGCACGCTATGACCCAAGGAAATCGACAAGGGTGTAGTGGCTATGACCAATCCTGCAGACTGGATCGATCTGAGCGGCAAAGTTGCCCACGTGACCGGTGGCGCCAAGGGGATCGGCGCAGCCATTGCCAGCGCCCTTGCCGCCGCCGGTGCCAAGGTCATGATCAGCGACCTGAACTTCGAAGGTGCGCAAGCTCTGGCGCAACGGCTCAACGGCGAGGCCATGTCTTTGGACGTTAGCAACAGAGCGGCGGTGGATGCCGCAATGCTTGCGACCATTGAATCACTTGGCGGTCTGGACATTCTGGTGAACAACGCCGGGGTCTACCTCGAATACGGCGGTCCGGTTCGCGACATCACAGATGAAATGTGGCGTACGCTCTGGTCGGTTAATGTCGACGGCGTGTTTTATTGTTGCCGCGCCGCCGCGCGCCACATGATCGAGCGCGGCAAAGGCGGCCGCATCATCAACGTCTCCTCAACTCAGGCTGTCTCGCCCGGGGTCGGCGTAACCTATGACGGGTCGAAAGCGGCGGTCGCCCAGATGACAAAAGCGCTAGCACTGGAGTTAGCGGCACACGGTATTAATGTGAATGCCTTGGCGCCTGGGCCCACATGGGTTCAAGACGGTGAAGCGCCACCGATCACAGGCAGGCCGCCGCCACCGACAGGCAACCCGCTCGCCGACACGGTGGCAGATCGCATTGCAAGGTTGCCGGCCGGGCACTGGGGTGATCCACTCGAACAAGGCAAAGCCGCGGTGTTTCTCGCCTCGGAGATGAGCAGCTTCGTCACCGGAGTTTATTTACCGGTGGATGGCGGCTGGCTGACGCTATGACAGCGATACCGCAGCCGTGATGTGATGCTTATCAGCCGTTTAAGTAGTCCTCAATGCGCTGATGCAGGTGGCGGGCTCGAACCTCCTGATAATTGCCTAGGGTTTGCCCGGACTTGGCATTCGACTTAAAGCCACGAGTTTGCGCCGCCATGTTGCCGGTGTCTTGATCATAAATTGCACCAAGCCGCCCGAGGCCTTCCGCCACGGTATAGCTGTCTTCCACATCCAAAATAATCGGCTCTGGGCACGCAGGCGCCGGCGTACCCGGCTGCTTTGGCCGCAGCATGTACAAATCGAACCAACTAAAGTCTGGATCCTTCGGATCTGGCCGGAAACGGTAGACCATGGGTAGCGCCAGCCCCGGAAAAATAAACAGATTCGGGAACAGAAAGTACTCGATGGAATCGAGGGTTTGGGAAGTGGAGTAGTCCGAAAAGTCTTGCTGGTACTCTGCCCCTAACATGCTCTGCACATGCTTGGCGTAGCAATCTCGAGCCGTCATGCCCTCGGGTAGCTCCGGGCACGGGTCGGACTCCAGCGAGCGTCGGCCCCACAGTTCCTGCATCAATTCCTGCTCGGTCAATGCTACAGGTCGTCTCGGGTTAGGCGAGCCTACCGTGTGAATGAAGCGATTGACGTTGTCCGCAAAGACATCGTACTGGGTAGTGACCTCACTGAATTCCTGCCCGCCGGCATGGGTTTCTTTTACGTGGTAGGCCTCCATGAACGCCTCTTCTGCCGCTTTCCAGTTCACCGGCAAACGCTTGCGGACGTGGGTTTCGATATAGCGCTCGGCAATGCCAAAATCTGCGAAATGCCGAGGTAGAACACCCAGGAAGTCTGTTAGCGGCGCAGCGTCGTCGTCAAAGTTGATGAAGACGAACCCGGCCCAGGTGTCTACTCGAATTTCTCGCAAGCCATGGCTCTTGCTGTTCACGTGGGGAAAGTCCCAATCTTCGGGGAGCTCTATCAGCTCGCCATCGAGAGAATAAATCCAGCCATGAAAGGGACAGCGGAAGCTGGCGCAGTAGCCGGCGGAGTCTGCTTCCTTCAACGCGGTTCCACGGTGCATGCAGGCATTGTAGAAAGCCTTGATGGTGCCGCTCTCTGTGCGCGTTACGATCGCGGACTGATCGCCGATGTCATATACCTGATAGTCGCCGGTCTCAGGAATTTGCTCCTCCCGACAAGCCATCTGCCATACTTTTGGCCACATGCGATCGAACTCCGCCTTGGCGTACTCGGTCGAGGTGTAGTGGCTGTAGGGCACGTCAGCGTCGCCCAAAAACTCGTAAGACTCTTCCAAAAAAGCAGGCGGTGGCGGTGATGCGTCTCGCAGCAGCATGTCTTTCAAATTGGGACCGGGGGCACGGGCTGCGCCGGCCATTGACTGTGGTTGTGCTGGGCTCATCGGCTCACTCCTTAGGCGCGGCGCTCACCTCAATAACTCGCTCTATCAGCGAAATACGGGGCCATGCGCCACACTGGTGCAATTTACGAACATGATATAGTTTTTCGCTACGGGTGGAATAGTCCCCCGCCCTGCCCTTATTTGCAGTGGACCAGAACCGATCATGGGAGACAGAACATGGCGCAGCCGGAAGACACCACAAAGGTTCCCTATGAACCCGTCATTCCCAGCTCATTGGAAGAGATCAACTTTCTCGATGCCAACCTGCAAAACTGCCCCTACCACGCCTACAAACTGCTGCATGACCAGGCTCCAGTTTGGCAGGACCCCATCACCGGTTTTTACGTGGTGACCAAGTTCGACAACCTGCGCGATATTCTCCTAAACACAGAAGACTTCAACAACAGCGCCCGCGGTGGCCAGGGTGGTAGCAGGGAAGCGCTCGATTCTGAACGCGCGGCGCGCATGCTCAAGCTCTATCAAGACAAAGGTTGGGTTCCGGCGCCAACCCTAGCCGGTCGTGACGATCCGAATCACAAACAAATGCGAGCGATGTTCAATGAGGCGTTTCGGCCGAAGCGTATTGAAGCCATGGATCCGTTTGTCGAGGCCACCGCCTACAAGCTCATCGACGCCTTCCTCGACGATGGTCACTGTGACTGGATGAAGCAAATGGCCGTGCCGCTACCGCTCATCGTCATCGGTCGGCAGGTGGGTGTACCCGAAGAAGACATCTGGCAGATCAAAGCTTGGACAGACGCCTGGGTCCAACGCCTGGGAATGATGCAAACCGAAGAAGAAGAACGTTGGTCGGTAGAACAAGAGATCGAAGCACAGCACTACTTCCAACCGATTTTCGAGCGACTGCGCAAAGAGCCGGACGATACCCTGCTATCGGAGATGGTGAACCGCGTGATTCCCGAATGGGACAGACCCTTGAACGACAACGAGCTGCATGCGGAAATGATGGCAGACACGTTTGTGGGAGGCAGTGAAACCACGACGAATGCCATCGCCTATGGCGTCAAATTGCTGGTCGAAAACCCCGATGTGTGGCAACAATTAAAAACCGATCCGGACAAGCATCTGCGCACTTTCGTCGAAGAAGTGCTGCGCCTCGAAAGCCCAGTGCAGGGGCTGTTTCGCTGGGCATCGCGGGACTTCGAGATTGGTGATGTCACCATACCCAAAGGCTCAATGTTGAACGTTCGTTACGCCGCAGCGAATCGAGATGGCGCAGAGTTTGAATGCCCAGAAAAGCTCGACCTCGATCGCAACAAGCCTGGTCGGCATCTGGCATTCGGCTCTGGCATTCATCACTGCCTGGGCGCTCCGCTCGCCCGCCGCGAAATGTACTGGTCATTCAAGGCCTTGGTCGATCGCATTGATGAGGTTCGCTTCGCCCCGGGCAAAAACGACTTCCATCAAGCGCCTAACTTTGCGTTACGAGCGCTCGAAGCGTTGCACATCGAGTTCAAGGCCAGCTGATGGCAATGGAGTACCGCTCGCTCGGGCGAACCGGCGTAAAAGTCAGCCAATATTGCCTGGGTAGCATGATGTTCGGTTTCAAAACCGACAAGGCTGAGTCCATCGAAATCATTGATCACGCTTTCGCTCAAGGCGTGAACTTTATCGATACCGCCAATGTTTACGCCGGCAACGACAGCGAGCGCATCGTCGGCGAGGCGCTTGCGCGACCTGGCAAGCGCGAGCATACGATACTCGCTACTAAGGCGTTCATGCCTCAGGGCGACGATCGCAACGACCGCGGGCCTAGTCGCCGGCACTTGATTAAGGCCTGCGAAGACTCTTTAGCACGCTTAAAAACAGACTGGATCGATCTCTACCAAATGCACCGCTCCAGCGCCAATGTGCCGATTGATGAGACCTTGCGTGCATTAGACGATCTCATCAAGGCCGGTAAGATTCGCTACATCGGCAGTAGCATGTTTCCGGGTTGGCAGCTCGTCGAATCGCTTTGGGTGGCGAAGGAGCTCGGACTGAATCGATTTGTCTGCGAGCAATCGGCCTACCACCTATTGGATCGCACCGCTGAGCGCGAGGTGATTCCTGCTGCACAATCGTTTGGCATGGCGGTGATCCCCTGGGGGCCGCTGTGTGGTGGGTTGCTCAGCGGCAAGTATCAACGCGGGCAAGCACCGACTGATGCACGCTGGCAAGACGGCAAAGACAACTTCAATCGAACCGCGACGCCGCTGGCTTGGGACACGCTCGAGCTGTTGGCGACAATGGCAGAAGGCAAAGGCTGCTCGATGTCGCAGCTGGCACTGGCGTGGTGCAGTAGTCAGCCAGGCGTTACGGCTCCCATTGTCGGGCCACGCACGCTGGAGCAGATTCAAGACAATCTGGGCGCCAGTGAAGTCGAGATCACGGCGGAAGACTGTGCACAGATTGATGCTTTAGTGCCACCATGCGGTGTTGCGGTGCGCTACTACGATGCCGCCAATCGCCTGGACTTGCGCCCCCATAGACAACGAATTCTGTAGACTAGACCCCATGAAAGATTTAAAGAACGAATCAGAAAACGCTCCCACAGAAGCACCCCAGACGCCCTACGAGATCCTTGGCGATGACGGCATTCGAGCATTAGCCAATGCCTTCTACGAGGCTATGGACGAACTCACAGCGGCGGCAGAGATTCGCGCTATGCACGCTGAGAACATGGACGATATCAAGCGCAAGCTCGGCACTTACCTCATCGGTTGGATGGGCGGACCGCCAGTGTACTTAGCCATGAACGGCACAGTCTGCCTGACCGACCCTCACGAGCCATACCACATTGGTCCACGGCAACGCGATCAGTGGCTCGCCTGCATGGATGAAGCCCTGAAACGCATCGATGCGAGCGAAGAGCTGAAGGAAATGCTCGCCGAGCCGATGTTCCGGATCGCCG
>JBPCXR010000168.1:0-2592 GCA_051027215.1 Pseudomonadales bacterium | reverse complement strand
GCGGAGACAGGGGT
This sequence comes from Pseudomonadales bacterium, assembly GCA_051027215.1. Lineage (GTDB taxonomy): Bacteria > Pseudomonadota > Gammaproteobacteria > Pseudomonadales > Azotimanducaceae > CALHVX01. The sequence continues at coordinate 2,578 of JBPCXR010000168.1, read as the reverse complement.
TCGACTCCCCTACGGGGTACTCACGATTGTAGCTCAACCGACGTCAAACGACGTCAGTACCTAGCAGAGCCCTGCTTTTAAGGTGTTTTTTCGAAGATCCTGTCGCTCAACCGACGTCGGTGCTGCTTCGGATTTTGCTTCATTTTCATCGTTTTGGCTGCTATTTGCTTCGGGTTTTGCTTCGACCTGGCTGGCGCGGTCGTAGTGCTCTTGGTAACTCGGTCATAGTATTCTTTTGCTGTGCTCTCGCTGTGACCGATCCACGCGTGAACTACATGCCGAGGGTAGATCTCTTTGAGCTCGTTTTCGCGTGTTGTGCGATGGTTCTGCCAGACCTTGGGGTAAGAATCGATGCCCAACCTTTTGAGTATTCTTTTGAGCCTGTTGGTTAATGCCCCGTTGTTGGCTTCCAGTCTCCAAGCAATCTTGTTTGGCCTGGCTCGGCAATTTCACAGACTTCCAAAAGGTAAGGCTTTAGCTCTCCAAAGATTGGTATCGTTCGTAGGCCAGTCTTGGGTGCCCAGACGTGGAGCTGGTTTTCTTCCCAACGAATGTGCTCCACTAGGATGACATTCTGTTCTGAAGGGGTACGCAGTCCAGCATAGCGAGCCAATGCATAAATAAGCCTAAATTTGGGATCAGCGATCTCATCCAATATCCGTTGACTGACATTGCTTTTGACTTCAACTGCTCGCGGCTCAGTGGTGGCAGAACGTCGTGCGGCGGTGGAGGTAGGTCGTTAGGCATTGCTTCCGGGTGACTCTCACTGAGGCGTTGTGGTAACTGAAATTTGAATCATTTTACACACAGAAGAAATATCCCTAACCTACCTCAGCTTCATCGTCGAAGGGCACGTAGAAAACGCAACCTGTTTGTAGCTAGTCGGTAAGCAACGCTATCCTAGCATTGCTTTCACTCGTAGTGGTCAGACTGACATCGTCAGAAAAGGCCTCGCTTGCTCAGATGGTTTTGAACTACCAATCCATCTTCTGCAAGGAAGCCTTACGATGCATTTTTCTAATCCAGTTCGATTGCGCCAGCAAGTGCAGTTTTTGCGGCGCCAGTTTCTGCAAGATGGTGACTTGCCGTTCACCGACGTTCTGTCGACCGAGGTCGTATCGCAGGCATTAACCAGCGCTGAGGTCGTTTGGAAGGATCGTATCTATACACCGCTGATCACCTTGTGGGTTTTTCTGAGCCAGGTTCTCAGCGAAGACCACTCCTGCCGGGCCGCCGTAGCCCGTTTAATTACCCACCGGCTGTCTCGCAGTCAGAGCTGCTGCTCTGCGGAAACCGGTGCCTACTGCCAGGCCAAGAAACGCCTCCCGGAAAAATTCTTTGCAGACATCGCGAGAAAGAGCGGACAGAACCTTGATAAAAGTGCCCAATCCGAATGGCTTTGGAAAGGCCGTCGAGTGTACATGTTTGACGGTTCAACCGTATCGATGCCCGATACGCCTGAGAATCAAGACGCTTATCCGCAACATGATAAACAACAGCCCGGTTTAGGCTTTCCTCTGGCACGCATCGCTGCCATCTTTTCGCTTTCCTGCGGTGCGATTATGGATCTGGGAATCTGTCGTTACGCCGGCAAGGGGCAAGGAGAACTCAGCCTGTTTCGCACTTTATGGGACTTTTTCCAGCCTGGCGACGTGGTACTCACCGATTGCCTTTATTGCACGTGGAGAGATCTGTTGATGCTAAAGCACCGTGGTGTCGATTCGGTTTCGCAACTTCAGGCCATGCGAAGAGCCGACTTTCGAAAGGGAAAGCGATTAGGCAGAGAGGATCGCATCGTCCGGTGGAGGAGGCCGGCGACGCGTTCGCTCACCGGATTGGCTCACCGAGAGTTGCCCGAGTGTCTCACGGTTCGGGAATGTCGTATTCGGATCCGGCAATCTGGCTTTCGCACGGCATCCATGGTTGTGGTCACGACGCTCCTGGATGCCGAAGAGTTTACGAAAGAAGATCTGGCCGGGCTCTATCGGGCCAGGTGGAATGCCGAGTTAGATCTGTATTCAGTGAAACAAACCTTGCAGATGGACATCTTGCGCTGCAAGACGCCGGAGCAGGTGCGCAAAGAGATCTGGACACACATTCTCGCTTACAATCTCATCCGCACGATCATGGCGCAGGCCGCAATGCGTCATGAGATTCAGCCGCGCACGATCAGCTTCAAAGGGGCTCTTCAATTCCTCGGAGAGTTTCAGCGACTGATTGATTACCAAGAGTGTCGAGGGCGTGCGCATCGAATGATGCTCTACGAAAAACTGCTGGAATGCATTGCTAGTCAACGGGTCGCCGATCGACCTGACCGATTTGAGCCACGTTTATTAAAACGCAGACCCAAACACTTCGCCTTCCTGAGAAAGCCAAGACACGTCATCAAAGCCGAGATGATGAAAGGACTTAGGTAAATCTACGCACCATTCGATTCATCGTCTTGGGCAGTTTAGCAAATGTCCGTTCGAAGCGTCCAACGCTATTGGCCAAACTCGCTTCGGCCATACTCTCCGACGCTAGATACAAGTTTGCAGAAAAGTCGTATTTTGCCAGCCAAATTTGCAAGGGGTACAAT
>JBPCXR010000167.1:0-9590 GCA_051027215.1 Pseudomonadales bacterium | reverse complement strand
GGGGATTGCTGTAGGCATGGCCACCGACCTGTTGCCGCACAACCTGAATGAGGTGGTTTCGGCTTGCGTGCATTTGCTGGAAAAGCCGAAGGCCAGCACTGCTGATTTGATGACGCACGTTCAGGGCCCGGATTTCCCAACCGAAGCGCTGGTTATTACACCCAAAGCAGACATGAAGGAGATGTACGACACCGGTCGCGGTTCGATTAAGGCCCGCGCGGTGTATAGCGTTGAATCAGGCGAGATTGTGATCACTGCGCTGCCGTATCAGGCTTCTCCGGCGAAGATCCTTGAGCAGATCGCGGCGCAGATGAACGGTAAAACCTTGCCCATGCTCAGTGATCTGCGCGACGAGTCGGATCACGAAAACCCCACACGGCTGGTGCTGGTGCCGCGCTCAAATCGGGTCGATGTTGAGCGGTTGATGAGTCATCTGTTCGCGAGCACTGATTTAGAGCGTAGCTATCGGGTCAACATGAACCTGATCGGGCTCGATCAGCGACCTCAGGTGAAGGGGTTGGTGCAGCTGCTCAAAGAGTGGTTGGTGTATCGGCGAGATACCGTCACTCGGCGTTTGAATTATCGGTTGGAGAAGATCAACGAGCGTTTACACGTGCTCGATGGACTGCTTGTTGCCTATCTGAATATCGACGAAGTCATTCGCATCATCCGCGAAGAAGATGAGCCGAAAGCGTCGTTGATGAAGGCCTTTAAGCTCAGTGAGATTCAAGCCGAAGCGATCCTCAACCTTCGACTGCGACATCTAGCGCGGCTGGAAGAGATGAAGCTGCAGGGCGAGAAGGATGAGCTTTCTGCCGAAAAAGCGGATCTCGAGAAGACCCTGAAGTCCAAAGCCCGCATGACCACCTTGATCAAAAAGGAACTGTTGGCCGTTGCCGAAGAGTACGGTGATGCGCGCCGCTCGATCTTGCAGTCGGTGGAGGAGGCCCAGGCGTTTACCGATGAGGACCTCATGACCAATGAGCCTGTCACTGTGGTGCTTTCCGAGAAAGGCTGGGTACGCAGTGCCAAAGGGCACGAAGTGGCAGCTCGCGAGCTGAACTATCGTAGTGGCGATCGCTACGGCGACTTTGCTCGGGGCCGAACCAGCGATCAGCTGGTGTTCATCGATTCTACCGGTCGCAGTTATGCGGTCGCCGCCCACTCTCTCCCTAGCGCCCGGGGTCAAGGGGAGCCGCTCACCGGACGCTTGAAGCCACCCGCAGGCGCGCGCTTTGTGGGTGTGCTCATGGGGCAGGCCAGCGACAAAGCGCTGATGGCTTCCAACGCCGGCTACGGCTTCATCGGCACATTTGCGGACATGGTCACCAAAAACAAAGCCGGCAAGGCTTATTTGAGTGTGGGCAAAGAAGGTGCGGCGTTGAAGCCGGTGCGCCTTAGTGAAAATATTGATGAGTACTATCTCGCGGTGGCCACCAATCTGGGTCGAATGTTGGTGTTTCCGCTGTCCGATGTTCCAGAGCTGCCGAAAGGCAAGGGCAACAAGTTATTGAACGTACCTAGCGCGGCGTTTAAAGCCAAAGAAGAATGGGTGGTGGACATCGCTGTGTTGACGGAATCCCAAGAGCTGATTGTGCAGGCTGGGCAGCGACATCACCGGATTAAGTTCAAAGACCTGGAAAACTACATCGGTGAACGGGCACGCCGTGGCCGCAAGCTACCGCGGGGTTTTCAGAAAGTTGATTCTTTAGCGGTCGAGCCGTCCTGATTCAGGAGCAGGCCCAGCTGACTTTCGATCAGGCTCGCGTAGCCTTCGGCTAAGTCGTTTAGGCGGTAGCACTGCGCTCCAGCGCTGTCGAAATCGGTGCCCAGAGGATGTTCCATAGCTTCCATATCGAGCCGTTCCTGGCGGCTAATGCCTGCCGCCACTACGTCGCTTAGCACCAGTTGACCTTCGCCCGCAGCTGCAGCGAGCAACGCGGCGTCTCTCAGTACTGCGGCGGGCCCGTGCCCCGGAGCTTCATCGTCAGCATTGCAATGGTGGTGTAACCCGAGTTGAAACTTGCCTTGATCGTTGCGCTGGTGCAGGAACCGAGCGAGCAGCAGTCCACCACAGGCGACTTCAAAAGCCCGATCTGCGCTGTCGTTGGCAAACCAGATCGCCAAGCCTTTGCCAGGCAGAATGTCCATATGACCCTGGTAGAGCTGTGCAACTTGAGCCGCGGCGCTTGCCGTTGTGGCCAGCAGCGCTTGATGATCCGGAGCGCTTAGCCCCAGCTGATTCAGCAGGCTTGCCACCAGCACGTAGTCGTCGGCTGGCGCAGCAGGTGCGGGGGTATGGGCGACGCTGGTCTGTTTTTGTTGCGTGGACTGTCTGCTCAGCCAATAGCTCTGCGCGTTCACGAGCAACCACTGGGAACCGCTAAGCAGCCACGGCAGCAGCACTAGCAGGGCCAAGGCGAACAACCAGGGCCAGCGGGCGACGGCGCCGATCACCCCAGGGTCGACGTTGACCTGCACATACCCGATGATGGCGTCATCCAGGGTTATCGGTTGGGTGTGAGCACTGCCCTGGGCGTTGGGCGTGGTTACCGACAGCACCTGGTTGTCCACGCCGAATAGCGTCACGCCCGTCACTCCCGGCAAGCGGGCCATACGATTCGACACCAGGCCTAGCTCAATGCGGTCCTGTTTGACTAATGGGCCTACGCACAACTCGGCGATGCTTTGCGCCACCAATTCGCCATAGGCTTCGGCCTGGGTCTGGGGATCTAGGGCCAGGCGTTGCATGGCGAGCAAGGCCAGCAGCAACAAGCCTCCGCCCAGCCAGATGTGCTTGGCGTGCGCAGGCAGTTGTTTGACGAGGTTGGACCAAGTCGGTAGCGTCAAACCGTTTTTTACCTCAACAATCTAAGGAAGATGCGTGGCGAGTGAGATCGTGCTGGTAAACATCACCGGCGTCGACAAAGCGGGACTGATGGCCATGGTGACATCCACCCTGGCTGAATATCAAGTCACCGTGCTGGACGTTGGCCAGGCGATCATCCACGACACCCTGGCCCTGGGTTTTCTTGTTCAGATTCCCGACTCGGCCCATACGGCAGCGGTAAAACGCTCGCTGCAGGCGCAATTGGACGCCGAGAACGTGCCCGTACGCTTCACCGCGATCGATACTGGCCGCTACGCGGAGTGGGTTGGAGCACAGGGCAAGCCACGCTATGTGCTCACGCTCATGGCTCACGGCGTGGCCGCTGAGCAGCTGGCGATGATCTCTACCATTACTCGAGATCACGGCCTGAATATCGAAACCATTCGCCGTCTAACGGGGCGCGTGGCGGCAGCGCGCTTACCGCAGAACGATGAGCGCACCTGCATCGAGATCATCCTTCGTGGCACGCCTGACAGCGCCGCTGAAGCAGCAGTTAAGGCGGCTTTAATGGACGCCGCGGCGCAGCTCAAATTCGATTTTAGCGTGCAGCGCGACACGGTTTACCGACGCAATCGTCGACTGGTCGCCTTCGACATGGACTCCACCCTGATCAACATCGAAGTCATCGATGAGCTGGCGCGACTGCACGGCGTGGGCGATCAAGTCAGCGCCATCACCGAACGCGCCATGCGTGGCGAGCTAGATTTTCAGCAGAGCTTTCGCGCACGAGTTGCGCTGCTCAAAGGGTTGTCTGCCGACGCGCTTACCACCGTTGCCAACAGCATGCAGCTCAACGAAGGCGCAGAGCGCCTAATACACGTGCTCAAACGCTTCGGCTACAAGCTCGCAGTGTTGTCCGGTGGCTTTGCCCCGGTTGGCGAGCATCTGCGCAAAGCACTGGACCTAGACTACGTTCACGCCAACGAACTAGTCACAGTCAACGGCGTCTTTACTGGCGAAGTGCAAGGCCACATCGTTGACGCCACCCGCAAAGCCAGCTTGTTAACTGAGATTGCCAACAAAGAACAGATTGCCCTGGAACAGACCATCGCCATCGGCGATGGCGCCAACGACTTGCCCATGCTCAACGTCGCCGGCCTCGGCATCGCTTATCACGCCAAACCCCTGGTCAAAGCCACCGCCGACCACGCCATCTCCAACATGGGCCTCGACAGCCTCCTATACCTAATGGGCTTCTCCGACCAAGACATCGAACAAGCCCTAACCGCCACCCCAGACCGATAGCCCACCACACCGAAACGCCTCTACACGGCGAAGCGCTATCGACGCACACACGGTGAAGTAGCACTAATGCAGCGCGCAGTCAGAACGACACACCCACACTGAAGTAGCAATACGGTAGCGACCCGGGTGGTTTAAATGCGGACTGGGACGCTCGCGGCCAGGGATGGCCGCGTGCGAGCGTACAGGGATGTATTCACAGCGGTCCCAGGCAGCATTTAAACCACCCGGATCGCGGCGCTAGTGCCTACTCCTCCGTAGAGAAGTCATACGACATCTCCGCCACCGGCTCCTGCAAATAATGCCCTTGAATATAGTTCGCGCCCGCTTGCCACAGGGTCGACAGCATGTTCGCGTTTTCGACCATGGGGACCAGCGTGAGCTTGCCAATGGATTGCAGCTTGCGAATCATGGCGGTCAAGGCTTCGGTGGCCTTGGGGTCTTCTTTGATGAGCGTACCGTCGAGCTTCACCATGTCCACTGGGATGTGGCTTAAGTTTTCGTACGGGTCTTCCACCAATCCAAAGCGCGACAGTGATGTTCGGCAGTGCAGCTTCTTTAAGCCTTCAGCGAATTCTCGAGTCTGGCGCAGGTAGGTAACCGCATCCTCTTCAGTCACCTGGAAGATCACTGCATCGCTCGGTAGGCGCGCGGCTTTGATGGCAACACCCAACCATTGAATGAATTCAGGGTCCGAAACGCTGTTGGCCGTGATGTTGATCGACAGACGTGTGTTGTGACCTTTGGCTCGGTGTACAGAGAGCATCTTAATCGATTGCAGGATGACCCAGCGGTCAATCTTGCCAGCCACGTTGTTTTCAATGGCTGTGCGCAGGAACTGTCGCGGCACCATTTGTTCGCCGTGCCGGTCGAGCATGCGTAAGAACACTTCGTAGTGTTCGTCGTTGTCGCCGCGCAAGCTGATGATTGGTTGAAACAGCAACTGGAATTTCTGCTTCTCGATAGCTTCGTTGATCAGGTTTAACACGCGGTGAGCTTCGTCGCCTACTTCGCTGTCTTCGCTTTCCTTGTGCAATAGCACCTGGTTGGCGCGGAGTGACTCTTCGCTAGCCTGCAGGCGATTCGCGCGCTCCAGCTGATCGCTGAACGACTCCTTGTCGTTCTGCTCAACGCCCAGCATTTTGATGGTTGGGCGAACAGTTTTTTCTTCGACTTCCAGTAACAGCTCTTCAATTGCCTGGCGATAGCTGTTTGCTTCCTTTTGCACTTCTGTCGCATCTTTACCGCAGATCAACAAAGCGAATTTGTGATTCTGCAAGGCAACGAAGGGCATGCCCCCGGTGACAGTCTGTAACGCCAGTTCAACCCGGTCGCAGACCTGCTCTGCGCCTTGGAGGCCGTGCTCGGCGGTTATTTTGGCGATGTCGTCGATTTCGGCGACGAAGATCGCTCGGCAAGGCGCGTCGACGTTGCGGGTTGCGCCCTCGGCGCTTAAGGCAAACTCACCGATGGTGGGTTTGGTGGTAATCGGTTCAAGTGCAGCGGCCGGCGCCGCTTCGCTCATTTCGCTGGGAGCGGGTTGAGCTGCCGCACGCAGCGTAACCTGCATGCAGTTTTCGCCTTCATACTGTGCGGCCGCGAGCGTCATGCTGGCGGTGAAGTCTTCGCCGTCGCTGGTCTGGCCATCAAAATCAAAGGTAAGTTCGGATTCGGACTTGCGAAACTGCTTGAGCTGGGTTTTTAGTTCGGTGACGCCGTCTGCGCCAGTCAAGTCCATTAGCGGCAAACCAACTAGATCATCGGCATCTTCGTAGCCAAACAGACTCAAATACGATTCGTTGGCGTATATGTGCATGCCTTCATGCACATAGGCTATTGCTGCCTGAGAAGACTGCAGCAGTAGCTGACAACGCTGTTCAGCCTCGGCCAGTGCACGCTTGGTTTGCTGCAGCTTGAGGCTTAGGCATTGAGCGTCCAGCTCGCGTTGGCAGGCGCGCAGCAAATGTTCGGAGTGATTTCGCAGTACTAGGTCATCTACGCCAGCGGCAAACGCCGTTTCTACATCCAGCTGGTGTTCTTCGCCGTCGCTCACCACGACGATGGGTAGACGCGCTTTGAGTTTTTTTAGTGCGCTAATGGCACGCTCGGCATCGGGCAATTCAGCATTCAGCACCAATAGATCAGCATCATCCAGATGATCTGCTGCAAGCGAGATGTCATCGATGAAGCGCAGCCGCGTGGCAACGCCAGCGTTGCGCAGCAAGGAGTCGATAGCGTAAGCCTCATTCTCGGTACGATCGGCAACGAGTAATCGAACTGGGGCTGTTTGTCGTTGTTTAGCCGACATATCCATGTATGGCCAAGTTATCCTTGCTTATTTGGTGTCGGGCTCCGGGTCTCCGATCAGAGCAGACAGGGATTGGATGTTGAGGTCTATCTGGGCGTTTTCCAAGTAACCATCCAGCATTCTGAATGTGAACTGGTTAAAGCTATCCGTGTTAGCTACCACTTCCTGTAGCTGTGCAGTGGTTTGAACCCCTTGCCGATGTACGTGGATCTTATGATCGGACGCAAACGGCACCCGAGGTGTGATCAATGTCGCAGCTTGGCCAATCGGTTTTAGCTCAGGCAGCAATAACGCCCGGGCGTAGTCTGTGGGCCCGCCGCGTTTTTGGATCACCCGAACCGCTACGGGAATGGCTCTGGGTGCAAGCAGCTCGATGCCGCAGGTGGTGTCGTCTTGATTCTGTCGAATCCAACGTACCACTGCCACGCACCAGCGCGGATCCGAGCTTTCGCGGACGATGAGCAGTTCACCGCTTTGCAGGTTTTCGGGCATCTGGCTATGCCAGCGTAAGCAGTAGCCTCCAGGGCTGGTATCTACCGCAGCGGTCTCAAAGCACTGCATGCCGGTAGGTGGCACTTCTTCGCCAGGAGCAGCGGGTCGTTCGTTACTGGCTTCGCCGACGGGCTTTTTCTGTGCGAGCTTAACGAGAATGCGATCTGGATCGGCGATGTTCGGATTGATGGGTATGCGTACGCGTAGATCGAAAGCGTCGTCCCAAACGTCGTCGGATGGGCCGCGCTTTGTGGCGACCTCTTGCGCCATGAACGGGTTGATCTCGCGGCGTAAAATCGTGTCGGTATTGCTCACTTGTTCCGAGAACTGTACGCCGCCGGAAAGAAAGTAGTGGCTGGCGCGCAGGCCGACGCAAACCATGAGCGAGCCCTCGGCGGGTAGCCGCCTAAAGCTGCGCTTACTCATGTGACCCCAGGCATTGGCGAGCTGCTGCATCAAACCGGTGTCCATGAAATCCGGTATGGGAATGCTGGAGTCAATGTCTTTGAGGTAGGCGTCAATCTCGTAGACCAATATATCGGTGCGTATGCCACGAGGCGCACGCATCTTGCGTTTCAGCGCTGTGTAGACCGGGCCGCTGTCCGCTGCTAAGTCCACAGTAAACAGAGCTTCATCCTCTTTCGGCACGATCATGACCCGGGATGCCCAATGCTCGAGCACGTTGAAAATGCGACTTAGATTGCGATGCCGCAATTGGTTGGGTTTGCAGCAGCTGAGCAGTGCCAGGCGCAAGTAAGTGTCGGTAATGCTCAGTGCCAGATCGTGATGATTTTCACCGTCCTTGGTTTGGTAGTCGCAAAGCTCCAGCTTCTCGGCCAGATGATAGAGCTGGTTGAGCTCCAGCCAAGTCAGCGGCGGCGGGCTCACGTACAGCTGCAGGGTTCGCAGGTGCTGGCGTGACAAATCTGAAATGGCTCGGTGTATGGCTTTCGGTAGCACATCTTTGAGCACGGCGCGGGAGCTGTTGAGTTCGCGCAGGGCGTCTCTGACCACAGCTTTGTACCCGGTGCAGAGATCGGTCTGCAGATTCTGCGCCACAGTGCCGATGGCTTCGGTATGTTGACTCTGGGACATCGCTGCCCGGTCTAGGCGGGTAGACAGGTAGTGCACCGAAGGCCTCAATACCTCCAGTAGCTCTAAGCGAAAAGCAGCGCTGGTGGCTAACGCCGCCACTTCTTTGACGCCGCTACTCACCTGGTCCGCAGCATTGGCCGTGTTGGCCATGGGTAGCGCGGCAGCCCACTCAGATAGGCCGCTGGCGGTAGTCTCACAGAATGACAGGCCCTCGAGAGTGGCCTTAGGCACGCTGATGCGAATGTTGGGCTGGTCTTCCATGCCGTTCCCGAAATGCTCGACTCGTGTCGCAGCGAATGCGAGCGCAGTATATGCGAAACCGCACGAGGTCCAGCAGTGCAATAACAAGGGTTGTGAAACGCCGCGGTAATTATTTCTGCCGAACGGCATCAGTGTTGCGGCCGAGGCCTTCTGGCTTTGCTAGCTCCGGCGCTGCCAGAGCTGGCGCTCCGCAGGTATCATGCGCAGATCTATAAGCAACTATGTGATCACCATGGCCAGTTTCTCCACCAACGAGTTTAAGTCCGGTTTAAAAGTCATGCTCGAAGGGGATCCCTGCTCAATACTCGAGAACGAGTTCGTCAAGCCTGGTAAAGGCCAAGCGTTCAATCGGGTGCGCTTGCGCAACCTCAAGACGGGTCGAGTCTGGGAGCGGACGTTTAAGTCCGGTGAGTCCATCGAAGCGGCGGATGTCATGGATCTTGACATGGAGTACCTCTACACCGACGGTGAGTTTTTTCACTTCATGAAAACCGACGGTAGCTTCGAGCAGATTGCCGCCACGGCGACGGTGGTCGGAGACGTCAAAGACTGGCTGAAGGAGCAGGAGGTTTGTCAGGTCACGCTGTGGAACGATGATCCCATTGCCGTGGCGCCACCTAACTTTGTTGAGCTGGAGGTCACCGAGACGGACCCTGGTTTAAAGGGTGACACGGCTCAGGGTGGAACAAAACCGGCGACGCTAACCACCGGCGCGGTGATCAAGGTGCCGCTGTTCGTGAACATCGGGGATGTACTGCGCATCGACACCCGCAATGGCGAATACGTCAGTCGAGGTAAGGGCTGAACCCCGGCCATTGGCAGCCGAGCGCTAGTCTCTGGGCGCTCAAGCAGCGAGCTGGCGTTCTGGCTGTGCTGCGCAACTTCTTTGCAGAGCGGGGAGTGCTGGAAGTACAAACGCCGGTGCTCATGACCCATACCGTTACTGATCCCCACATCGATTCTTTGACGCTCACGAGCGGCGAATATTTGCAGAGCTCACCTGAGTACGCGATGAAGCGTCTGCTGGCCGCAGGCGCGCCCTCGATTTATCAGCTGGGACCAGTGTTTCGGGCGGGCGAATCTGGTCGCCTCCACAACCCCGAGTTCACCATGCTCGAGTGGTATCGGTTGGGGTTCGATGATGCGGCGTTGATGACGGAACTCGCCGAGTTGGTGGACGCGGTTATGGGCGCCGCGGATTATGCAACGCTGCCCTTTTCCCAGTTGCTGGCGAGCTCACCGCTGGGGGCTGAGTGCGAGCAAGATCTGCGCATCAGCGCGGCCATCGAAACACTGCAAGCC
>JBPCXR010000166.1:0-4797 GCA_051027215.1 Pseudomonadales bacterium | reverse complement strand
CTTGCTGGTCATCTCGACAAGTTGAAGGAGATTTCCACACGTATCATCGAGCACGGCCAGCTTAACGTCGCCTGCTTCCATCGGCGTTTGCGTGAACACCACTCCTTCATCGCACAGGCGCTGGTATTCCGCATCAACATTGTCGACCTGAAAAGAGGTTGCAGGAATACCGTCTGCCACCAATGCCTTGCGATAGGGGCCTACAGCAGGATGATTGCTCGGTTCTAGCAGGAGCTCCGTACCTTCCGAATCGCCTTTACTGGTTACTGTGAGCCAGCTGAATTCTCCAACGGGTACGTCAGTTTTTTTCTCAAACCCCAGCTTCTCCGTATAGAAAGCCAGTGCCTTGCGTTGATCATCAACAAAAACACTTGTCACGTAGATTTTCATAACTTCAGCTTACTACGCCGCACAATTTCGACAAAACGAAACGACGGCTCCGGGTCGACTAGAGCCTGTGGTGAATCCATTCTAAACAGCGGCTCTCTGAATAGTCGACATGCGATGTACGCGCGTCTATTTCTGAGTTCGGCCAAAAGCGAACCCTCCCAGCCGCAATTACGGGTCACTTTGATTTAGCAGAAACAACAGATGACGCTTTGGTTGACTCCTCTATCGGACCTTGGAAGGCTGAACGCAGCTTCTGCACGAGTTCTCGCATCGAACTTTCTGCCTCATAACCGATTATGAAACTCGTCGTAAAGGGTTTGGATGTAAACGAAGGTGCTTTTTCGCCCGCTCTGTATAACCTAATCCGAAGTGAGATGCTCTTTACCATCGCGTCAAAAATAGGACCGCGGTCAGATCCAATCCAGGTCTCAACCTTAAAGTTTGGATTGTTCTTTTCGTCGTAGTCGTACTCAAACACCAAAGCGGTATCTTCAGGTAACCGCCCGGTAATGTGGTCTGCATAGCGAATATCTGGCGCAAAGGAGTCTGTTTCGTTCCTCACGAATTCGTAGAGCTGATTGTGTTCGTCTTTCCATGGATTCGTCAGATAGGGCGTATCGCGGGGTTTGCGTAAGAAGCCTGGTGTGGCCAGATCGTCCTTTGTAAGTTCTTTTAGTGCGGCTCTATCAATCGCCCTCTCCCATTGAACGATGACGCTCAGCTCTGCGGGCAAACGATTTTGGTTGAACAGCGACTGAAGCAACAACGCAGCTAGAGTCCCTTCAGCAGCGGCCACTTTCCCAGACTGAAAGGACCTAATCCACTCCTTCGCAGCCGGAGAATGCTCACTCTCTGGATAGTCGGCTACAAACCGTACGTAGTTTGAAGGTTCCGTTTTCTCCCAATGTTCCAGCTTTAGCCATGAGACATGCTCGCTCCCCGATAACGCAACCTGATAGGCCAATGTGTAGCAGCTGATTGACCAGACCAGCACCAAAGATCCAAAAACAAACTTTCGATACTGGTTTACGTCAGAGCCACCTAAAAGCACGTTGCCAAGCACAATAATTCCCACAAAAGCAACGAGGTGACCTAGCAAAACTGCTCCAGAATAATCCGTGGCAATCAAAAGGAGAATTTGGTCAATCATCGACGAGAAGCTGTTATTGCATAGTTACTACCGAGTATATAGAGCATGAGCTAGGGTCGTCTGCTATCGGCCCAGGCTGTGTGAGAATTCAGGTAGGCCAGTTAATGCGGAAAAAAAGAAGACCAGTCCTGCTGCGGACCTTCAGAGTGCACGGTCGGAGAATGGCCTGTTGCGCTTAGCCGGGCGCGCGCTGTTGGCTCTAAGAGCTTAAGGCCAGGAGCGGTAGTGACTGCGGTGATGTAACATCGTGATCTATGCTACAACAAAATGAAATTGAAACGTTTCGAACGGCGGGCTACATTCCGTTACGCGGCGGTGTGCCCAAGTCAGATGTCGATGAGATGTGTGAGCGAATCTGGGAGTTGATGGCCGAACAGGGCATTGAACGCAACGATTCTGGAAGCTGGATAAAAAGTGAGCATACCCATCGCGGGCTAAAGGCGGTCTCTCAACTGCACAGATTGAAGCAAGGCGAGCCTTCCCCGGAAGACTATCCGAACGTTAGAGCAGCCCTTGACTGTGTGTTTGAACCAGGTGAACGAGCCCCTGCAAAGAATTGGGGGCAGGTTCTGGTAACGCTTCCCGTTGCGGCAGCCGACGCCTGGCTGATGCCGTCCAGCGTTTGGCATTTTGACCATTGGTATGGCAATCCCGGGGAGGTATGCGGCGTAAACGTCTTCTTGTTAATCGCAGATGTCGAAGCTGGAGGCGGTGGGACCGCGGTGGTTCGAAACTCACCCCGTCTTATGGATCGGCTGCTGAATTCGGGCGCGCAGTTCGAGAAGCTCAGCGACCAGAACAAGGGATTCTGTAGCTCGCATCCCTGGCTTCGCGGACTCAAGGTGCCACGGAAGGCTCAGAACGTTGAGCGAAATGCCTGCTACATGGACGCAGATACAGATCTGGATGGGATCCCGGTGCGTGTAGAGGAACTCACCGGTTCCGCCGGCGACGTCTTTCTGTGCCATCCGGCTCTGTTGCACGCACCGGCAATAAACACGTCGAGTCAACCCAGACTCATGCGCACCCAACGCGTCTATACGAAAGCCCTTCGAGACCTGATAGCAGCGAGTTCCAACTCGAGCTAACGGACCAGGTGCGTGCTCTGGCAGTTTTCTGGACCTAGCATGATACTGGCAGCCCAGTAGCGAGCCAGGCGGTGCACGATGAAAGAACTAGAACTTCTCGGGTTGACCATCACCGAAGCGGCTCGAGCATTACAATCTAGAGAGATAAGTCCGGTCGAACTCACCCAAGCCTACCTGGACCGAATCGAGGCATTGAACCCGAGCATCAATGCCTACATTACGGTGACCGCCAAGCGCGCACTGCTCGACGCGCAGCGCGCTTGCGATGAGCTAACAGCAGGGAAATCGCGAGGCCCGCTACACGGTGTACCCATCGGACTGAAGGACTTATACGAAACCGCCGGTATTCGAACCACCGGCGGATCTAAGATTCACGCAGACCACACACCCACACAAGACTGTACGGCTGCGCAAAAGCTACGCGATGCTGGGTCAGTGTTGCTTGGCAAGCTGAATACCCACGAGTATGCGTATGGCGTCACAACCAACAACCCTCATTACGGCGCAACTCATAACCCCTGGAACTTAGCGCACATCCCGGGCGGATCCAGCGGTGGTTCCGGCGCGGCGATCGCTGCCGGTTTAGCCACCGCCACCTTGGGCACCGACACCGGTGGCAGTATCCGCATGCCTGCCTCGGTCTGTGGCGTGGTTGGGCTCAAACCAACCTATGGACGCGTCAGCAAGGCCGGTGTGTTGCCCTTGAGCTACCTATTCGACCATGCCGGCCCGGTTACCCGATCTGTCGAAGACGCCGCGCTCATCCTAAACACCATCGCCGGCTACGATCCGATGGATCCAACCACGGTTCGCATACCAATTCAGGACTACACTGCCGATTTGAACAATGGTGTTCGGGGCTTACGCATCGGTGTACCTCGTTCCTACTTCTTTGATCATCTCGAGGATGAGGTTGCTGCCGGGGTTGAGCACGCTGTCGCTGAGTTCCGCGCCCTTGGAGCCGATGTGCGCGACGTGGATATTCCCGATGTCGGCGCAGGCGTTGCCGCGTTGTTCGCGGTGGTACTTTCCGAAGCTCAGGAAATTCACCACGAAAGCTTGCGCGATCGGTCCGCTGATTTCGGTGGGGACGTGAATGCAATCCTGGCTAATCCAATGCCGGACGCTCACACCCTGATGCAGGCGCTACGGCAACGCGACGCCCTCAGCGCAGCAATAAATTGTGCCCTGGAGACCGTAGACCTGTTACTGACCCCTTCCACGCCGATCGTTGCCGCAAAAATCGGTGAGGAAACCGTGCGCTACGGCGGCCTCGAAGAGCCGATTCTGATGGCGATGATCCGCTGCACCAGCCCGTTTAATGCCAGTGGCCACCCTGCGCTGTCGCTGCCTTGCGGATTCACTTCGGCAGGGCTACCCGTCGGGCTACAGGTCATCGGCCGCTCATTCGACGAGATTTCGGTGCTGCGTGCCAGCCACGCTTACGAGCAAGCCACCCAATGGCATACGCGCACACCGAGCCTATAAGGATTGTCGTCGTAGCTCAGCTCGACGCATTGGCCGCAGCCAAGGGCTTACTCGATGCTGCGACCCAGCATCGTTCGAAACTTTAATGGCAAAGTCGAGCATCGCCTTCTGGCGATCGCTAATGTCAGCCTTGCGATAATTAATCGCGACCTGGTCGGCAATTAATGAGTTCTTTGCGCGGATACGCAATATGGCGTCGTGATAGGCGAAGAAGGCACAAAACTCGTCGGGCCGATGGGCTAGCGTCAAAAACACGTTAGGTACAAAGCCCGCTTCTTCCTGTACGGCAAGAATTTTCTCGCGAATGTCCTCGGGCAGCTCGGACACTGCAGGAACCGGGTAACGACTGATCTGTCTGTCGCTCATCAATATCTCTTTCTGCGTCTAGAACAGATCACTCTACCAGCAGCAAGCACACATCGCCTCAACAGTTGCGGTCACTAAACGCGCCCCGTATCAGCGGCTTAGCCCTAAGTCCAGATCGAGTTAAGGCGTATACCAGATCGGCGAGGTGTAAGCGCGTTCCTGAGTTGTCATAGGTACTTCCGGCGGCATCTCTATGCCAAAACGGAAGGCATCGTAGGCGGTCCAGCGCGGTGTCGGAATTTCCATTACACGTGCATAGTAGAAAGCCTTGCGCGAAGCGTCGAAGTCGGGATCAGTCCAGACCACACCAAGTTC
>JBPCXR010000165.1:0-6478 GCA_051027215.1 Pseudomonadales bacterium | reverse complement strand
GCGCCATCCCTGGCCGCTCGCGCGCGCACATCCTGTGCGCGAGCGCCCCTCCGCGCACGGGCCCACACACAGCGCTGCAGCTTCGCCCCTTCACCATGGCTTTGGATTCAACTGATGTCTTCATTTGCTGCGCATTCGGTTCGCAACTTCACCGCGGCTGCTGATCCTTAGAGCTTCGTCGTTGGAGGTGTTTGTGTATCGGGTAACGACCAGTTGTTTGCGATGATTGTCTACTTTGCCCGGCGGCCTCGAATCGGCATCAGTCGCTTGGACCCTTTCTAACCTCCCAGGGTTTTGGGTTAGCCAGCACGTGAGCTGGGCGACGATGCAGCTTCCGCCCCCACCTCGCGCGGTCACCGTCGCGCAACTCCCCCAAACCCCTTAGAATGCCCCTCGCTTTACGTTCCCCTCTGGAGGCCTCATGAAAAAACCCGTCCGCGTCACCATTACCGGTGCAGCCGGTCAGATTGGCTATGCTCTGCTGTTCAGAATCGCCTCCGGCGAGATGCTCGGCAAAGATCAGCCGGTCATCTTGCAGTTGTTGGAGATTCCGCCGGCGATGGGCGCGCTACAGGGGGTGATCATGGAGGTGCAGGACTGCGCCTTTCCGTTGGTCGTGGATATGATTCCCTCGGACGATCCGAACGTGGCATTTAAAGACACCGACTACGCGATGTTGGTGGGTTCTCGACCGCGTTCTAAAGGCATGGAGCGGAAAGATTTGTTAGAGGCCAATGCCGCGATTTTCTCGGTGCAAGGAAAAGCCATCAACGACAACGCCAGCCGGGATGTCAAAGTTTTGGTCGTGGGCAATCCAGCCAACACCAATTGCCTAATTGCGCAGCGCAACGCACCGGATATTGATCCGCGGCAGTTCACCGCCATGACGCGTTTAGATCACAACCGGGCGATGGCGCAGTTGGCGGCGAAAACTGGGAAGCACAGCACCGACGTGGTTGATCTATGCATTTGGGGCAATCACTCAGCTACCCAGTATCCGGATCTACACGCCACCAGCGTCGCTGGCAAGGCTGCACTAACTTTGGTTGAGCAAAGCTGGTACGAGGGTGACTTTATCCCAACTGTGCAACAACGGGGGGCAGCCATCATTGAAGCGCGGGGTGCATCTAGCGCTGCATCTGCGGCCAATGCGGCCATCGATCACATGCACGACTGGGCATTGGGCTCCGACGGTGTAGTGAGCATGGGCGTTTATTCAGATGGCAGCTACGATATTGCCAAAGGCCTGATCTATTCCTTCCCGGTAACCTGTAGCGGTGGCGATTGGCAGATCGTTCAAGGTCGAGACGTCAACGACTTTAGCCGCGGCAAGATGACGGCGACCGAAACCGAGCTCGCTGAAGAGCGTGACGCAGTGGCGCATCTGCTGCCGAGCTAGGGCATGTCTTTTTTGCGTAGCCACTCATTGAATTTTGGTTCGCGCTTGTGGTGAAAAGCGCTGACGCCTTCACGGGCGTCGGCATGATGGTCGCTGATGGCAGTCTTTGAGGCGATGTCTTCCAGCGCGCCCTCCCAGGAAGATTCAGCGGCGGTGTAAACCGAACGCTTCAGTAAGCGCATGGACACTTGGGGTCCTTCTGCCAGTTCTGTTGCGAGATTTAGTGCGGCATCGCTCAAAGCACTGTTGGCCACCACTTCATTTACCAATCCTAGACGGAGTGCCTCTTGGGCGTTGACGATGCGTTTGCGGAGGAGGAAATCCAAGGTGCCCGCCAGTCCTAAATGCTGCAGCAACAGGTATTGCCCGCCTTCGTCTGGTAGCAGCCCGAAGCGCAGGGTAGCGCTGCCCATGCGTGCTGTGTCCGCGGCGATGCGAAAGTCGCAAGCTAAGGCCAGTGAAAATCCGGTTTGAATAGCAACGCCGTTGATTGCGGCGATGGTCAGTTTATCGAGCGCGCGGATGGTGCTATTCAGGCGTTGAGAAATTACCCGCAGGCCATTGTAGGTACCCAGTTCGGAATCATGCCCTGGCGGAATCGGCGGCATTAAGGGGTCGCCGCCCAAGTCGGCGTTGCTGTAGGCTTTGAGATCGTCTCCGGCGCAGAAAGCGCGGCCGCTGCCGGTGAACACCAATACCCGCACCGCGTTGTCCATCTGCGACTGGGTGATGGCCTCAATTAGGTCCCGCTTAATGCTGGTAGTCATGCCGTTCAGGCGCTCCGGGGTATTGAATTGAAACCAAGCAATGCCCGGTGGCTTCATTTCTACGCTAAAGCCGGTAAATTGCCCTCTATCCATAGTCCTGCCTCTTGAGGAATTGCTGCCGATGAACTTTTGTAACACAGGCTCGGGTCGATTACGTGGGTGGCTGGTGCTGGGCGCGGCGTTGTTGAGCAGCGCCTCGCTGAGCAGAGTCGCCTATGCGGCAGATCCTGCCTTGGTGTTCGGCCTGTGGGCCGGGCCGAGCTCCATTCTCGAAGTCTTTGAGTCCACCCCCGGGCATGTCCAGGCGCGAGTGGTGGCGTTGAAGAACCCGCTGTTTCGCGAAGGCGAGGACGGCCCGGTGGGAGAGCCGGTGGTGGACGTGAACAACCCAGACGAGGACTTGCGTAGCCGCCCCGTGCTTGGCATGGAACTGCTGCAGGAATATCAGCGCAAAGGCAAGAAGTGGCAGGGCAAAATCTACGACCCCGAGAGCGGCAAGCTATATTCGTCGAACATGCGGGTGAACGACGATGGTGAGCTGTTGATGCGTGGTTACATCGGTGCGCCGATGTTTGGGCGCACGGCGACGTTCGTCCCCATTCAGCGCTGTACCGCGCTGATCAAGCGCATGCTCAAGTCGGCGCTGCTGCCTGGCTGTGAGCCCGGCAACAGTACTGCCCGCTAGCTGCCCATAAACATCTTAAAGGTCTCAACGTCCTTCACGCGTAGATAAGGGTTCTGCTTTTTAATCTCTTCCATGGTCGCGTTGGGGATGTGCGCGTAGTTGTGTCCGGGCAGCAGTAGCGTGTCTTCGGGCAGATCGCTGAGCTTCTGCATGCTGCGGTACATGGCTTCCACGTCTGACCCGGGCAGATCGACGCGGCCGCAGCCGTTAATAAAAAGGGTATCGCCCGACACTAAGGTGTTCTTGATGCGGAAGCACTGGCTTCCCGGTGTGTGGCCTGGCGTGTGTAAAAACTCCACTTCAATGTCGCCGATGCTGAGCCGATCTCCTGACGATACGGGTTTTAGATCTGAGTCAGACAGCCCGGTTACTTTCTTCACACCCGCGGCTTCTTCCTGGTGGGCGTAAACGTGTACCGGGTTTTTCGCTAACAGTTCCGCCAGACCTTCTATCTCGTGGCCGCCGAAAGCTCCGCCTATGTGATCTGGGTGATAGTGGGTCACTAAAGCGCCGCTGAGCTTGTAGTCCTTTTCGGCGATGTGTTTTAGCAGGCTATCGATGTCCCAGGCCGGATCCACCACAACAACTTCCCGCGTCGCCCGAGAGCCAATCAGGTAGGTAAAATTTTGCATGGGCCCGATCTCAATCTGTTCAACGATCAGTTCGGGGGCTTCCTCGTAGGCCATGGGCGATTCCTTGATGCTGTGCTTTCAGGTGAAACTGCAGCTCGCATCATAACCCCTGGTTTGGTTAGGCGGGTTGCGGCAGAACTCCGTCGAGCGTGAACTGGGCTCGATCAAAACGGTGGAGATTTCCTCGGTGGCGCAGCAGGATTCGTTCGGTGGTCGACTCGCATATCACCGGCTGCGGGTTTCGATGCTTACGCGAATGCAGTGCAGCTGGGCTGAGCAGGGCGATGTTGTTGCCGTCTTGCACGCTGCTCACAACCCGAGCAGAGCGATAGATGAACCCCTCACAGCGGCCCTCGCGCAGCGCGCTACCGAGGTTCTGACAGGGTGCGTAGTCAGCGGGATGGGTCAGGACCGCCTGGAACTGAGCCAGCGGAGGGAGAGTCAGGTTGTGGCCGTAGTCCGTTTGAAATCTCGCGTCGAACAATGTGTGTTGGCTGATTACACGTTCAGCGAAGGGGGTGCTGAGCCCCTCTAAGAACAGCAGCCGGTAGTAGGCAGTTTCTGCAAACAGTGCGGCTTCGGACAAAGCGCCATAAAACAAGCTCGGCTCGTGGGACCGGCCGAAGCGGGAGCCCCAGCGCAGCGGTGGATAGCGCCAAGGACTGCGCAGTAAATAGTCGAATCGCGCGAGGCTTTCGGCCACGGCTGGTTTGGACGATTCCAGTAGGTTTTCTAGCAGATCGTGTTCGCCGAGATCGTCAACCAAAGCCAGCGTGACAGTCTGCGCTTGGCTTTCCACCATGCGCTTGAGAGTGCCCAAGATCGGGATCATGGGGATTTCGGCCAGACGCGATTGCCATTTGCCAATGTCGAAGCTTGGCACTAGAGCCGACCGCGAATGGCATCCAAATAGCCGCTGACCTGCACTAGGCCAGAAACCGACGCCAGCTGCTGGGCTGGAATACCACCGGTGTGTTGGTTGGTAGTGCTCATCCAGTGTCGAATTTGTGCGGCGTTGCCGTTAACCAGCACTGCCAGCGAGCGGTAACAGCGAATGACCAGCAATGACAGCTCACCGGCTTTGCTGTCGGGATCAATGCCACTGCGCGAAATGCTGGAGCGATCGCGACCAATGATGGCCGCTAGTTCCGGTCGGGACAGGCCGAGCGCATCTGCGGCGCGTAAAGTCGCTTTTGCCAGCACCTGG
Source organism: Pseudomonadales bacterium (assembly GCA_051027215.1). Taxonomy (GTDB): domain Bacteria; phylum Pseudomonadota; class Gammaproteobacteria; order Pseudomonadales; family Azotimanducaceae; genus CALHVX01. Next base: position 1,788 of record JBPCXR010000165.1, on the reverse strand, counting down.
CTGGCCTCAGGTTGGGCTCGTGTTTGGGTGCTCATGCGACCATCTTAAGGGCTCGCAGAGAGTATTGCAAATGCACGAATTTAATAAAAAACGTGCTAATGCACTATCGAATGTGCGGCTTTATGCGGATCTCGGTAATCTCCGAGCGGGTGCCCAGGCGCATGACCGGGCCCCAGGTGCCAGTGCCCGGGCTAACGTAAAGAAACATGTCTGAAATAGGATAGAGACCCTGTATCCGGGCGAATTGTCGCTTCACCAGATAGTTGAACGGAAAAATCTGGCCATTGTGGGTATGCCCACAGAGCATCAGATGGGCGCCCCAGGCTGCCGCGGCTTCGGCGCCATCGGGTCGGTGGTACAGCAATATTCGCAGCTTGTCCGGAATCGGGTCGACGCGTGGTAGCTCATGGGAGATCTGATTCTTCGACTCCGCATCGTCGATGCCGATGAACTGTACGTCGGCGTGGGCGACCGTCTGATTGCGCAAGACGGTGACTCCAATGTTTTCCAGCCGGGCGCAGATCGCCTCCAGATCCACGTAGCGTTCATGATTGCCAATACAGAACAGGGCGGGCGCCCGCAGCTCACTTAGCGGCTGCAATTGCGCCTGGGAAATGTCTCTAAAGTCGATCAGGTCGCCGGTGATCAATACGAAGTCTGCAGGAATGGTATTGACCTGTCGGACCACACGGGTGAGGAACCTAGGCCGACGGGAGCCGATGTGCACATCGCTGATCTGCACCAGAGTCAGAGGCACGCTGGCGGCTGGTATGTCCAACTCGAAGGTTTTGAGCATGATCTGCTGAGCGTTTACTAGCGCAACAAAACTCAGCGCAGCGGTGCCGCCCAGCAGGTAGAGACCACTAGTGAGCGCAGGTAATTGCAGTACCAGGTTCACTAGCTCGTACGGTAGAAGCAAGCACAGGGCGATGAAACAAACGCCGCACCAGGTCATGGTCAACGCCGCCAAGTTGCGCGTAGCTGCTCCGGGAAACTGTTCATAAGCCAGCCGACCCAGCGCTGGCCCGACAAAGATTGCCAGCAGGACCAAGGTTTGCGGTTGCCATTGTGGCTGCAGCAAGCTGATGAGCCGCAACGGCGGATAGGCGAGAAACAGGAAGTACAGTGGCACCACCACCAACAGCGGCAGGAGCAGGCGCCGCCAACGCCTGCCAAGCGCAAGGCCAGGTGCCGTTGCGGCTTCTTCACTCACAGGCTGGGCGCTGCAAGCAAGATGAGGCTCTGAGCAGCCTGGGCGGTGAGTTTCAGCTGTCCTTCCAGGCCGCGCGCGGGGATGAAACAGGCATCGCCACGCTGCAGCAGTAACTCGCCACATTGCGCTTGGCCCTGAATGCAGATGGCAATGGCATAAGGCAGCTGTGCGGGGACTCGGTATTGGTCGCCAACAGCTGCTAGCGTCACCCGCAGTGCGCCAAAGTCTTGATAGCTAGCAATGCGGGCAACGCCAGTTGGCAGTTCCGGGTCCGCGCTTGGTTCGGGATCCAATGGCGCCAGTGACATCCGGGCTATTGCTTCGACGCTGTCCCAGTGCCCTTGAGTCAGGACTTTTTGGGCGAAGGAAATGATGTAGCGCTCATAGGTAGGGGATTGAAACTCCACCACCTGTACGCCGTGTTGCAAGGAGTGCGGGTGCCAAGGTGGAACAGTGACGATGTCGCCGATTCGCAGCGGCAGGATAGTGGTGAAACGCTCCATGGCAGCGCGTCGCTGCAGTTCTAAATCATGCAAAGCTAACTCGGGCTCGGTGCAGCTTAGCGCCTCTTGCAC
>JBPCXR010000164.1:0-2942 GCA_051027215.1 Pseudomonadales bacterium | reverse complement strand
GCTACAGACAGTTATAGGCAAACTAAGAAAAACAGTGTTAACTCTGGATGAGGATCGATACATATCCACCGACATAGAATCCGCGGCAAAACTGATACTCCAAGGTGACATCACCGAACCCTGCCAGCACTTGCTTCTCGAAGCTTTATAACTGAATTTAACGATTATGACAGAGTCAACCAGACGAAATTCTCGGGTGGTCTACCCACCTACCGGCGCAGAAATTAGTGCAAAGAGTTGGGAAACTGAAGCACCAATGCGAATGCTTATGAATAATCTGCATCCCGATGTTGCCGAGAATCCAGCCGAACTGGTCGTGTACGGTGGCATCGGTCGAGCCGCCCGCAGCTGGGAAGATTTCGATGCGTTAGTTGCGGCGCTTAAAACGCTTAACGTCGATGAAACTCTGCTGGTGCAGTCTGGAAAACCAGTAGGTGTGTTTAAAACGCACAACGATGCCCCACGAGTACTCATAGCGAATTCCAATCTAGTTCCCCATTGGGCCAATTGGGACCACTTTAATGAACTCGATCAACGCGGCTTAATGATGTACGGTCAGATGACCGCAGGTTCTTGGATATACATCGGTACCCAAGGTATCGTCCAAGGCACCTACGAAACCTTTGTCGAAGCAGGACGACAGCACTACGATGGTGATCTCGCTGGGAAGTGGATCCTCACTGCAGGCCTCGGTGGCATGGGAGGCGCACAACCGTTAGCTGCCGTAATGGCGGGGGCTTGCTGCCTTGCAATCGAATGTGATCCAGATCGGATCCAGGCCCGCCTACGAACCCGCTATCTCGATGAACACGCCGAATCGCTAGACGATGCGCTTGCAAAAATCGAACGATGGACAGAGGCCGGCGACGCAAAATCAGTAGCCATAACCGCGAATGCCGCAGAGGTGTTTCCAGAACTGGTCAAGCGCGGCGTACGACCAGATCTTGTCACGGATCAAACATCGGCGCACGATCCCGTACACGGTTACCTGCCCATTGGATGGTCCTTGAGTGACTGGCGCGACCAGCAGGAATCGGATCCAAAGGCCGTGGAAGCGGCGGCGCGTAGCTCAATGAGACAACATGTCGCCGCCATGGTGGAATTCTGGGACGCCGGTGTTCCCACACTCGATTATGGCAACAACATTCGTCAAGTTGCTCTTGAAGAAGGCTTGGAAAACGCGTTTGCATTCCCAGGTTTTGTTCCTGCGTACATCCGGCCACTCTTTTGCAAAGGGATTGGCCCTTTCCGTTGGGTGGCACTGTCAGGAAACCCGGAGGACATCTACAAAACAGACGCCAAAGTCAAGGAGCTGATTCCGGATGACCCACATTTGCATAAATGGCTGGACATGGCTCGGGAAAGGATTTCCTTCCAGGGACTGCCTGCCCGAATCTGCTGGGTGGGTTTGGGACAGCGCCACCGGTTAGGGCTCGCCTTTAATGAAATGGTAAAAAATGGCGAACTCGAAGCACCCGTTGTGATAGGTCGAGATCATCTCGACTCAGGATCTGTGGCATCACCCAATCGCGAAACAGAAGCCATGCGCGATGGCTCGGACGCGGTGTCGGATTGGCCGCTCCTGAATGCGCTGCTTAATTGTGCTTCGGGTGCAACCTGGGTATCTCTTCATCACGGCGGCGGCGTCGGGATGGGTTTTTCACAACACGCAGGCATGGTGATTTGCGCGGATGGTTCCGATGAAGCCGCTAGACGCCTGGAGAGAGTGCTGTGGAATGATCCGGCGACCGGTGTTATGCGTCATGCCGATGCAGGCTACAAAAGTGCGATCGAATGCGCTAGACAACAAGGGCTCAATTTACCCGGCATATTGTGAAGAGCCATGACACAATCACCTATTACAGAACAACACATTGAAGACTATCAACGTGACGGAGTCGTGCTGATCAGGGGTCTGCTCGCTGAACACGTTGAAACACTGCGAGCAGGCGTAGCGTTCAATATGGAACATCCGGGCGAATACGCGGCCGAGAACCTGCAACCGGGTGAGCCAGGCCGGTTCTTTGATGACTACTGCAACTGGACACGAATAAAGGAATTTGAGCAGGTGATTCGTGAATCCACCATTGCTCAGGCTGCAGGTGATTTGATGCAGTCCGAATCTGTACAGATGTTCCACGATCATGTGCTGGTGAAGGAAGGTGGGACGTCGAAGCCAACACCGTGGCACCAGGACAGCCCCTATTACTTTGTGGAAGGCGAACAAACCGTGAGCTTCTGGACCCCACTGGATCCAGTCACTGACGCAACGCTTCGCTGCGTGGCTGAATCACACCGCTGGGCAAAACCTGTGCTGCCCGTTCGCTGGCTTGCCGAAGAAGACTTTTACGCCTCCAGTAACGATTACATCCCGGTTCCGGATCCCGATGTTGAGGACATGGTCGTGAAAGAATGGCCGATGGAACCGGGAGATTGTGTAGCGTTCAACTACCGAACATTGCACGGGGCTCGAGGCAACCCAACACCCAGCAGACGTCGTGCTTTCTCCTTGAGATTGGTCGGTGACGATGCTCGGTATGTAGAACGTCCAGGGCGGACATCACCGCCATTTCCGGGCCACAATATGCAGCCGGGTGACCGGCTTCGGGAAGATTGGTTTCCAGTGGTATACCGGAGAATGGAACATAGGTGAGCGTCAGAATTTACGCCGGAGAGCTTACCGCATCATCAATGGAGTTTAAGACGCGTTCCGATACACAAAGTCATCCCGGATTAGCTCCGGGATGATTTGTTGTCTTGGGCGAACCCTATTCCACGTCTTCTTCCGGGATGACCAGATTCAGCACGATGGCAATAACAGCAGCGGGCAGCAAACCGGAGGTCATCAAAACTTTTAGCGTGCCGGGAACATGCTGCAGCGCTCCGGGCTCGAGCTGCAGTCCCAGGCCAACAGACAGCGCAATCGCAAATATCATCATATT
>JBPCXR010000163.1:0-44035 GCA_051027215.1 Pseudomonadales bacterium | reverse complement strand
CAGCGTGCAACGTAGCCGGCGAAAACGTTGCCGAAGTTGCCAGTGGGCACGCAGAAGGTCACAGGCCTCTCTCGCCCAAGTCTTAAGCTGGCATAGCCGTAGTACACCACTTGAGCCAGTACCCTGGCCCAGTTCACCGAATTAACCGCACCAAGGTTGTGCTCGGCTTTGAAGTCCAGATCGCCGAAGGTCTGTTTCATCATGGATTGGCAATCATCGAAGCTGCCTTTGACGGCTAAGCAATGCACATTAGGATCGGTCACCGAAGTCATCTGCAGTTCCTGTAGCGGGCTGACCCGGCCCTTGGGGAACATGATGAAGATGTCGACGTTGTGCTGTCCGCGCACACCGGCAATTGCCGCGCTGCCGGTATCGCCGCTGGTAGCGCCGACGATATTCAGATGCTCACCGCGCTCTGCAAGGATGTGTTCGAACAGCTGCCCGAGCAGCTGGAGCGCCACATCCTTAAATGCCAGAGTCGGACCGTGAAACAACTCCAGTACCGTTAGATCACCGAGGGTTTCGAAAGCAACGACATCGGCATGATCAAAGCTCTCGTAGGCGCGATCGACCAGGTCGCTAAGCACATCCGCATCAATGTCTGTGGCATAAAGCCCCACTACGGCTTTGGCAAGTTCGGTGAAGGGCAGATTCTGCCAGTCGTCGAGCCGCTCGCGCACATCAGGAAACGACTCAGGCACCAGTAGGCCACCGTCAGGCGCAAGACCGGTGATTACCGCGTCTTTGAACGGCATGGCCGCGGTCTGACCGCGGGTACTCAAGTAACGCATGCTGCAGTGAGCCCCTTATTGCAGAGTGTCGAAGGGGCGCATTCTAACAGGGCTCGCTAAGCGGCCGAGGCTGACAAGGAAGTGAGCCTGGAGAGTTTAGATAGAGCCGCGACCGTAATTGTTCTGGGGCTTCTTCGGCGGGTCTGCTCGAAAGTCCTTGGGCACTTCCTCAATGTTGCCGCCCTGATCCAGAAAAGCGTCCAGATCGGCAGCCAGCTGGTCTCGGTCGCCGCTACGGGCGGCTACTGAATGCTCAAACCCTTCTACAGGCACCGAGCCTGCATCCTGATCTCGATTCGATTCCATTTCCCTGCTCCAATCACGAAGGTGCGCAGTAGTTATAGAACAGATTTTCGATTCCGCAAGAAATGGCCTAAGAAATGTCTGACCATGAATAGAAAAGGGAGCCGCCACGGGCTCCCATCCAGTTCAGTGAGTTGACAATTTACGGGGTCTTGTAGAACTCGGGATAGGCTTCTACACCGCACTCGGACAAATCCGCGCCCTCGTACTCTTCTTCTTCGCTGATGCGAATACCTACCGCAGCTTTCAAGGCCCACCAGACCAGCAAACTGGCGATGAAGGTCCAGGCAAAGATCGCCCCCACACCCAATAGCTGTCCACCGAAGGTTGCATCGCCATTGTTCAGGCATACGGCCAGCAACCCCCAGATCCCGCAAGTGCCATGAACGGAGATGGCACCAACCGGATCGTCGATTCGCAGCTTGTCGAGCAGGACAATGGAACAGACCACAAGCAGACCGCCTAGGCCGCCGATGAGCATTGCGCTAACTGCCGAGGGAGCCAATGGCTCGGCGGTAATGGACACCAACCCCGCGAGCGCACCGTTCAATGCCATGGTCAGGTCGGCCTTGCCAAACCACAATCGAGCGAGCATAAGCGCTGCAACCAAACCACCGCACGCAGCGATGTTGGTATTTACAAACACCTGAGAGACCGCGTTGGCTTCATCCACGTTGCTGATCTTCAGCTCGCTGCCACCGTTAAAACCGAACCAGCCGAACCAGAGAATGAACATACCTAAAGTAGCCAGAGGCATATTGGCGCCGGGAATGGCGTTAACCGCGCCATTAGCGCCGTATTTACCTTTACGAGCACCCAGCAACAGCACGCCAGCAAACGCCGCCACGGCACCACACATGTGCACCACGCCGCTACCGGCAAAATCTTGGAAGCCAGCCGCATCTAAAGCGCCGCCGCCCCACTTCCAGAAACCTTGCACTGGGTAAATGAAGCCTGTCATAACTACCGCAAAGGCCAGAAACGCCCAGAGCTTCATCCGCTCGGCCACAGCGCCAGAGACGATGGACATCGCGGTGGCAACGAACACAACCTGGAAGAAGTAATCAGAGCGCGCAGAGTAATAAGTATCACCCCCCGAACCCAGCACAGCTTCCGTGGTGTTTTCGTCGCCAATGAGTGTGCCGATAACAGGAAGCCAGCCCCCTGCCCCAGCATCACCGGGATACATAATCGCGTAGCCAACAAGCAAGTACATGATGCAGGCTATAGAGAACAAGGCTACGTTCTTAGTCAGAATTTCGGCCGTGTTCTTAGACCGAACCAGGCCTGCCTCGAGCATGGCAAAGCCTGGCGCCATGAACATCACCAGTACGCCCATCATCAGGAAATAGAACGTATCTATGGCGTAGTTCGTTTGAATCAGATCTTCCACAATCTTTTACTCCAAAATGCGAAACCGTGTGCGCCAGCTCAGCTAGCCCACTTGTTCGTCGCCTAAACCGCTTCTGGCCCCGTTTCACCAGTTCGAATGCGGACGACTTCTTCTAATGACGACACGAAGATCTTGCCGTCCCCTACTTTGCCGGTATTAGCAGCTTTGCTGATGGCCTCCAGTACGGATTCCAACAGCGCGGAATCAATGGCCACCTCAATTTTTACTTTCGGCAGAAAATCCACCACATATTCCGCTCCTCGATAGAGCTCGGTGTGGCCTTTCTGTCGGCCGAAGCCTTTGACTTCGGTCACGGTCATGCCCTGCACGCCGATTCCCGATAGCGCTTCGCGCACATCGTCCAGCTTGAATGGCTTGATGATCGCAGTGATCAATTTCATTTTTTTCTCCTATGGCATCGCCGAATAGGCAACGCGTGCGGGTAAGACCAAGTGCACGAGGAGCATCCGGTTCGCAGGCCCAGCACAAAGCTAGGCGCTAACGAAGCTGCGGTCGCTCACTCTTAATCGTGGAAGATCAGATTCATGCACCTGGAATTCTCGCTCAATTAGAGGCTTTTCGATACCGTCAGCACGACTGTGTCTTCACACAGCTTGGTACCGCCAAAGCACTCATCGTCATCCAGGTCTGTGCCGATAAAGGCAGCGCTCAGATCGAGGCCAGCGGCTGAGGTGGAAACACCCAGGCTGTAGTCGATGTAATTGTCCTCAAAGCTGGGGGGCTCACCGATACCAAAACCTTCGCCATCTTTGATGTCGTTGTAACCAACGTGCAGATCCAGCGAAACGTTTTCGGCCAACGAGAACGAGTACTCGCCGTAGACGTAGAAGAAGGTATCGGTCTCCGCGAAGTAATCCGGGGAGTAGGCCAAACCTACCGTGGCGTCGCCAAACGCCAGGCTGCCGTAGACTTCGAAGTAGTCGAGATCAGGGTCGGAGTCGTCTTCTGGATAGTTGTACCAAAGCACGCCAACGTCATAAGACAAATTTTCGTTCATCTCGGCGCTAAAGCCGGCGTAGTAGTCCACCTCGATGGCAGCGCCAGAGAAGGTGACGTTGGAGGCCCAAGTGCCGACGTAGAAGCCGTTGTCCCAAGCGGCATCGAAGCCCCCGGAGATTGCCTGTGAGCGGTCGGTTTGGGAGATTCCACGAAACCGATAGTCAGTCGAAATCGCGACGTTGCCCGTTACCTCGACCTCAGCAAAGGTGGAGGGCGCTAAAGCTAGGCCGGCCAGCAGAACGGCCCCAGCAAGTGCATATCTCATTTCTCATTCCCCTTATTGAATGGCATGAATTGAATGTCGAACCAAACGACCGTTGATGGTCGCGTTTGATCACTTGTAGGGCAGTAATCGTGCCAATTCTTTTTCTCTTACGAATCAGCTAGTTAAGAAATCGCTGAATAGTCACCAGGGGCTGGTGCACTATTTCAGTGCATATTCCGCACCGCTATCGGGCATGGGGGTGGTTTCGCCGTTTGCCCCGGGGAAAACAGCACGTTTCTGTGCAGCCGGCGATGCTGCTGGTTCACTGGAACGAAGATCACTAACATGCGACCAACACGCCCCCGGGAGCTGGCTATTGGCCAATCAAAATCCGATAGATGACTTGCTAGAGCGGCTGAAGACTCAATTCGGCCAAGCGCCAGGGCCCTCCGTTGAAGCCATGGTGCGACGCTTTTTCGAGCCCTTTGCCCTGGTTCCAAAAGCAGACTTCGAGCAGCAGCAGGCAACACTGACGGAAGCCGAGGCAACGATCACGGCGCTAGATGCCCGAGTGACCGCACTCGAAGCAAAAGCAGCGCAGGCCGCAAAGAAGCGCAAGAAAAAGACCACCAATGCGAAGAAGGCCAAACCCAAAGGCTGACCCCAGCACCTACAACGGCCAGCTCAGATCACCTACACCGCTGCCGCAGCTCATGCCCTAGTCTGGTGAACTTGCAATGCGGGGAGGCTGAGCCTTGCCACAGTCCGCTGTTTTCAGTCGTGCCCAAGTTGGCTTGGACGCACCGCTAGTTACGGTAGAAACCCACCTGCCAGGTGGCTTGCCCGGGTTTACGCTGGTGGGCTTGCCAGCGACAGCGGTGCGCGAAGCGCGCGATCGCGTTCGAAGCGCGCTCATGAGCTGCGGCTACCGTTTTCCGAAAGGCCGCGTAGTGGTCAATCTGGCACCAGGGGATCTCAGCAAAGAAGGGCCGCGCTATGATCTGGCCATCGCCGCCAGCATTTTATGCGCCACCGGACAGATCCCCTCAGCGCGCGCACGACAGTTCGAGTATCTGGGCGAGTTGGGGCTGGCCGGCGAGCTGCGTAGCATTCGCGGCGCGCTGTGCGCATCGTTAGCACTAGGCCGTGTGCAGAAACAAGCTGACCCACGGAGCATGGTGGTGCCGACAGCGAACGCCAGCGAAACCGCTCTGTTGGGCGATTCATCACTGCTGGCGTTGCCGCACCTACGCTCGTTAGCAGATTTGCTGGCAAAACCCCAGTCATACTCGGTAGCGAAGTTAAACGGCCGCAAAGCGCCCACGGCAGAAACGAGCAGCCCAGCCAGCACCAGCATTGACGATGTCCTCGGTCAGGATGCCGCCAAGCGCGCGTTACTAGTGGCCGCAGCAGGTGGCCACCACCTACTGCTAGTAGGCCCACCGGGCACCGGCAAAACCATGCTGGCTAGGGCGCTGGCAGCATTGTTGCCGCCACTATCCGAGACTGCACACATTGAAGTCGCCGCAATTTACTCAGCTGCAGGCACTACTCGAACAGCTCATCAGCCACCCGTGCGCGAACCTCACCACAGTACTACCGTGGCTGGGATGATCGGCGGCGGCGCTCTACCGCGGCCCGGCGAAGTATCGTTGGCCCATCAAGGGGTTCTATTTCTGGACGAGTTGCCACACTTCAACAGCCAAGTATTGAATCTACTGCGCGAGCCTTTAGCTAGTCGGGAAATCACCGTTACCAGAGCCCGCCAACGAGTGCGTTTCCCCGCGCGGTTTCAACTGGTCGCGGCCATGAACCCCTGTCCAGCGGGGCGGTATTGCTCGAGTGAGCAATGTCGCTGCGCGCCAGCCAAAGTACGCGCCTACCAGGCCCGTATCTCCGGGCCCCTCATCGACCGCATCGATCTACAAGTGGCGGTACCACCCGTTCCCCAAGCACTGCTGTTGGCGCAAACGGCCTCACGAACCCAAAGCGAAGTAGTTTTTGATCAGCAGCAGGCATTCGCCACCCAAGTGGCCGAGGCTCAGGCCATTCAGCACGAGCGGCAAGGTTTGTTGAATGCCGAGCTGAACTACCAACACGATCGCTCAGCCTTGAGCAAGGAGGCTTCACGTCTACTCGCCCAGATCGCTGAGCAGCGCACGCTGTCAGCACGAGCCTATCATCGGCTGTTAAAGGTGGCCCGCACCATCGCAGATCTGGCGCAAAGCTCGCAGATTGACGCAGGCCATATAGGCGAAGCGTTTAGCTTCCGCCAACTGGACTGGGAAAACGGCTTAGATATGCCAGGCCAAACGTCTTATTGAACCTTGGAGAGCATGAAATCTACGGTAGCTTTCAGCTCTTCATCGCTACAGCCCATGCAGGTGCCCTTGGCGGGCATCGTGTTGATGCCGTTGACCGTGCTTTCGTAAAGAACTTCTAGGCCTTTATCGATCCGCGGCGCCCACTGTCCAGCGTCGGCAAACAGGGGTGCACCCGCAACCCCAGCGGTATGACACGCAAAGCAGAACTTGTTGTACACCTCTTCACCAGACAGTGGACCAGACGCTGCCACCGCGACGGTGCTACCACATTCTTCTCCTGCCTGGCAGAGGCTGCCAAAGGGTTGCAGGCGCTCCCGAATTTCCTCGTCCGTACCCGGCGGGACGGCAACGGCCACACCCACTAACAGCAGCCCTAAGAGGACGGAAACATTGAACTTAGCAGACCAAAATTTGAACACCGAGAATCTCGCGTCGAAGCGTGGGCGCGAATTATAGCGGCCTGGAGAGGCGCCTGCCATTGGCGTAAAAGCGGCAGTCAGGTGGCGTTAAATAGCTCTCGACCGATCAACATGCGGCGGATTTCGCTGGTCCCAGCGCCGATTTCGTAGAGTTTTGCGTCTCGCAGCAAGCGCCCGGTGGGGTAATCGCTGGTATAGCCGACCCCACCCAAAGCCTGCACCGCTTGACTGGCCATGAGCGTTGCCTGCTCAGCCGCGTAAAGAATGCAGGCGGCCGCGTCGAAGCGCGTGGTTCGTCCGGAATCGCAAGCGCGGGCTACCGCATAGACATAGGAGCGGGCCGCGTTCATGACGGTGTACATGTCAGCCACCTTGCCCTGCATGAGCTGGAAGCTGCCTATGGGCGCATCGAATTGTTCCCGCTCATGCACGTAGGGCAACACCACATCCAGGCATGCGCGCATGATGCCGAGCGGACCCGCCGCCAGCACCACCCGCTCATAGTCCAAGCCGCTCATGAGGATTTTTACCCCTTCACCCACCCCGCCCAACACTTGGGACTTGGAGACACGGCAGTCGTCAAAGATCAGCTCGCAGGTATCCGAGCCACGCATCCCCAGCTTGTCGAGCTTCTGCGCGGTGCTGAAGCCGGCCATGTCTTTTTCGATCAGAAACGCTGTGATGCCCTTGGGTCCGAGGCTCGGATCCACCGTGGCATACACCACGAGCGTATCTGCGCCTGGACCGTTGGTGATCCACATTTTGTTGCCACGCAATACATAGTCGTCGCCATCGGCGCTAGCCCGCAGCTTCATGCTGACGACATCGCTGCCAGCACCAGGCTCGCTCATGGCCAGTGCTCCGAGATGCTGGCCGCTAATCAGTGCTGGCAAATATTGTTGCTTCTGCGCATCGGTTCCGAAACGACGAATCTGATTAACGCACAAGTTAGAGTGCGCGCCATATGACAAGCCAACAGACGCTGAGGCTCGAGAGATCTCTTCCATGACCACACAGTGAGCTAGGTAACCCAGCCCGGCGCCACCATAAGCCTCCTCCGCAGTGACGCCGAGCAGCCCCATCTCTCCTAGTTTCGGCCATAAGGTCCGGGGAAACTGGTTAGTTTGATCAACCTCAGCGGCTAATGGCGCAATTTCCGCTGCAGCGAAAGCGGCCACAGAGCTGCGCAACATGTCCAACGTTTCACCAAGTCCGAAGTCGAAATCCTGCGCGTCAATCATGTTAGTTTTCTCCGGGCGAAGACGACTCCGACGTTGCTGCTGGCTCGACAGCAACCAGCCCCTGACCGTCCAAGACTTTGTCACCAACGCCAATGTGAATACTTGCCACCATGCCGCTACAGGGGGCCGTGAGGGTATGCTCCATTTTCATCGCTTCCATCACCACTACTGCGTCCCCCACATGAACCTGATCACCAGTGCCGACCAGCAGCGCAATGACCTGGCCGGGCATGGGGGCAATCACCTCATTGCCGAGTCCGGAGGCCTGATCGTCGAGTACCGCCCGATAACGTTGCACCAAAGTAGTCGCGCCGTCGCGCAACACGTACCAGTCATCATTGACCAATAGCGCCTCGGCTCGAACCAAGCGGTCATCCAACAGCACACTAATCTGCAGCGGAGAGTTGCTTGCTGCTGCATCAGCGGAGTTAATTTGCAGTTCGCTTAGGCTGTAGCTGCGGCCATCGACCTGGAAACAGTCCCCTTGCCGACGCACGGTCGAACGAGCTTTGCCCACAACCCAGCCGCCCACCTGGTGCGCGGGTTGATTCAAGCGAAAGCCAGAGGCGTTGTGCCAGACATCGCCGCCAACTTGAGCACCCGCGTCTGCGAGCGCGGCGATGATCAGCGCAACGTCTAATTCTTTCTGCAACGGCGGCGCAGCGAGCTGTTCGTGTTGTTGCTCCAGCGTGCTGGTGGTGTAGTCACCCGCGACAAACGCTGAGCTGGCAAGCACTGCTCGCAGATAGTCAACGTTGTGCGCAACGCCAACAAGCTGGGTTCGACTGAGCGCTGCATGCAATTGCCGGCGAGCGGATTCCCGGTCTTTACCGTGCGCAATCAGTTTGCCGAGCATGGGGTCGTAGTGTGGGGTGACTTGATCGCCGCTACGTATCCCTGCATCCACCCGAACCGAATCTGGCAACGCAACGTGGGTCAAAGTACCGCTTGACGGCAGAAACTTGCGCTGCGGATTTTCTGCATACAGCCGCACTTCGATCGCATGACCTACCTGCCGCATCTGCTCTTGTCGATACGGCAGTGCTTCGCCAGCCGCGATGCGCAGCTGCCAGGCCACTAAATCGAGCCCGGTGATCGCTTCGGTCACCGGATGCTCAACCTGTAAGCGCGTGTTCATCTCCATAAAATAGAAGTTGTCGCCCTCGGCAATGAACTCGACAGTGCCCGCACCGGTGTAGTCCACTGCGCGGGCTGCCAGCACAGCTGCCTCCCCTAGCCTGCTGCGCAGCTTATCGCCAACCCGGGGACCCGGCGCTTCCTCAACCACCTTTTGATGGCGACGCTGCAGAGAACAGTCACGTTCGAACAGGTGCAAAGTATTGCCGTGCTGGTCGGCGAGTATCTGTACTTCTAGGTGCTTTGGCTCTGTGAGGTAGCGTTCAAGTAGCACTTGATCGTCAGCAAACGCTGCCTTCGCTTCGCGCTGAGCCGCAGCGAGGGCCGTCTCGAACTCTGACTCCGCAGTAACGATGCGCATGCCTTTGCCACCGCCCCCAGCTGATGCCTTGATGAGCAATGGAAAGCCCATGGCTTGTGCTTCGGCGAGCAATCGCTCTGACGACTGATCATCCCCGCGATACCCGGGCACCACAGGCGTGCCCGCAGCGGCAACGGTGTTTTTCGCGGCGATCTTTGAACCCATGGTTTCAATGACTTCAGCACTGGGTCCTACGAACACCAGCCCAGATGCGGTAACCGCATCGGCAAACGCTGAGTTCTCGGACAAAAAACCATAACCAGGATGGACAGCCTGGGCGCCCGCGCGTCGAGCTGCAGCCAACAGTCGATCAATATTGAGGTAGCTGTCCGAAGCCAGCGCCGGGCCGATGAGCACGGCATCGTCTGCCATCTCTACATGCAACGCGCCTGCATCCACCTCAGAGTAGACGGCGACGGTTCTTACGCCTAGGCGCTTGGCGCTGCGAATGATGCGGCAAGCAATCTCACCCCGATTGGCGATCAGTAGCGTATCGAACACCGTTACATCCTGAACACGCCGAAGCGGCTACGCGGTTGTAGCGGCTCCCGCGTTGTCACAGCCAGCGCTAACGCCAGTACTGTGCGAGTGTCGGCTGGATCAATCACGCCATCGTCCCAAAGCCTGGCGCTGGAGTAGTACGGGTGGCCTTGGTGATCGTACTGTTGCCGAATGTCACTCATAAAGCTTTGTTGCTCAGACTCTGGCCAAGTCTGGCCTCGAGCCTCGGCGCCATCTCGACGGACCGTGGCCAATACATGGGCCGCTTGCTCTCCACCCATGACGGAAACCCGCGCATTCGGCCAGGTCCAAAGCATGCGTCCGCCATAGGCGCGCCCGCACATGGCATATGTTCCCGCTCCGTGAGAGCCACCAATGACAACCGTCAGTTTCGGCACTCGGGCACAAGCAACTGCAGTGACCATTTTGGCGCCATCTTTAGCAATGCCACCGTTTTCGTATTTTTGACCGACCATGAAGCCGGTGATGTTCTGCAAGAACAACAGCGGAATACCGCGACGATCAGCCACTTCGATGAAGTGCGCACCTTTTAGCGCTGACTCACTGAACAAGATACCGTTGTTGGCCAAGATCGCCACCGGATAGCCATCGATGTGGGCAAAGCCGCAGACTAGTGTGTCACCGTAGAGCGCTTTGAACTCATCAAATTCCGATCCATCGACCAGACGGGCGATGACTTCACGCACATCTACCGGAGTACGAGAATCGGTTGGCAAAACGCCGTAGATCTCTTCGCTCGCATAGCGCGGCGGCCGAGATTCCTGGCGCACAACTTGCTCTTTGTAGCGCACATGGCTGTGGGCTACGATCTCTCTGGCCAGCTGCAACGCATGTTCATCGTCGGCGGCCAGATAGTCGGTAACGCCGGACTTGCGGCTGTGCACATCGCCGCCGCCGAGCGATTCTGCGTCCACAACCTCGCCGGTGGCGGCCTTCACCAGCGGCGGGCCTCCCAAAAATATGGTGCCTTGATTGCGCACGATGATGGACTCATCGCACATCGCTGGCACATAGGCGCCACCCGCCGTGCAAGATCCCATGACCACAGCAATCTGGGCAATACCATCAGCAGACATGTGCGCTTGGTTATAGAAAATTCGGCCGAAATCATCGGCGTCGGGAAATACCTCGTCTTGCATCGGTAAAAACGCCCCACCCGAATCAACCAAGTACACGCAGGGCAACGCGTTTTCCTGGGCGATCTGTTGTGCGCGCAGATGCTTCTTCACCGTAATGGGATAGTAGGTGCCACCTTTAACGGTGGCATCGTTGGCGACCACCACGCACTGAGTGCCGCAAACGGTACCGATGCCGGTGATGATGCCAGCGCCTGGCACGATGTCTTCGTAGAGCTCGTGGCCGGCCAGTTGGCCGATCTCTAGAAAGGCTGTGCCTGGATCCAGCAAAAATTCCACTCGATCTCGAGGTAGCAGCTTGCCCCTGGCGAGATGACGCTCCCGAGATCGCTCATCACCACCTTGCGCAATCTGAGCAACCAACTCCCGCAGTTGCCCTGCCAGGGCCCGATGATGCGCAGCGTTATGCGCAAACGTCTCGCTCGACGTTCTGATCTGACTTTCCAATGTGCCCATTGGGCGCTACAACCCCTGTACCCTGACCCGTGTCGCGGGGCCATGGTAGCACTCAGATTTCTTCTGTGCTGTCTCGGTTGAGGCCGCGAGTCACGAACATCAGCGCTGCCAAGCCCACTACCAGAACGCTGGTTCCGGTCAGCAGCGCGTAGTCCTCGAGCTTGAGCAGCACATACAGGATCCAGTAGAGAACAGCTTGCAACAGCGCAAAACCTAGCCCCATCGTAATATTGCGGGTAACGCTGCGGGCGTACGCGCCAAGCATCAGCACAATTACCCCTGTGGCTAGCAGGTAGGCGATCAGAAAGCCAAGGTGCTCGGACAGCGACAACAGCACCAAGTAGAACAACACCAGACCCAGCCCGATGACCCCGTACTGCACCAGGTGCAGACGAGCACCGGTTAACAACTCGAAGCACAACACCGCAAGAAACGTTAGGGCGATGAAGAGCACGCCATACTTCAAGCCGCGATCCACAGTGGTGTACTGGGTGACCGGCTCGTACAACGAGACACCCGCGCTCTGGTGCACAAACCCCATGCGCTCGGCCCTTGCCGAAAAGCTCTGGGGAACGCCGCGAGCCAGCGCGCTAACAGCCCACCGCGCTGTGAATCCTTCAGCGCTAATGTCGTATTCCAGCGGCAAGAAGTTGCCTTCGAACTTTGGGTGGGGCCAGCTGGCGAGCATTTCGATCTGAGTTTGATCTCCCACCGGCACCACAGCCAACTGCTCGGTACCCGCCAAGCGCAGGGCCAGCGAAAATTCAGCAGCGGAGTAGCTAGGCCCCTGCTCGCTCGGCGCTAGCTGCCAACCCCCTGCCAGGGCCTTGCTGTCAGCAGCGCTGGTGTCCGGGTAAACCTGAGCTAGGGGCACGCGCACCCCATGGGCCAACCAATCCAAGCCGGTACCAGGCGAGAGTTCAAACTGTCGCTCACCGAGAACAAAGCGCGAATTGTTGGAGATCGCACGGGTGTCTGAAATGCCGAGTGCGACGAAGGCGTCCTGCCACACAACTCGTTCGTGCTGACTCTCTATCGCCGCCACATCGATCTTCGGCAGCGCACCTTGCAACTCTAGATCCGCGACATAGACCGGCACCTGATAGATACCGCGATGCCGATACTGATGCTGCACCTTGGTAGTCACCTGCAGCTGCTCCGGCAAGACAACATGCTGGGTCGCAACGCTCCGAACTCGGGTTAACCCGTTGGCGTCTTCTTCGGTGATCCGGTCGTAGGCTGGGATCACCAAAATCGGGCCTACCAGTGTTTGCCCGTGACCGTAGCTCTGGGCGATGTCGGCAACGACCTGCTGGTAATAGCTTTGGCGCTCCTCGGCGACACCGCCTACCAATAGCAACGGCACTAAAAGCGCCAAGGCCAAGCCTGCAACGATGATGAAGCGCAACGAAATTCGATCGCTGCTCGCGGAGGAAATGCTCAACGCCATGCTGTTGCCTGTTGCAAGAAACAAGATTCAGCATAAACGGCAAATGTTGCGACACCGACTCACCTAGCGCGTCGTTGTTCTGCAAATACATGCAGAACCTGTGCAATAGAGCGTT
Source organism: Pseudomonadales bacterium (assembly GCA_051027215.1). Classification (GTDB taxonomy): domain Bacteria; phylum Pseudomonadota; class Gammaproteobacteria; order Pseudomonadales; family Azotimanducaceae; genus CALHVX01. Next base: position 31,162 of record JBPCXR010000163.1, on the reverse strand, counting down.
AGATCGTGGCCGTTATCTGGCCGAGCTTTTCTGTGAGCTTGGGGTTTTCTCGATAGTCGACGGGCACGACCACCAAACTGGGACCCGCTTGGGCAAACGCTGCTTCCAGGGTGCTCGCCAGTGCACTACTGTCGCTGCAGTAGTGCCCGTGCCAGCCGAAGGCAGCAGCCAAGCCTAGCCAGTCAGGGTTGCCGAACGATAAATCCGTATGGCGTTTGAACTCGTTGTGTTGCTTCCACTTGATGAGACCATAGCCACCGTCTTCCCAGACCATCATGACGAAGTTTAGGTTTAAGCGTTTAGCCGTCTCCATTTCCTGCACGTTCATCAAAAAGCCGCCGTCACCGGCAATGCCCAAGATTCGACGCTCGGGGTGCACCAACGCCGCTGCCATCGCGCCTGGCAAAGCAAACCCCATGGAACAAAAACCGTTAGGAATGAGGCAAGTGTTCGGCTCGTGGCAATGATAGTGGCGAGCGATCCACATCTTGTGGGCGCCAACGTCGGATAACAGGACGTCCTCCGGTCCAAGCACAGCGCGCGCGTCCCACAGTGCTTTTTGCGGACGGATGCTTCCGGATTGATCATCGTTTGCATATTCGCGAAGCTCATCAGACATTCGCTCGCGCACCTGATGCTGTTCGGTAAAATCGAAATTGAACCCTTGCGCGTCGTTAACCCGCTCGTTGAGCATCCACAAAAAGTGGGCGAGATCCCCCACGACTTCCACCTGCGGATCGTAATATTCATCTATTTCAGATGGTAGAAAGTCCGCATGGATAATGACTTTGTTGCGCTGCGGGTTCCACAGACTCGGATGGTACTCGACCATGTCGAAGCCTAGTGCAATCACCAAGTCAGCCTGGTCCAATGCCAGGTTAGTGATGTCTTTGGTGCCTAAGCCGACGGTGTACAGACAGTAGTCTGCGTCCATGTCTACCGCGCCTTTGGCCATGAAAGTGCTGATGACGCCAATGCCGGTTTGTTCGCACAACGTCCGTAACTGCGCGCTGGCGCGACGACGGATACAGCCGTTGCCGGCAAGAATGATCGGTCGCCGCGCACGCTGTATTAGAGCAAACGCTTTATCGACCACCTGGTCGTCGGGAACTGCACGACGGAAACGTCGCGGCTCCAAAGGCACAGCATCGGTGTCTTCTTTGGCTAGGTCTTCAGGCAGCTCCAGGTGCACCGCACCCGGTTTTTCGGTACGCGCTAAGCGGACCGCTTTGCGAACCAGCTCGGGAATCGTGTTGGGTTGGCGAACCGTCTCCGCCCACTTGGTCACTGGATCGAACATCTCTACCACGTCCATGACCTGATGAGACTCTTTGTGCAGGCGAGTGGTGGCGCCTTGCCCGGTCAGCACCAGCATTGGAGCTCGGTCCATGTTGGCATCAGCGACGCCGGTAATAAGGTTGGTAGCACCAGGTCCCAGCGTTCCGAGACAACCTGCCGGATTGCCCGTGAGACGCCCATAGATCTCGGCCATAAAGGCTGCGCCTTGTTCATGCCTGGTCAAAACGAAACGCACGCTCTTAGATGTCTCCAGCGACATCATGAAGTCTGCGTTTTCTTCGCCAGGGACGCCGAAGATATATTCAATGCCCTCGTTTTCGAGGCAGCGCACAAACAGGTCGGATGCTTTCATTCCCTGAGCTTAGCTCAGGTACTCAAGGGTTGCCTGTAGCGCGCGTTCAAACTTGTCAAAGATCTCATGCACCTGGTCCTCGCTGACAATCAACGGCGGGCAAAAGGCCACGGTATCGCCCAGTGCTCGGATCAACAGGCCATTTGCTTCTGCCTGGGCCATGCAGTACGGACCAACGCCCTGGGCTGGCTCAAAGGGCGTCTTCTTGTCTTTATTCGCTACCAGCTCCACCGCCCCAATCATGCCGACCCCTCGGGCGTTACCCACCAGCGGGTGCTCAGCCAGCCCGCGCAGACGGTGTTGGAACGGTTCGCTGACCGTTGCCGCATGGGCAAACAGTTCCCGCTCCTCCATCAGCTCAATATTGCGCAACGCCACAGCCGCACACACCGGGTGCCCGGAATAGGTAAATCCGTGGCTGAAGTTACCTAGGGATGCTGACTGATCGACGAAGGCCTCGTACATAGACTCTGGCAGCATCACCGCTGAGATGGGTAGATAGGCCGACGAGATTGCCTTGGCTAAACTCATTGTGGTCGGCGTGATGTTCATCGTCTGACAGCCAAAGGGCGCACCGGTGCGTCCAAAGCCGCAGATCACTTCATCGTCGATAAAGAGGATGTCGTGAGCGTCCAACAGCTGTTGGACTTTTTCGTAGTAACCCGGTGGCGGCACGATAACGCCACCCGCACCTAACACGGGTTCGGCAATAAAGGCGGCGATGGTATCGCCCCCTTCCCGCTCGATCAGGGACGCAAGGTTGCTTACCAGTCGATCGGTAAACGCCGCTTCAGTCTCGCCAGGCTCAGCGCCGCGATAGTAAAACGGTGCATCGGTATGCAAGACGCCAGCAATGGGCAAATCGAATTGTTGGTGGTACGCAGGCAAGCCGGTCAATGAACCCGACGCTACGGTCACACCGTGGTAGCCGCGCAAGCGACTGATGATCTTCTTTTTCTGTGGTCGGCCAATGGCGTTGTTGTAGTACCACATGAGCTTCATTTGGGTATCGTTCGCATCGCTGCCAGACAACCCAAAAAACACCCGCCCTGCATCCATCGGCACCATGGCCTTGAGCTTTTCTGCAAGCAGAACGCTGGGCTCATTGGTTTTACCGCCGAACAGCTGGGAATAGTTCAGCTGTCGCATCTGTGCTTCGGCAACCCGCGCCAGTTCCGGCTCGCCGTAACCAAGCGCAGTGCACCAGAGACCCGCCATGCCCTCGATGTACTGCGTACCTTTGTTATCCCATAGGTACGCACCTTCAGCTCGCACATGTACGCCAGGTCCAACCCTTTGATGAGTTGCCAGATTAGTGGTTGGGTGCAACAGGTGGCGTAGGTCCCGGGACTCGATTGAGTCCGGTGCAAACTCGTTGTGCAACAGATCGGCCATGGCTAGCTCCGACTACTTTGCCTCATGAAACGGCAGCGCCAAAGCCAGTGCAACCTCTTCGTGCCGAATCTCCCCAGCATGCACGTTCAGTCCCAAACTCAGGCCAGGATCCGCAGCACAAGCCTTCTCCCAGCCAAGTCCGGCCAAGGTACTGACATAGGGCAAGGTGACATTATTCAGCGCGAGAGTAGAGGTTCGCGCCACCGCGCCTGGCATGTTGGTCACGCAGTAGTGCACGACCCCATCGACAACGAAAGTCGGATCAGCATGGTTGGTCGGCTTGCTGGTTTCGAAACACCCACCCTGATCGATGGAAATGTCCACCATGGCAGCGCCGTTAGCCATCTTCTGCACCATCTCCCGGCTGACCAGCTTGGGCGTGGCCGCTCCCGGGGTGAGCACAGCGCCAATCACCAAGTCCGCGCCCAGCACCTGACTGCGGACGCTCTCGAGATTGGCCATCAAGACAGTGGCTCGAGCAGCGAATCGGTCATTTAGCCAGCGCAGCCGCGACACGCTGCGATCTAAAATGGTGACGTCCGCCTGCATTCCCACCGCCATGACCGCGGCATTGGTACCGGCGATACCGCCGCCAAGAATCACGACTTTGCCCGGGGCAACGCCGGGTACGCCGCCAAGCAAGGTACCGCGACCACCACTGGCCATCTGCAATGCCACGGCGCCCACCTGAATCGACATCCTGCCAGCCACTTCACTCATGGGCATGAGCAACGGCAATCTGCCGTCTTCGCCTACCACCGTTTCGTAGGCAATGGCGGTAACCCCGGATTCCATCAGCGCTTGAGCCTGGGGCTTGTCGGCGGCTAGGTGCAGATAGGTAAACAGCACCTGCCCTTCTGTAAAGCGCCGGCACTCCTCAGGCTGAGGCTCTTTCACCTTCACCACCAGCTCTGCCGCGAAAGCAGCCTCAACATCGCCAATCTCAGCACCCGCGTGCTGGTACAGAGCATCGCTAAAGCCGATGGCCGCACCGGCATTTTGCTCGATGGTTACCTGGTGGCCAAGGGCCACCAGCTCCGCCACTGACGCCGGGGTTAGTCCAACCCGGTACTCGTGCACTTTGATTTCTTTTGGGACGCCAATACGCATGTCTAGGACTCCGCTGGGAGGTTAGGTGCAGGGCTCAAGCATAGTGAATTTAGACCGCAGGAGGTTTGCAAATAAGAGCGGGGCAACCTGTCAAGTCAACATTTTCTGCGGATTTATGCACAATTTTCGATATAATATTGCGCTAAAGGTCTAATACACGGAATTTTCCAATTGATCGATCGGGCTGACCGCAAAATTCTGGAAGCCATTCAGACCAACGGCAGAATCACCAATCAGGGTCTGGCTGAGCGCGCACAGCTGAGCGAGTCCGCGTGTCTGCGCCGGGTTCGACGGCTGGAAAATAGCGGCCTGATCCGTGGCTACGTCGCGATCCTGGATCAAGAGCAGGCTGGCTACCCAGACAACGTCTTTGTCAGAATCACCCTGGTGAGCCAACAGCAGAGCGATTTGCAGTCATTCGAGGCCGCGGTTGCGGACCTGCCGGAGGTTATGGAGTGCTATCTCATGTCTGGCGATTCCGATTATCTGCTACGGGTAATCGTCGCGGATGCCAGAGACTACGAGCGTTTGCACAGTCAGTTCCTAACCCGCTTGCCAGGCGTCGATCGAGTGCACTCGAGCTTCGCCCTACGTACGGTTACCAAGCGCACACAACTGCCGGTGGGCCGGCTGAATTAGCGGGCGCTGCCAACAGCAGAATTCAGGTGCTGGTGGGATCGCTGTAGATCCGCCGAACTCGCGAGCCAATGCTGGTGAGCACTTCATAGTCGATGGTCTGCAACAACGCCGACACTTCGCCGATCGCCAACTGCGGGCCGAAGAACTCTACCCAGTCACCGACCCGAGCTTGGGCCTGGGTCACATCTAAGTGGGTTAAATCCATGGATATACGGCCAACGATCGGCACTCTCTGTCCGGCAACGATCGCCGAGCCTAAGTTAGATAGGGTTCGCCGCAGGCCATCAGCGTAACCCAGGCCAACAATGGCGACCCGGCTTTCGCTCGCTGGGCTCCAGGTGGCGCCGTAGCCAACGCTAGCACCAGCAGCAACGCGGCGAATCTGCAGGATCTGGCCCTGCAGCGCCGCCACCGGTGCCAGCCGCGAATCGGCGTGCACAAAAGGCGCACCGCCATACAGAGCGATCCCTGGCCGCGCCAGGCCCAGCGTGGGCACTTGAGCGCTCAGGGTTGCGGCTGAATTGCCTAAACTCACAGGCAAGTCGGGAAAACGCGCCTGCACCTTTGCGAACCGCGCCAACTGCTGCGCATTGAGGTCATCATCGGGTTCATCGGCACAGGCAAAATGGGTCAGTAGCAGCACAGGCAGAAAGCCCCGCAACAACTCCGGCTGCAGATCCTGTGGATCGAACCCCAGGCGCGCCATGCCAGTGTCTACGGCGACAGCGATGGCGTGTTCCCGAAAGGGGGCCCAATGCTGCAGCTGTTGCTCGTGATTCACCACCGGAACAATCGCTGCCGCTGCCAGCGCTGCAGCGGTATCCGCCAGTGGACCTTCGAAGACGTAGATGTTTGTCTGCGGCAGCACCCGGCGCAATGCCAGGGCCTCGGCACAGGTGGCTACAAAGAAGTGCTTGCAGCCGGCATCGGCAAGGGTCTGGGCAATTGGACCCACACCGCAACCGTAAGCGTCCGCCTTAACCACCGCAGCAACCTCATCTGCCACAGCGCACAGCGCTCGATAGTTGGCGCGCAGCGCTGCAAGATCAACCAGCAGCCGCGCGCTCAACGCTAGTCCAGGCTGTTGATAAAGGCGACTACGTCGATAATGGCTTGCTCTGTGGCAAGCGTTGCCGCCATGGGCTTCATCTGCCGACCGAAGATGTCTTCTGCATGATAGCCGCGCAGATCCTGCTGATAGTTCTGAATTTGGCGCACCAGGTACCAGTCGTCCATGCCTGCCAAACGCGGCCCACCAAGCTGCTCATTGCCTTCTGCTTGCTGGCCATGACAAGCCGCGCAAACGGCATAGGCTGCCTGCCCTTTGGCTGCATCACCGGCGACGCTGGCGGCTGGTTTAACGCTTGGTAAAGACTGGATATAAGCCGCGAGGTTGGCCTGGGCTGTAGCGTCTGACACCGCCATTGCCATGGGTCGCATCTGCATGCCTGGCACATCGCCATTGGCCGTACCGCGATGGCCAGCAATGAATGCCTGCATCTGCCGCGTGAGATACCAGGCTTCCTGACCCGCGATTTTTGGCGCGTTCAGTGCTTGGTTTCCCGCACCATCCGGTCCATGGCAAGCGGCGCATACGGCATAGGCAGCCTGCCCGGCCTGGGCATCAGCAGCCACAGACGGCTGCGCAAACAGCACGAATAAGGCACAAAAACAACAGCGAAACAACATCAGAAACTCCAATTAACCATTCAGTGGACCATAACGGGCCAATGCGCTCTTTCGAGCAGCCTACGAGATCTCGGAGGAGGGACGTAGCGCCCCGTTAATGACTGGACTTAAAGGGTCCTAGCAGTCGAGATAACAGCGTGCATTGTGCCATAAATCGCATTCGCCGCTCTCGTCGCTGCTGCCGCCGGCGGTCATCGACAATGCCTTCGCGGCGCGCGCGATTCTCATACAGGCCCCGTGAGCTGCGGCGTCGATCGGGACTTTGCCGCCGCTCATCACCAGATCGGCGCGCCTCGGGCCCCTGGGATTGGGCCGAGTTGTGCGGCTTAGAAGCGTTCTTTCGATTGTGCTGATCGAGTGCGTCGTACACTGCTGCCACGGACATCCAGTTCCCGCTGAGACGGCGGAACTATAAACAACTTGCTTATAATTCAAAAGCACCTTTACAGATCATCCGACAAGCCCGCCAACGCTGCTCGAAGGCGCTGCCGCCAGGCTTCTTAAGCCAACAGTTCGCCTGCCTGACTGATCCACTCGTCCCGGACGATGCGGGCACGGTGGTTGTAGAGCGGGTGCCCTTCAGCTTCGAAATCTTGGCGAGCTAACTCGGCGATCTGGGCGAAAGAAACAATGCCCGCCTCAGACAGCTGCTGTGCCAATTTGTCGCCAATGCCTTTGATCCGAGTCAGATCATCAGCAACAGCGGCAGTTGGCGGCTGGGCTACCGCGCGTGGCTCCGGATCATTGCTACTCAAGCGCCGCACTTCGGCCGCTAGCCGTTGGTTTTCTTGTTGTGCATTTTGCAACTGCTGGTTGAGTACCAGCAGCATCTTGTCGCCACCGGCGCCGCCTTCGGTTGCTGCTGACGTATGTTGTTCGGATTCTTCTTTGAGGTTCAGCTGCCAACGTAAGCGGTTGGCTTCCTCTGTGCGTTCACGGACCAGCTCTTCTAGACGCCGCATCTCGGCGCTGTGATCACCAGCGTCGTCAGTCGAACCGCCGCTGCGCGGCTCGTGAGCTTGGCGCTTGAACGCCTGCAGCTCGTCTTCCAGGTTCATCACAGTGGCCACGTAACTGTCGCGCTCTATTGTGACTTCATCCAATTGCGCCAGCTGCGCCTCGAGCGCGGCAATGGTTACCCGCTCTTGCAGGTCTGTACCCGCTTCAGCCGCTTGTCGCTCCAGCGCATCGCGCAGCTGGGCGCGTTCTTCCAGCAGTTCATCATGCTGGGCCTGTAGCTGTTGCTGGTTGGACTCAGACGCCTGCAGCGCTTGTTCCATGGACTCGACTTCCTGCGCCACAGTTCGTGCGCGCTCCAGCTCCAGTCTGATCGTCTTATACTCTTCCCGAAGCGAGTTCAGCTTGCTATCAGACGCTTCGCTGTAGTTGAGCTTTTCTTCGAGTTCGCGCAAGCGCTCAGTGAGCTGCTGGCGCTGCTGATTTTGTTCGGCGAGCGACTGTTCCGCCTGTGCTAGCTCGCTGCGAGAGGCTTCGCACTCTTGTTCCAGTGCGGTACAAGCACGGTCCATCTCCTCATGCTGCTCTCGCTGTTGCTGCTCAAGATGGGTAATGCGCTCTCGTAATCCTTCACTGACCGAATCCCGAGCAGCCACTTCCTCATCGCCACTACTGCGTAGCTGTTCGATCTGCAGTTGGGCATCACGGCGAGCAGCTGCCAGCTCTTCGTGCAAAGCCGCAAGCTCGGCCTCGTGCCTACCGGACTGGGCCTGCCGTTGGCTCTCAAGTTGTTCTTCCAGATCGGTAAGCTGCTGCCGCAGCGCTGCCTGATCTGCATCGCGGCTGCTGAGTTCAGATTGGTGCTGACCGCCCAGGGTTTCGAGCTCTGCTTGCTGCGCCTGTTGCAGATCGGCAAGCTCGGCTCGCAAGGTCGCCAATGATTGCGCCGCGGACTCTGCCTGGGTATGTGCAGATTCTGCCGCGGCCATGGCCATTCGGACTTCGTTGTTCGCCGCATCCGCATCTGCTTTGGCTGCGTCGGCATCAGCGATTGCCGCATCGGCATCGGCCAACGCTGCAGCTTTCTCCGTCAGTGTCCTTTCGATTTGCTCTTGCGCCAGTGCTAGCGCTTCATCCGCCGCTTGGCGAATGCCGCGCGCCTCATCTAAGGCCGCAGCCGCCTCTTGTTGGGTCGTGCCTGCCATGTCCTGACTGGATTGCGCTCGCTCGCCGGCACTGTGCGCTTCTGCCTCAGCTTGTGCCTGGGCTGTTGCGGCTGCTTCAGCCTGAGCTTCGGCGGCCTCTTGCTGCCTTACCGCCGCTGCCAACTCAGCTTGTAACGCTTCGGCTTGCGCCTCGGCAGCGGACCGCTCTTGTTGCTCGGCCAGCGCTTCGTTCTGGACGCTTTGCAGGCTTTCCGCCAACGCTTGTAGCTCCGCTTCCAGATGGGCGATATCGCCGCTGCGGCGTTCCAGTTGCATCTGCAGCTTGTGCTCTTGTTCAACCAGCTGCTGCTCATTCGCTTCACTGGTCTGCTGGGCAAACTGCAGCTGTGCGGCGAACGACTGCTCCAGACTAAGCAGCTCTGCTGCCCGTTCAGTGTTCTGCTGCGCAAGGTCACTAGCACTTGCGCTGGTCTGTGATTGCAACGCTGCTTCGTGAGCCGTCCGCTCCTCTGCAAGAAGGGCGTCATGCTCTGCCGCCACGGTTGCCATAGACTGCTGGTGTTCGGCCTTAACTTGTTCCAAAGACTGCTCATGACTGCTGCGCATCTCTGTCAAAGTCTGGTCGTACTCTGCGCTGCTCTGGGTTCGAGATTGCTCTAGCTCTTGTGTTAGCGCAGCCAGAGAATCCTCATGCTCCGCTTTCAGCTCAGTCAGCGTTTGCTCACGCTCCGTGTGCACCTGAGCCACAGTTTGAGCGTGCGTAGTTTCCAGCTCAGCAAGGGCGTTGTCGTGCTCGCTCTTTAACGCGCCCAGAGACTGCTCGTGCTCCTGACGAACCTCTGCCAAAGTCTGATCGTATTCCGCACCGCTTTGGGTTCGAGACTGCTCGAACTCTGCTCTAACAGCAGCTAGCGACTGTTCTTGTTCTGCTCGCAGCGCACTCAGCTCTTGTTCGCGCTCTTCACGCAGCTGATCGATTTCTTGAACATGGTCGGCTTGGACCTGACCCAGGGTCTGCTCATGCTCCACCTTCAGCGCGCTGATAGCATCCTGCTGCGCCTTCGCGTTTTGCTCGCTCTCCGAGCGCAGCGCCTCCAGAGTTTGCTCCAGATCCGTGCGCTGGGTTGCCAGCGCCTGTTCATGCTCAGCCGTGAGTGTGCTGCGCGCGTTCAGCGTCTGATCCAATTCGTCTTTCAGCGCTTGTTCTGTTTGTTTGGCGGCAGAAGCTTGGCGATTCGCCTCCTGATCCAGAGCTTCTAGCTGTGCCACCTGGTTCGCCACTAACTCTTTAAGCGAGTGAATTTCTTCTACGCTCACTGCTTGCCGATCGGCATGCTCCGCGCGCAAGCGCTCGGTTGCTTCCGTACCAGCCGTCAGGTCGGCTTCCAACGCCTCGATCTGCCGCTGTCGTTCAGCAGTCAGCCTGGACTGCTCCTCATGGGCTTCGCCAAGAGAAACCAACGCTTCTTCTCGTTCGCCAAGTCGATTCTTGAGCTGGCTCAGGCTCTCGCCTAAAGACTCGATCTGTGTATTCGCAAACTCTGTAGTCTCGAACAGCTTGGCATTACGCGATTCGAGGGATTCGATCTGCTGGGTCAGTTCGGCGCTGTCTTTGCTTGCGGATTCGAGGCGCTGGTCGCGTTCTGCTAAGGCCTGGGATCGCTCCTCGAGTTGTTGTTGCGAAGCATCTCTTTGCTGTGCTGCGCTATCCCTCTCCTGCTGCGCCGTATCTCTCTGTTCGGTAACCGTTGCTGTTTCGCGGGCCTGCTCATCCAGCGAGGCCGCCATCGCTTGCCACTTCTCACGCCAGGTCAGCGCTTCCTGCTGTTGCTCCTCGAGCTCTAGAGTCTTGCTATGTAGGTCGGTGGCAGCCTGCCGGTTGCGTTCGTTCAACGTTCGCTGTTTTTCTTCGAGCTCGGCAATGAGTTCATCACGGGCACGCACCCCGGCACCGCTGTCGCCACTGGGCTGACGTTCAGCACCTTCTTGGGCCAGCGCGGCAACCTGCGCTTCGAGTTCCGTTACTTCGGCCGTGCGCTCTTTCAGCGCCTCGGCGAGCTTCGGCACGCGGGCCTGCCACTTCGCCAGCTCCGCGGTCAGCGATGCCACCTCGGTGGGCTCTTTACTCTGTTCAATCTGATGAGGCACCGGATCGCGCGGCTGCTCTACATGCGTATCCTGCGCAACGGCGCTGCTGTCGTCCGACATCTTGCTCTCGCCAAACGGCTGCCTGTCGAGGGCCTGATCGGCACTCGGCAAAAGCCAAAAAAGGGATTGATAAGTTACTCAATCCCCGGCTTCTGGACTGTGAACCAGCCCATAGCCCGTGTGACTTAGCCCATCGCTGCTAGCTTCAGCGGGCAAACAATGTGCAACTTACTCACCATCGCCCAAATCAGCCCAGCTCCAGGGCTAGTCAGCCCAACGAACGAACTTGAAATTAGCCAGTCAAACCCAATAATCAAGTTAACTGTGTAACCGGTTCGTCTATGCGCATCCTGCTGTTTCTCGCCACTAATTTTGCCGTCGTCATCGTTGCCAGCATGACATTGCGACTGCTCGGCATGGATCGGATCCTGGACGAGAGTGGTACGGGCCTGAACTACAACAGTCTGCTGGTGTTCTGCGCCGTCATCGGCATGGGTGGATCGTTAGTATCTCTGGCGTTGTCGAAATGGATGGCGAAGCGCAGCACTGGCGCCCAGATCATCGAAAGCCCCAGCAATGCCAGTGAACGCTGGCTCCTGGAGACGGTGTCCCGACAGGCGCAGGATGCCGGTATTGGCGTGCCAGAAGTGGCGGTTTTCAACTCACCGCAACCCAACGCTTTTGCCACGGGCGCTAATCGCAACAACGCGCTGGTCGCAGTTAGCACCGGGCTGCTGCAGCATATGAGCAAAGCCGAAGTCGAAGCCGTGCTGGGCCATGAGATCGGCCACGTTGCCAACGGCGACATGATCACGCTTTCCCTGATCCAGGGCGTGGTCAATACCTTCGTGTTGTTCTTCGCCCGTATCGTCGGCTTCTTCGTCGATCGCGTAGTGTTGAAAAACGAACGCGGACTCGGCATCGGCTATTGGCTAAGCACCATGGCAGCAGAAGTGGTATTCGGTCTGCTGGCTAGCGCAATTGTGATGTGGTTTTCTCGGCGCAGAGAGTTTCGCGCGGATGCCGCAGGCGCATCATTGGCCGGGCGCGAGAACATGATCAACGCGTTGGCACGGCTCAAAGCTGCATCGCAAATGCAGCCCGCGCTACCGGAATCAATGGCAGCGTTCGGCATAACGGGCGGTTTGCGCCAGGGCCTACGAGCGCTGTTTACCAGTCATCCACCGCTGGATGAACGCATCCAAGCTTTGCGGAGTGCCGTCTAACTGCGCGAACACCCAACGCTTAGAGCCCGTTGCTCGGCGCCGAATCTGCGTATTGCCAGGTCTCATCGAATTGCGCCTGGAGCACTGACAAGTTGTCCGCCTGGGGTGCTGCTTCCATCAACCCAGCAAGAGACCAGCCATTGCGCGGGAACTTGCCTAGGTCTTCGGAAAAAACACGCGCCGCCTCATCGGGCTGACCGTGGCGCAGGTACGCTCGACCAAGCGCTTGCCGCACAGGAAAATGCCAGAACGGCGGTTCTGTGTAGGGCAGAGAGTCCTGGGCCGCAACCGCCGCATTGAGCGCTTGTAGCTCAGCGCCAGCGTCCTTCTCCTGCCGCGCAATGCGTGCTCTGACCAATTCTGTACCAATGCTCAACAATGTCTCGGCAACCGGCAAGCCTGGGCGAAACACCACGGTCGAAACCGCATCTTCATCCGCCAAACGCTGCAAAGTTCGCAACTGGCTGCGGGCTGCCCGGAGGTCGCCCGTAGCAGCAGCGGCAACGCCTTGGCTGTAGTGCCACATGGCTGTGGCCAGCGGCACTCCGGCTGGCGGAGGTGGCTCGGCGAGTGCCTGCTCCCACAGACCGAAACGAACGTAAGTGCTGCTCGGCACTGCCAAAAATTGCTGGATTGCGCCGAACTGTTTCGCCATCTCCAGATGCACATTGCCGAGCAAACGCTTAGCGGTGGCGACAGCCAGCTCTTGACGCCCGCCCATCATCGCCGCATACCAAAGAAAGTGAACATTATGAGGATGGTAGGCGGCAGGATAAAAACCCTGGGCATTGCATTGAGCGATGTAGTCTTCATCCGCAAGCGCTGCCTTGGTGTTGGCGACCACGGCATCCTGGTAGCGACCCACTCGCAGGTATATGTGCGAGGGCATGTGGACCAAGTGACCGGCGACGGGCACTAGCGGCCCCAGCCGATCGGCGGCTGCCACGGCGCGCTCTGGGGTGAACTGCTCCATCGCGTGTATATACAGGTGCAGCGCACCAACGTGTTCGGGGTCTTCAGCCATGACCGATTCGAGCGCGCTTACCAGTGTTTCGGTATATGGACCAGGGGCGCCGTCGGCGTCCCAATAACTCCAGGGCACCAAGTCCATGAGCGCCTCCGCGTAAAGGGTGCGCGCATTGAGGTCTTGCGGGTAACGCTCCACCAGACCCTGCATTGCTCCCGAGTACAGCTGGTCAAGAGTTGCACGGTCATCGCCAGTTTCAGAATAGCGGGTTGCCACGGCGTCAATATAGGCTCGTTCGCGCTCTGTTTCGTACACCGCCAGCTCCTGGGCTTGCCGCACAGCGGCGTAAGCTTCCGGTACCGCTTCCTCGGACATCGGTGCGTTGATGTTTGGGCCAAGCGCAAGAGCAACACCCCAGTAGCAAATGCCGCAGGTGGGATCGTGCTTGGCGGCTTCTCTAAAAGAGCGCACCGCCTCTGCGTGATTGAAGCCATAAGCTAAGGTGAGTGCTTGATTGAAGTAGGCTTGTGCCGTCTCAGACTCGGTGCTGATGGACATGCCGGTTGGGCCGATCCCTTGTAACAGGGGCGCGCCATCGGCCCGCAGTTCAGGCTTCGGCGGTGGCTCTACCTGTTCGGGTGTACGCGCCTGTTGCTGACACGCGCTCAGTGCAAACAGCGCTAACCACAGCAGCTTTCGGCCGCTTGCTAACCCCCAGGCGCTCAGACTCGAGCAATCGAAGCTGTAGCTCAGGTTGTGCATCGGGATTCTCCCTGTCATCTTGTTGTCGCTGCCCGCTACTTTAACGCTATTGGGTGCACAGGTAGAAAAAAGCAGCGCGCGACTACGCAATCTTCAACAGACGTAGATTCTGAGCTTTTATGGCAAAAAAACACAGCGCCTGGCCTGCAGGACAATTGGTGCGCCTGACTCATCACTCCAAAATCCTGGAGGACAACCCACTTGGCGATCCTGCAGAACGAACGCTAACGGTTTGGTTGCCGCCCGGTTATCGCAATAGCAAGCGAAACCTGCCCGTCATGTTCGATCTGGTGGGCTATACCGGATCAGGTCACAGTCACACCAACTGGCAGAGCTTTTCTGAAAACCTACCCGAGCGCCTGGCGCGGTTGACCCACGAGGGCAAACTCGGGCCCTGCCTGTTTGTGTTTCCGGATTGCTTCACCGCGCTTGGCGGTAACCAATACGTCAACAGCAGCGCCATCGGCCGCTACGCGGACTATTTAACCCAAGAGATCATCCCCTTTGTGGACCAAGAGTTCGCAACCAAAGCCGATAGCGCGCACCGCGCCTGTTTCGGAAAGTCTTCTGGAGGCTACGGCGCAATGATCCATGGCATGCGCTACAGCGAGTATTGGGGCGCCATCGGCAATCACTCTGGCGACGCCTATTTTGACTTTGTATACCGCAGCGATTGGCCGCGCACGCTAACGCATCTGGCACGCTATGCGACGCCGACGCGCAAAGACGGCAGCTATCGACCACGAGGCGACGATCGCGCGCTCAAGCTGGGATTGGACGATGGCCGCGTTGCTCGCTTTCTACAACACATCTGGACCAGCGAAAAACCTTCAGGCGACGAAATCATGACCCTCATGATGCTGGCCATGGCTGCAACCTATGATCCCGACCGAAAAGCACCCAACGGCTTTCGCCTACCCTTTCACTTGGAGTCTGGCGCACTATTGCAACGCCGCTGGGACGCCTGGTTGCAGCATGATCCAGTGCATTTAATCTCACAGCACCGCAAAGCGCTGCGATCACTACGAGGTATCTATATCGATTGCGGTTGGCGAGACCAATACCATATTCACTTTGGCAGTCGCCGCTTAGCTGCTCTACTGACGCAATACAGCATCAAACATCGCTACGAGGAATTCGACGATACCCACTCTGGCATCGACTACCGAATGGATGTCAGCCTGCCGTATCTCTATCGTTGTATTCGCTGAAACCCCCAGCTATCTGCGCCGCTAACAAAAATCCGATTCGAGGAAACTTACCGTGCACACTCGTCTGCTGTTTGTCCTGACTAACGCTTGTCTTGCCTGGGGTTGCGCCAGCGGCGCTGAACCTGCCGGCAGCAATAGCGTCGACGCCGGGTCGACGCAACCTTTGCACGAACGCGTGAGTCATCACTATGCGCAAAATGGCGACGTCAAAATTCATTACGTTGCTCTCGGCAACGGTCCACTGGTGGTCATGATTCACGGCTTCCCTGACTTTTGGTACACCTGGCGCGAGCAGATGACTGCGCTGGCCCCAAACTACCGCGTGGTCGCCATGGACAATCGTGGATACAACCGCAGCGATCAGCCAGAGGGGGTTGATGCCTACGCCACGCCGAACCTGGTAGGCGACGTGGCTGCAGTGATCAATGCCGAGGATGCAGGTCCGGCAGTGGTGGTCGGCCACGATTGGGGCGGCTTCATTGCCTGGAACGTGGCAATGTTCGAGCCTGAGCTGGTGTCAAACTTGATTGTGCTAAACCTGCCACATCCAAACGGTCTCGGTCGGGAAATAGCCAACAACCCCACCCAGCGCGCCAACTCCAGTTACGCGTTCGAGTTTCAAAAACCCAACGCTCACGACGCGTTGAGCGCCGAAGGTTTAGCGCGATGGGTTCGCGACCCGGCAGCGAAAATGCACTACCTAACCGCATTTGAGCGCTCGAGCTTCGAAGGCATGCTCAATTACTACAAGGCCAACTACCCGAATCCCGAAGCTCTGCCGAGCGACGCAGAAGACGCGCAACCACCACAGTTACCCAAAGTACAGGCGCCGGTGTTGGTCATGCACGGGCTTGACGATCAAGCGCTCCTGCCCGGTGGGCACGACGGCACCTGGCAGTGGGTAGAACAGGATCTCACCCTAGTCACCGTACCCGGCGCGGGTCACTTCGTGCAGCACGATGCCAGCAACTTCGTCACCCAGAACATTCTCGCCTGGCTCGAGCAACGCGTACCCAACGACGCTAAGCCGTAAGACAACGCTGGAGCATCTCGTTCAGCGGTACCAATGAAAAATCCAGATAGGCGGCGGCAGCACCGCCATCTGCTGTGTCGTCATGATCCAACACACCCAGCATCGCCCGGGTGATGGGCGGGTTGGCGCTGACTTTTTCAAGCAGCCCTGCCGCCAGCAGCCCCAAACTCACCGGCAAGGATGTTACTGCGGGATGGTTATTCAACACGGCTCCGGCACGCTCGATCAATGCCGCGCGACTGAGTTGTTCCGGTCCAGGTAGCTCCAACAAGCGATTTTCCGTTCTGCTATCTAGTAGTGATTGCACCACCGCACGCACAACGTCTCCAGCATAGATCGGTTGCTCCAGGCTTGCAGCGCGCAAGGTAAGCGCACGCTTTGAACGGCCACGGGCGGCAAGCGCCGCGCTTGCATAGTCGCCTTCGCCAAGCACCATGGGTACCCGAAAGATGGTCGCCGGTACCGGCGCCTCAAGCAGCAAGGATTCAGCCGTCGCCTTGCTGGCAAGAGCAGGGTTGGCATGATCACGATCCGCTCCGACAATGCTCAAGTAGACCAATCGCTTAAGTCCCTGGGCCGTGGCAGCTTGGACTAAGGCGGCAGTGGTTGCGACATGGGCCTGGTGGAAGCTGTTGCTGCGGCTCTCCTTAATGATTCCGACGAGGTGCACCGCATATTCACAGTCGGTGAGTGCATCTGCCAACACGGAAGGATCGTCATAGCGCCCGACTCGTATCTCTACTGGCGTATCAGCCGCCGCTTGCTCAACCTGGGCCTTCGCGCGTTCACTGCGTACTAGAGCGCGCACCAGCATACGCTTTCCCAACGCCCGCACCAGACGCTGGCCAAGGTGGCCATTGGCACCGGTGAGTAGGACTCTGCCGGAGGGTAAGCGCCAGTGCTCAGGCAAGGTGTCGACGGGCCAAGCCCCGTCCGCGCTTGGGTCTGCCACAGTTTTAGCTTCCTTTAATTGTACAGGTGGACCCGCAGCGATCCCGAGCGAATTGTTCAGCAATGCTACCCAGGGGGGCACCGGAAAGCGGGCAAGTTCGGTATTCTAGCGCCAGCCATCGCAGCCGTGAGTGAATCTCTGTCGAATGCAACGGCGTCGCTACTGACTGCCGCCAACCTGCTGACTCTGAGCCGAGCGCTCATTGCGCTACCCTGCGCGTTTTTTATTACGGAGCAGCATTGGGTACCGGCTGCTGTGCTGTTCACCGCGGCGGCGCTAAGCGACTATTTCGACGGTCGAGTAGCCCGCGCGGCGGGTCAGAGCAGCGTTGCCGGCGGCGTCTTTGACCACGCTACCGATGCTTGGTTTGTTAGCCTTTGCCTTGGCGCCGGCGCGTACACCGATCAGGTTACGCTTTGGTTAGCGCCACTGATCGTACTGGCTTTCTTGCAATACGTGCTGGATTCTTCCGTGCTACAGGGCAAACCCCTTCGGGCCAATTGGCTAGGTCGCGGCAACGGCATCGCCTACTTCGTGTTAACGGGTTTCGTCATTGGCATACCACTGCTGCAAAGCTGGTTCCCGCGCTTGAGCCAAGCCAGCGACGCCGGCGTCTACCTCGCCAGCGTACTCATTGCCCTTAGCACCGCGACTTCAATGTGCATCAGGGCCGCCTACTGGTGGCGCTACCGCGACTGATCCGCAAATCGTCCTGAGCCCTTCAGGCACAGTGCTGGTAAACCGCTGCTTTGAACTCATGGCTGAAGGGGTGCCAGAACCCCGGCATCAGCTGAGTCATGCATACCCCAGTCAAATTGGCCTCGGGGGCCATCCAGGTATGGGTGCCCGCCATGCCACCCCAGTGATATTCACCTTGCATAGCGGCAGGCTCATCGGCACTAAGACGTTCTTTAAGCGCAAAGCCCAGCCCAAAGGTGGTTCCTGGCATGTGCCACATCGGAAAGTTCACCCCAAGCCCTGGAGCCAGCACGTTGGTGCGCATCAGCCGCAGGGTCTCCGGCTGCAGTAACCGCGCACCCTGCCACTCGCCGCCGTTAACGATCATGCGCAGAAAGTCCAAGTAGTCAGCAACGCTGGAGACCAGTCCGCCACCGCCCGAAAGCAAGGCACGCTCCTGGCAGTATTGGCCCGTATGCGGATCGTCACCGGGATTGAAGCCACTCTTCATCGGGTCAAACAGATCCACCGGCGCGGGCATGTTGATGAAGCGATCCTGCTTCTCTGGCGCAACCCAGAAGGCGGTATCGCGCATACCCAGCGGTTCGAAAATTCGCTCGGCAAGAAACGCATCGAAACGCTGGCCTGACAACACTTCCACCAGACGCGCGGTAACGTCGCTCGCCAGGCTATAGCGCCACTGGGTACCTGGTTGAAACGCCAGGGGAAGGCTCGCCAGCCGGTCGCAGAGCTGTTCCAAGGTTGAATCAAAGCTGGAAAAGATGTCTACACCTTGGCTGATGTAGGCCGCATCGATAACCGATTGCGGTTCGATGAAGCCGTAAGACCAACCGGCGCTATGGCTCAGCGTCTGCGCGATGGTGATTTGACTGCGGCAAGGTTCGGTGTCGCTGATGGATTTCGCACCTGCGCGCAATATCTTTGGATCTTTAAACGCCGGCAAATAGTCAGCGAGCGCATCATCCAAGGCGAAGCGGCCTTCTTCGTAAAGCATCATCGCCGCAACCGCAGTCACGATCTTGGTATTCGAGTACATGCGAAATATCGCGTCCGCAGGTAGTGGTGACTGCGCTTCATAGTCAAGATAGCCGGTACGATATTCGTCGATCACTTCTGTGCCACGCATAACGACGGTGGCACAACAAGGGATGATGGACTGCTCTACATACCAGTCCATGCGTCGGTGCATTGCTTCAAGCGCTGGAACCGACACGCCTAAAACACCACACCAACACCGACGGTATAGATCAGGTCAGTCCTATGACTACCTTCTGGGGGCTTGGTTTCATGGACCATGTCAACGCGCCCATGGGCTGTCCACAAGTCGCTCAGGTGTATGCGGATACCCGTGTTGGCTTTGTAGATTTCGCCACGCTCGGAATCGAGGATCTTCAACACTTCGTGACCATAGAAATAGTTCACCCGATCTGGGCTTAACCATCGATTGTAGTTAACGGCCCAGCGCATCGCAGGATTGTTTTCGCTTTCGCCATCCAGATCTTCGAATACCTGAGAGATGCCGAGTTCGGTCGACAACGACGAGATCTTGGTATTAAAAAACTGGTATCCCACACCCGTGCCAACCGTGATACGGCTATCGATGTCTTTCAATTTGTCTTGGAAGTAGCCAAGGTTCGCCAACGCATACCACTTGTCTCGGAAATACCAGCGAAAGTTGTAGCCGGAGTCTAAAGTGTCACGCGTAGTAATCTCCTCAGCTTCTTCGCGATTCCAGTAGGCAAATGCTCGATGCTCAGCTTTGCCGCGGGTGTACACCGAGTCAACGTGCAAGGACCCAGATTCTGTCTCACTGTTGCCCTTTGAGACTACCAAGCCGAAATCGAGGTTGGTGGTCCAAGTGTACGCTGGCGCTGGCGGCGCAAGGATTAGATCTGAGACCAAAATCGGTTCTAAGCCCTCATCCGTGCGTATGACTTGGCGCCCATCCTCCGTGGCTAAGACGCCAGTAATCTGTGCGCCGCTGGCAGTGGTAAAGCTCACCGGGTCAATCTTCTGCACACCAGCCACCTGTTCCATGGGCACCGTAATCGAGCCTAGGTGAGCGGTGTCGACCAACAGCTGGCCGCCGCCGATGGTCGTGACTGCTCCGGTTAGGCGATCGCCGTTTAAGAGTGTGACTACATCGGCCTGGGTGTGAACGCTGATTGCAGCCAATAGCGCACCAAAGATGAACGCTGTCATCCGATTCATTCGTTGTTCTCCATGAATTAGAAGCGAGCAAACACAGCACAAGCCGCCCGCTCGGGGCAGGCTCGTTTGCGTTTGTGCCGCCAAAAGCGGCGTAGATTTACTGCTAGTGGGTAATGACTCGGGGCAACGATTTGGCCTGTTCAACCCAAGCTGCGACTTGTTTTGCGGACGGAACGGACCGAACAAGCTTCTTGTCGTCGTTCACTTCCTGCATTTTCGCCGCAAGGTTATCGGCATTGCGCTGGGCAAGCTCCGGCACGGTATCTACGCCGGCCGCTTCGAGCAATTCGCTGTACTCACCCGCAACCCCTTTGATGCGGCACAGATCGGCGTGGTTGACGAAGCGCAAAATACGGCCTTTGTCCATGCCACTGGCTTCAACAATGGCAGCGCGACCGGCCGCCGTGGCGCCCTTCTCTAGCAGCTCTTCGCAAGAGTTGACGCCTGCCCCTTTCAATTTCTCTTCGTAAGCAGGGCCTATGCCCTCGATAACGGTAAGACTGGTCATGGACTCTCTCCTTCGTAAAATGCGGAAAAATTTGCGACAGGACTTGTCAAAATCCGTTGACCTGCCTGCACTGGAAAGTCTTGCGCGAACAATTGTACGCGAGTTTAGCCGGCCTCGGCAGCGTCTGGAATTTTCAACGTTTGCGTCCTCGGAAGCCGCACTGTGAACCTCGAACCTTTGCCAAACTCACTGTCGACCCGCAGTTCACCACCATGCCGCTCTACGACTGTCTTGGTAAAGCGCAGCCCTAATCCCGCACCTTTACGCCGCGCAAGGCTCGGCTCAGATGATCGAAAGTAGGGTTCGAACAACCGCGGCAGGTCTTCTGTAGGAATGCCTACGCCTTGATCCTTAAAGCACAGGGCTACGGAGTCAGCGCTCAATTCTCCGGTTACCGTCACCACATCATCGGCATCGCTGTACTTGATGGCATTGGATAGGAGGTTCACAAACGCTCGCTCTAACAGCTCACCATTGCCCATGATAAACACATCCTCTTCCGGCAAGGCATCCAAGGTAGAACGATCTACCACAACCTCTGCCTCCTGAGCCTGGGCATAGACCTGATCCAAAGCGTTATGCAGAACGCTCAAAACATCGAGCTCATAGGTCTCGACCTGGGCCTGGCTTTCGAGTCGCGACAGCTGCAGGAACTGCTCAGACACGGTAAGGCTTTTTTGCGCATAGCGTTCGAGCTGTCGGTCCCGGTCGGTCATCGCACCCTGACGCACCAGTGCAAGCACCGACAGTATGGGTGAACGTAGATCATGGGAGAGGAAGGCCAGCGCCTCCTCCCGCATATTTTGCGCAGTAGTAATCTCAGTAACGTCAGTAATCGTCAGCACCCAGGTGCCCGCCGCGTCGACATCCAGCGGTGCGCAGGACACATAGACCAAGCGCTCGTCCAACAGCTTACTTTCGAACCCTGCAACCGGATGTCCACGACTGACCTCACGCCAAGTCTCTAACCAGTTGCGACCGATGGGTAGTGGCAAACGCTGGGAAAACTCACGGCGCGCGTCCGGGTCTGCAAACACTGAGGTGCCAGCATGCACGTCCGTCATGGAAGTGAATTGTGAGTTGGCAAAGAGTATCTCGCCCAAGGCAGAAACTACGCTGACCCCGCTGGTCATTTCTTCCAGCGCCTGCATGCTGGTTTCGCGACCCAATTGAACGAGGCGATTCTCATTTCGTAGGATTCGAATCCGAGCCGCGAGGCTTTCTCCTGGCAATGTCTGAGCACGCTGATCTGCTTCGTTCAATTCGGCAAAGGTTTGCGTAATGAGAGAGTGCTCAGCCTCATCAAAACCCACAGCCGCTGTGCTAGCAGAGGACTCGTCAGGCCACAACTTGCGCACCCCTGCTTCGCCGAGGAATACCACCAGCTGCCGGCGCTCAGTGTCGATCTCGAGTGCACGGTCCAGCACCGGGTGTGGATCCGTTGCCACCGCTAGACCCAGCAGCTCAGCCAAGCGCTCAACCTTACTGGACCAGTCGGTGCGCTCAGCCAAAGCTCCGACTCCATAGCTGTCACGCACTGCAGCAATTCTGCTCATCTCTTGATCGATATAGCGCCAGGCAATTTCGTGACGGCGCCAGCTCCAATAGGGGTAGGCGAGCAGCGCGGCAACCGCAGCAGCCGATAGTGGTAGATAGCGCTGCAGCGCTAACAGGCTAACGGCAGAAACCACAAAGGGGGTCAGGCCTAGGAGCAACGCACCGCCGAGCATGGCTTTCGGCGACAGCCTGGGTAACAGCACAGCAGCCAAGGCCGCAAACAGTCCACACAGGAGCCTGGTCAGCCAACTCGGCGCAGGTTCCACCAACCGATTTTGAATTAGCGCATTGAAGACGTTGGCGTTGTACTCAGCACCGGAGATCGGACGGCCGTCGCCCGATACTGGGCTCGCTACCCAGTCTGCTACCCCCGCGGCGGTTAATCCTAAGACCACGACTTTGCCGGCGAGCAATCCTTGGGGAACAGTGTCTTCGAGTAGCGACAGGGCAGACAGTTGCGGCACCGTCCCTGGCGGACCTGCGAAAGGCACGAGCACATAGCGACAGCGCTGATTGGCTAGGGAAAACGCCGGCGCTGGTTCCTCACATCGCGGAGCGGGCTCACGCAGCCAGCCCAGTTGCTCCGCCAGGCCCAGAGCCAAATGAGGCCAATGGGGTTCGCCAATTCCCTGATATAAATAAGTTCCACGAGAGATGGAGTCCCTGTCGAGCTCGATGTGCACATGACCGAGGACGTCGACGCTGCTTAGCAGCTGGGAAAACGGCAGCACTTCAATGGGCGGGCGGTTCAGTGCCAGGGCGTCGAAAATCACAGGTAACGCAGTCACCGCACCATCGGCGAAAGCAGCGACCAACTTAGCATCGGCTGCCTCTTCAGTCTCACCGCTATAGACAATATCCACCAGCAGCGCCTTGGGCGACTGCGCAATCACCCGTTCGATCAACTCGGCTTGCCGTGCTCGTGACCATGGCCAGCGGCCAATTGCCGTGAGCGACTGCTCATCAATACCGACCATTACCACTCTATCGTCTAGTGACGCAGGAGCTACGGTGAGCAAGGCGTCGTAGTACAAATTGTCGAGGGACTGTAACCACTGATACCTTGCGGCAAAAACCGCAAACAGCACCAGCAAGGTAAATAGCGCCGTAACCTCCAGCCGATAGCGTCGGACGGGAAAGGTTCGAGACTGCGGCTCCGCTGCTGAGACTCTAGGGACCACCGGTGATGCTAAGCGCCGTTAAAGGGCGAACAACAGTGGCACGGCAAACAGCGCCGCGATCCACCAGGGGGTCGGCTTCGTTACCGCAACCTCAGTTGTACGCCCTTCACTGGCAAGACCACCAGCGACAGCCGTCAACTCGACTCGATATCTGCCGGGCGCTAGTGCTGGAACCTCGTGACGCTCACCTTGCAAACCATCAACGCTGTAGACGCTGGCTGCCCCAGACCCGGCATTGGCTTGAGAGATGCGTGCAACGTTCAGCGCATAAGTTTGCTCAGCTTGGTCCGCCCAGGACACCGCCAGGCCTTGAGCTGCCGCGCCCTGCTTTTGCCGAGGCAGCAACTCAGCACGTAATTGCGTCACCGGCGCAGGATACACGGCGATTTCCTGTGGCTCGGAATACGCGCTGTCTGCGCGCTTCACCCGCCAATAATAGCGTCCAGGATCTGCCGCTACGGTGTTGGCCAGTGGCAGCGACTGCAGCGCACTCGGGTAAGTCGTCGCATTCTCGAAACTGCTATCGCCGGCGATCTGTAGCTCGTAGCCTCGTTCGCCGCCGCTTTGTGTTGAGCGCCAAGTCAAGCTGTCGCTCGGTAGCATTTCGGCTACGCTGGCCGCCACCGGCGCCGGGGCACCAACAGCAAACTGACGCTGGCTGTCAAAACCCTCTAAACCACTCGCGGCCACCGCACGCACCACAAAGGTGTATGAGCCCGGTTGCAGATCATCGAGCTGAAATTCGGTCTCATTTACACTGCGCGAGCGAATGGGTCGCTGTCGCTGACCGTCAGGCTGATACAGGACAATGCGATACTGCTGAGCCGCTGCATCGGCTTGCCAGCGAAAGGACTCATCTGGTCGCCACAACGACTTGGCAGTCCCTAAGAGTACCGGGGCGGCGAGCAACTCTTCTTTAGCAACCCCTGCTGCGCTCGCAACGACGCCAAACCCAGCGGGTACATCCACGATCTTGGCCTCATCAACAAAGTCCACGGCGCCGGTGACCGTTTCTAGCCGGGTAGAATTCTGCGCGTCATCTTCCGCAGCTGACTCGGCGCCAACACGAAAATCCGTACCACGCACCGCGGCTATGCCTGACGGCGTCCAGATGCGGAACTTGGAGTTCGCCTCTTGCTTGATGACCCGGGCGGTGCCGCGACCACGATAGAATCGCAGATGAGTATCCACCATGCCGGTGTCGCCGAAGGCGGTCAGAATGTTGAAGAGAACTTCACTGTTCTCGCCGACCTGCAACGTTGAGCCATCGGCAAATGCCACCACCGCAAAGCCATCGGCGGTAACCAACTGCGTACCCATAACCAGACGGTCGCCTACGGTGAGCGCTTGCCCGGTGCCGTCGGTCACCGTTCCAGTCACTGCCATGACTTCTACTTCGGCTGGTTGCCTAACGAGCCAGTCGACGGGAATGCGAAGGCGAGCGCCAATCTGCAGATCTTGTGGCTTGGCTAGCCCATTGTGCGCAGCGAGTCGCCCAGCAAAAGCGGTGGACCCGCAATACTTGGCCGCAAGGCGCCAGAGGTCATCACCCGGTCGCACGCTGTAGGTCCAGTCTGCGGCGAGCGCTTGTGCAACGACACCGCAAAGCAACAGCAAGCCAACAATGGCTCTAGCAGAACCGCGCAAGGCTACGCCTCTTCGAGTCGATACCCATGTTGATAGATCGTCTTCACCCGATATCCATTCTCTGGCGTAATCCGCAGGTGCTTTTTGACCCTGCTGACATGCATATCAACGGTTCGAGTGTTGAGACCACTGACTTGCCAGATGTCTTTGAGAATTTGCTCTCTGGCCAGCAGTTTGCCCACATTCCTGAACATGTACAGCGCTAAATCAAACTCTTTCGCGGTCAATTTGACCTCTTCGTCAGCAAAAAACGCCACTCGACTTTGCGGCTGAAAACGGTAAGGGCCAACGCTGACTTCCAGCTCGTCTCCTGCCAACCGGCGGCCAAGGGCGGTGACCCGCGCAAGGAATTCACCTCTGGATGCCTGCTTGACCATGTAGTCATCAGCGCCCGCTGTAAGCGCCGCGACAATATCTGCCTCAGCATCTCGTTGGGTCACAAAGAGGATCGGCACGTGCCAGTTGAGTTGAGAGCGAATCTCTGCAAGGACTTCCATGCCGGATTGTTCCGGCACCTCCCAATCAAGCACTACCAGATCGAAGTCGCCATCGCCCTTTACGGCCTCAAGTAGACCGGCACCGTTATCCCAGTGGCGAACGCCGTGCCCGGCTTCCGTCAACCAGTCCTTTACCATCTGTGCCTGGGCCGGATCGTCTTCTAATAGCAGGATGTTCATCTTTTGCAACGCAAGACGCCGCAGGGCCAGACCCCGCGGCGTTTCTTCGAACGCCTTCTTCGCTCAGATATCAAGGCCCAGCTTATCCAAAACTGCCATGGGGACATAGTTGTTCCCTTGGGGAATGCTCAAGCTCTTGGCATAGCTGTTCACCGCTCGCAGCGTGGTTGGACCGAGCTGACCGTCGATGCCGCCGACCTCATAGCCTTTGGCCTGCAACGCGCTTTGTAGCGCTCGCACGTTATCTGCCGTGGCGTTCACCTCACACAACACGGGCTGCCAAGCCAAGGTTGCCGCACTGGAGATTTCACGCTTGGTCACGGTGCGATACTCGGCCGGCACTTCGATGCGCCGCTGTTGCGCTGGCTCCACCAACTTGGTGACCGTAACTTCGTCATAGACCGCTGGAATCGTAACTTCTCGCGTGCTCGCCGGTGTTTCTACAACCCTGCGTTCTACCGTTTTGGTTACTGCCGGCTCGCTTACTTCACGAGTGCTTGCAGGCGTGTCGATTACCTGCCGCTTCACGGTGCGATAGGTAGCTGGCTCTTCTACCAGGCACATGACTTCACCCGTAGAAGTGGTTGTTTCAGACAACGCAGAACCGCCAAAGCTACTCGCTGGACCCTTCTTCCAAACTGTAGAGGCGGGCTTATCGAGCACTTGCTCGGTGACCGTTCGATAAGTCGCAGGCACTTCGACGATTTTCGAAGTCGCGGGCCTTACAACCACCTGCTCGGTGACGGTTCCGTAAACTGCCGGAACAATTTCCAATTCCGCAGAGGCCTCTTTGACCAGCACTCGCTCGGTAACGGTCTCGTACTGTGCAGGAATTACTTCAAAACGCTCGCTGGCTTCTTTAACCAGCACTCGCTCCTCACTGCTTGAGTACTTCTCCGGTGTCAGGATGCGGGCGTAGCACTCGCCCGGAGCAGCGTTCGGCGGAAACAACTCACTGCCTGCGCCGCTAACTGCGATGCTGTCGCCGCTATCAGCGCCCATGGCAAGCTGCCCTTCCAAGCTGCTAATTCTGGACTCACGGTCCGACAGCGCTTGCTCAAGCGCAGCAATACGCGCGTCTCGATCACTCATTACCCCATCGCTCGCTGCGCTTGCAGTAGCCGCAGCGGAATCACCGTCTACCATAGCGCCGCTATTCGTACTGCTGGAGCAGCCAGCAAGCGCCAGTAGTGTTGCCATGCTGGCAACCCCAATTAATCTGTACAACATGTGTTCATCTCCTAGATGTATCGGCGTTATGTGCGATCAACGCAAGCATTTGTAGAATTGCCGTCCCAACGTCAGCCAGAGGCTACTCGCCTATCCACTGGCGTCAAGCCAATATCGGATTACCGGCGGCTTGTTACTAACATGTTACTTCACGCGTTCACGATCCGGATTTCCCCCGCTGCGGTCCGTAGATTGAATGACCGCAGGGCGCATAATCTAGCGCATTGAAACTGGACGGCCAGCTTTTGGCGGAGGGTTTACGCGGAATTTACACAGGACTGCACATTCGGGCGCATTCGCTGCACAGATCAGTGCCCTACAAAGCCTATGACCGCGCTTCGCCACTGTACAGAGACTGCTATAAACTCTCGCCTTCACCGGGCTAACAGGACAGTAAATTGGCGAACATCCCCATCGGCGGTCACGACGGTACGCTGCTGAGCCAGCTAGGCAACATGAGCAATCGCCATGGACTCGTCGCCGGCGCCACCGGAACCGGCAAAACCGTAACCCTGCAGATTCTTGCGGAGGGCTTCTCCCAAGCCGGGGTACCGGTGTTTGCCGCAGACATCAAAGGCGACCTTTCAGGAATTGCCGCCGCAGGCAAGCCGCACAAGGAAATCGATCGTCGGCTAGGCCTCATACCCCTGCCAAGCTTCGAACAGCGCGGTTACCCGACCATGTTCTGGGACATTTACGGAGAAACCGGTCAGCCGGTACGCACCACCATCTCGGAAATTGGGCCGCTGATCCTGTCGAACTTGCTTGATCTGAACGACACTCAGACTGGCATTCTTTATGCCTGCTTCGCCATCGCTGATGACGAAGGACTGCTGCTATTGGACCTTAAGGACCTGCGTAGCTTACTCAGCTGGATGGCAGACAACGCAAAAAGCCTGCGCGCAGATTACGGCAATATTTCAGGCGCTTCAGTGGGCGCCATTCAGCGACGCCTGTTGGTCCTAGAGGAACAGGGCGCCGAGCATTTCTTCGGCGAACCGGCGTTGGCGATCAAAGATCTAATGCGCACAGATCTCTCAGGCAACGGCATTATCAGTCTGCTGGACGCCACTCGCCTGACCCGTGAGTCACCGCGACTCTATGCCACCTTCCTGCTCTGGCTGTTGTCGGAGTTGTTCGAAGAGCTGCCTGAGCGCGGCGATGCCGAGGTACCGGTGCTCGTCTTGTTCTTCGATGAAGCACATCTGCTGTTCGACGATGCCCCTAAAGCACTGTTAGAGAAGATCGAGCAGGTGGTTCGCTTGATTCGCTCTAAGGGAGTCGGGGTCTACTTCGTCACCCAGATCCCTACCGATGTGCCGGAAGCCGTGCTTGGACAGCTGGGATTGAAGATTCAACATGCGCTGCGCGCGTTCACGCCCAAAGATCAGAAAGTGATTCGCGCGGTCGCCCAGGGCTTTCGTGCCAATGCCGATGTTGACGTTGCTCGGGCAGTTACCGAGCTCGGGACTGGCGAGGCATTGGTTTCGCGCCTAGATGAGAAGGGCGCACCCACACCAGTGCAAGTCACCTTGATTCGTCCCCCAGAAAGCCAGATTGGCCCGCTAGCAGCCGAAGAGCAACAAGTCGTACGCGAGCGCTCGCCGTTAGCGGACAAATACACCACTACGTTAGACCGCGAGTCTGCTTACGAAATGTCAAGCGCTCGGGCCGAAGCAGCGGCCACCGCCGAAGCCCAGGCCAGAGCGGAAGCAGAGGCAGAAGCGGCCACTAACAAGGCGGCGCCTAAGCGCCGTGGCCGACAGAGCGTTGGTGAAGCATTGCTGAAAAGCGCAGCTCGCTCAGTGGGACGCTCTCTAGGATCGAAACTCGTTCGCGGACTGTTCGGTTCGCTCCTCAAGTAGCCGCTGATGAAAAAAACGCTCTCAACACTCGGACTGATCGCCCTCGCAGTTCTGGCGGCATGGCTCAACAACGAACGGCCCGCGCCAACGGCGACTGACAAGGCGGTAAAGCCATCACAGCAAGCCCGGACCTCCCAGAGTAGCCCGGTGGCGAGCGCGTTTGCCGAGCGGCGCAGTAACCTGGTGCTTACCGACAGCGGCAGGGTGATCAAAGTGCTCAGCGATGATCTCAAAGGCAGTCGACACCAACGTTTTCTAGTACAGACAGTGGATGGCCCCAGCATTCTCATCGCCCACAATATAGATCTAGCACCACGAGTCAGGGGTTTACGTGAAGGCGACCAGGTTCGCTTCAAAGGCGAGTATGAATGGACAGAGAAAGGTGGTGTGGTGCACTGGACTCATCACGACCCGGCTGGCCGCCATCCTGGCGGTTGGATAGAACTCGATGGGGAACGATTCGAGTAACGCTGGCTCAAATAGGTATCACTGCTGAACGGTCGCCGACTATGTACCCAACGCCAAGAAGCAACATTCTGAACCTGCCTATATCCGCGGTACTCTGCGGTGCGCTGCTCTGCTGCAGTGTCTGGGCCGAAGCCTCCGCGCTCACCGGCATCTGGATTCTCAACGAAGAACGCTCGGCCCAGGTACAGCCGGAGCAGCTCGAAAGCCGTAACTGGCTGGGTGGCGGAAAAGTAAATACATCGGTAAACGTGGGTGGTATTCCGCTACCCGGTGGCAGCAGTGGCAAGCAGAAGGCTATGAGCGATCAGCCTGCCAAAGATCCCGATATTCTGCGTTGCAAGCGCATGGAAATCGAATCCTCGGGCGAAGATCTACAGATTACCTACGATGAGCTGGGCCGCGATCTATTTCGTCAGGGCAAATACCGCGGCGTCACCAGCCGTTGGGACAAAAAGCGCCTGAAGTCGCGTTATCAGACCACAACCAGAAAAGTTACCCACGATTTGCAGCTACAAAAAGACGAAAGTCTATTGGTGACCGTTACCATCAAGGCCGATGGCAGTCGCAAGCGCACCTACAAACAGGTTTTCGAACGGCCCGGATCGATGACCAACGCCAAGGTAAGCACCGACCCATAAGCTAGCCCTAGTGGTCTTTGCACAAAGTCTGTACGACAATGGCGCTGAGCCAACTTGCGGATCGTTCACATGACCAAGCCCAAATCGACTCTGCAGCCATCTCATGCCCTGCGCCGTGTATTCGCCATTCGTTGGCGCAACGACCTACTGGCGATCTTTGTCTCGACCTTTGCAGCCGCAGCGAGCGCCGCTGAACCCTTTACCATTCAGATTGGCGCCTTTAAAACGCCCAACGAAACCTACTCGCTACCGGCTAGAACCGTCGGCGAGATTTATGCCACCCAACGCGGCAAGGGCATTGTCGCGCTCAGCGTCGGTCGATTTGCAGACGTCGACGAAGCGACCGCGGCCCTTGCGCAGATTAGCCAACATTACCCTTCGGCCTACGTGCGACATGCGCACCCCCAAGCCCAGCTGCATAGCGACAATAAGGCGCCAGCAACCGCGAACAAAACCCCATTGCCAACAACTACACCTGCGGACGTAGCAGACCAACAACAACCGCTGGAAACCGAGTTGTTGAGCACCCTCACTGACGACGAGCGCAAACATGTGGTGTATCTAGACGGCAAGCTGCACTACAAGCAAGGCAATACCTTCGTCCCACTGGCGCAATATCGCGCCCAGCACGCCCGGCCCTGAGCATCGCCCATGAGCCTTGCAGAAATGTTGCTGCGGCTCGGTTGTACCATGGTGGCTTGGCTGATGATCTACACCCACCTACTGTGGCTTGCGACCTTACGCGTAGTTAGTTGCAACAGCGATGGCGACGCTATGTGGCGCTTGCTGCTCGGCTTTGCACCGATAGCACTTGGCTCCTCATTTTTGTTGACGCTCAGTCGGCGCTTGCCCGCAGTACACGAAACCTTGCGCTGGGCCGCCACGCCCTTGGTGCTTTTGCTGCCGCTAGCACTGTTGGCCATTTGGCCAACATTTATAAGCTCCACTATGGCGAATCAACCAATTTGCGACGGCCCCATACAGCCATGGCACAGCTGGTGGTCACCCATTCAGTTCGCCAGCGTTTGTGTTCTCAGCTTCATGGCATATCGGGCTTGGCGCGAGCAACCGCAGCCTGCCTGAATTCAGCGATCCGCTCGAACATCGACCTTTGGCGTTTGTGGTTAACAATGCTATAAACGCGCCGGGAAACGGGAGGGGACCTACCCGAATCCTAAAAGGTTGTCCTGCAATTACTGTTGCTGCAGGTCAACAACAAATGAGTTTGTGTTTTTGTTAGGGGAATTAGCATGGGAATGATGTCAGAGTTTAAAGACTTTGCGATGCGCGGGAACGTGGTCGATATGGCCGTCGGCATCGTCATCGGCGGGGCTTTCGGAAAAATTGTATCGTCGTTTGTCGCAGATGTCTTAATGCCACCTATAGGCCTAGCATTAGGCGGTGTAAGTTTCGGCGATCTCGCGCTTACCTTGCAGGAAGCGCAAGACGGTGCCGAAGCAGTCATGATGAAGTATGGGTTGTTCATTCAGACCATTGTCGATTTCGTAATCATCGCATTTGCGATCTTTATGGTCGTGAAAGCAATGAATTCACTCAAAAAGGAAGAACCTGCGG
>JBPCXR010000162.1:0-4946 GCA_051027215.1 Pseudomonadales bacterium | reverse complement strand
GTACTACCTAGCACCGACCGCAGAAGTGCCCGTCACAAATCTGTTTCGCGATGAGATCTTGGATGCCGCCAGCCTGCCGGTACGTTATGTCTGCCACAGCCCCTGCTTTCGCAGCGAAGCGGGAAGTCATGGCCGCGATACTCGGGGGATCATTCGCCAGCACCAGTTTGAGAAGGTTGAACTGGTGCAAGCCACCCGCCCAGACGAATCATGGCAGGCGTTGGAATCCTTGACTGAACACGCTGAAGCGGTACTTGAGCGATTACAGCTACCGTATCGACGCATGCTCTTGTGCGGTGGTGATCTGAGCTTCGCTTCCGCGAAAACCTACGATCTAGAAGTTTGGCTCCCGGGCCAGGACAAGTATCGAGAGATCTCTTCTTGCAGCAATTTTCAGGATTTTCAGGCGCGGCGTATGCAGGCTCGCTTCCGACCCGCTGCCGGAGGCAAACCCGAGTTATTGCACACATTGAATGGGTCGGCGTTGGCGGTCGGGCGCACGCTCGTTGCAGTGCTGGAAAACTATCAGGATGTCGGCGGGCAGGTCGCGATACCCGAGGTGCTACAACCCTACATGGCCGGATTGCAGGTGATCGATGCCCAATCCGATACGAGCTAGGGTTAGTCCCCGATGGATCATCTGCCTCTGTATCTGAGTCTCAATGGTCGGCGGGTGTTGCTCATCGGTGCTGGGGAAGTTGCTCTGCGAAAGTTGGAGACCCTCGGCCGCGCCGGTGCCGTGGTGCAAGTAGTGGCGCTGCAAGTGTCCGCCGCCGTGGCACAGCTTGCCGCTCAGGCCGGTCATCGGCTCAGCGAACGAGCGTTTGCGCCGGAAGATTTGGATCATTGCTGGCTGGTGGTGTCTGCTTGTGGCGATGCGGAAGTGAACCAACAGCTGGTTAGGCTTTGCGATGCGCGCCAAATCTGGCTCAACGTGGTGGATGAGACGCCGGCCTGCAGTGCAATCTTTCCGGCAATTGTCGATCGCGATCCGCTGTTGGTGGCAATCTCCACGGGCGGACGTTCGCCTACGCTGGCGCGCTATGTCCGAGGCCTCATTGAAGAGCGGTTGCCTCAAGGCCTGGCCGACCTTGCGCAGTTCATCGGTCAGCGTCGGGAGAAAGTCACGGCCGCGCTTCCCGGGGTTTCCGAGCGACAGCAGTTCTGGCAGCGTTTCTTGGCGCTTCGGCCGCTAGCGCAATGGCTGGCTGAAATTCGGCAAACCAGCGCCGATGAGCCTTTCGAAAGATTGCTAAGCAGCGCCCAGGCATCTTCTGCTACCCAGCCGCTAGGACACGTTGCGCTGATCGGTGGCGGGCCGGGAGATCCTGAGTTAATCACCCTGCGCGGTTTGAACCTAATTCGACAGGCGGATGTGATTTTCTACGACAACCTGGTCAATCAGCAGCTGCTGGACAATGCGCGGCGCGATGCGGAAAAGATCTACGTCGGCAAGAAGCGAGCGTTCAAAGGCATTCGCCAAGAAGAGATCAACGCGCTGTTGATCACTCAGGCGCGTTTGGGAAAGCAGGTGGTGCGGCTTAAGGGTGGAGATCCCTTTATTTTTGGTCGCGGTGGTGAGGAGATAGCGCAACTAGCTCAGCAGCACATACCGTTCACGGTGGTGCCCGGTATCTCGGCGGCGTTGGGCGGGGCCAGCTCGGCGGGTATTCCGTTAACCCATCGCGATGCCTCCCAGTCAGTGCGTTTCATTACCGGGCACCGCGCCAGCGATCGTGCCAACCTGGACTGGCCAGAGTTGGCCAAGCCTGAGCAGACGCTGGTGATTTACATGGGGCTACCGGCCTTGGCGGACATACTGCAAGCGTTGATCACGCACGGACTGGCGGAGTCGACCCCGGCGGCGCTGATCGAAAAGGCGACCCTGCCCAATGAAAGAGTGATCATCGGCACGGTCGCTGACTTGAGTGCGAAGGTTACCGCTGCGGCAGTCGTGGGACCGACCCTGATTATTGTGGGCGAGGTCGTTGCTCACCGGGTGGTGAATAATCCTAGTTAGGCTCAGAGGCAGTTTGGAGGTTTTGGGAGGCCGGCGAGCTTGCTCACCAGCCTCGCAGTCTGCCCGGGAAATAGCTGCATTAATGCGATGCTATTGCCGTAGTCTTCACCCAACTGTTCTCTGACCCAGCGAACCAACGGTCGCATATCCGGGCTACGCTGATATTTTTGGTAGAACGCTCGCGCGGTTTCGAGCACCTGCAAATGCTCCGCAGTAAGGTCTATTTCTTCTACCGTAGCCAGCTGTTTAGCAGCCTCTAAAGACCATTGTCGGTAGTCCAATAGGAAGCCATCCAGGTCTACGGCGGCAGTTAAGTCAGCGCACATTTTCAATGCCAGCTTACGGTTGTGCCACTGTTGGCAATTAGATCTATGAGTGCAACATAGCTGGTTAATTGCACCTGATTTGGCAGGGCGTTGGGATCGATCCCGCGCAAGGCCAGATCTTCGGCGAGCACCTGGAGCAGCTCAGAAGGCTCTGCAGAAGTTGCCGCATACGCGCCGTCACCCATGAGAACAATGGTATCCAGTGGGTGCTGGCGCGGAAGGCAGGCAGACAAACCAGCTACAGAAAACACCAAGTGAATCGCAGGTCGCGTGGCGTCAGTCATTGATCACAACCTCCGCTCCACGGATCAACTCGATCTGCGCTGCGTAGCTCAGGGGCGAAAGTGGTAGACAGAGAGCATCCAAGGATAAATTTCTGGCCTTCAGCGAGGCCTCGCAAACGTACAACGATTCGATCTCGTACTCCGGCATGACGCTGAGCTGCTGGGCAATGTTCTTTAGCCCTGCCCGTGCAGTATTTTGCTGCTGGCGTAGCTGCCAAACGCCATCGTCGGCGAACAGAACGCTAATCGACTGCTCAAACACTGCGCCGACCAGGATGGCATCCAACGTTTCCAATGCCCGAGTACCACTATAGGGCAGTCGTCTAATCAGATAGAGGATGTTCATTGACTGAGTGTTCATTGACTTATGCAGGAAAAGTAATCAAGTGGTCGCTCACAATTGCGGCATCGAGTAGCTGGCCGAGGCCAACAATCGAGAAGCCAGCAAGGGCCGAGCTTGCCGGACGAGCGTAGCGCTTCTGCTCCGCCTCACTAAGAATTCCTCGGCGTTGAGCAGCGGCGACACAAACGGCCAGCTCAACTTGGTGCTCTGCGGCAAACTCCAACCATTGCTTGGCCAGGTCCATCTCATCCTGCCCGCTAACCGCGAGAGCGTTGGCGATGTTGGCGCCGCCGTGATAGAAAAAGACGCGATATAGGCTGTGACCTTGGGCGATGACTGCGCGCGAGAAATTCAATGCGCTATGGGCTGCGAGGGAATCCGGCAGGGTTCCATAAACGGCAATGGCAAAGGTTTGCTGCAAGCGCTCACTCGACAATAACGATGGGTTTAACTTCGCTGCCGGAACGGCTGAGGTTGGCGGAGGGAGTGGGATTCGAACCCACGGTAGGCTACAAACCTACGCCGGTTTTCAAGACCGGTGCATTCGACCACTCTGCCATCCCTCCGGGGCGAGATGCTACCACAGGGGAGGCACAACGAAAGCGCCTAAGACAGATTTTCCGGCTGCTTGGCTGCTACTCGAAGCCGTTAGGATGCTGACTTTGCCAGCGCCATACATCTTCGCACATGCGTGCCAGGTCGTACTCGGCGCTCCAGCCTAAATCGGTGTCCGCTAAGCTCGGATCAGCGTAACTGGTCGCTGCATCACCTGGGCGTCGTTCGACGAATTTGTACGGCACAGGTTTGCCACTGGCTTCCTCGAATGCGCGAACGATCTCGAGGACGCTATAGCCGCGTCCGGTTCCCAAGTTGTGCACGCTTAACCCACCCTCGTTGCGCAGGTGCCGTAATGCCAGCAGGTGACCACGCACGAGGTCTACTACGTGAATGTAGTCCCTGACCCCGGTGCCGTCAGCGGTGGGATAGTCATTGCCATAGACGCAAAGCAACTCACGGCGTCCGACCGCTACCTGGCTTACGTACGGCATGAGGTTGTTCGGTACATCGTTGGGAGATTCTCCGAGCTCGCCGGATGCGTGCGCCCCCACGGGATTAAAGTAACGCAGAATGCTGATTTGCCATTCAGGGTCAGCACGGTGCAGATCCTGGAGGATGTGTTCAACCGTCAACTTGCTCTGCCCGTAGGGGTTAATCGCCGACGTAGCGTCAGTTTCGCGCAAAGGCATCTGCTCTGGTATGCCATAGACGGTGGCGGAGGAGCTAAATACCAAGGTCTTTACCTTGGCCTTATCCATTTCCTCGAGCAGCGTTAAAGTGCCAGATACATTGTTGTCGTAGTACCGTAGCGGCGCTTGAGTAGATTCGCCGACGGCTTTGAGGCCTGCAAAGTGCAGCACTCCAGCAAAGGAATGTTCGCGAAAGAGTTGCTCCAGAAGCGCAGCGTCTCGAATATCGCCACGGATGCTATGGAGCTTTTTCTGACAAATCTGTTCTACTGCAGCCAGCGCCTTTGGCGAGCTGTTGGAGAAATTGTCCAGCGCCACGACTTCATAGCCACTCTGTAGCGCCTCCACGCACATATGGCTGCCAATGTAGCCAGCGCCACCGGTGATCAGGATTTTTTCGGGTTCAGAATTCGTCATGGGTATCGTTGACAGCCGTGTTCAGGAACACCAGGTGCTAATCAGTGAATCCTGTCGGTTGCCGTTATCGGACGTTGTGAGCAATGTCTTTGACGTCATAGTAATCCTTGTACCAGGTGACGAATGCGCGAACCCCTTCT
Source organism: Pseudomonadales bacterium (assembly GCA_051027215.1). Taxonomy (GTDB): domain Bacteria; phylum Pseudomonadota; class Gammaproteobacteria; order Pseudomonadales; family Azotimanducaceae; genus CALHVX01. Next base: position 169 of record JBPCXR010000162.1, on the reverse strand, counting down.
TCGACTGGCGTGTCGGGCTTGTAGTTTACGTCGCGGATCAGATCGTCAACGTCGGCGAAAGTGTCTGGAACATCACCCGCCTGCAGCGGCAGCAAATTTTTCTGCGCTTCAATGCCCAGCGTTTCTTCCAGCAACTCGATGTATCTCGACAGATGTAACGGCCGGTTGC
>JBPCXR010000161.1:0-5412 GCA_051027215.1 Pseudomonadales bacterium | reverse complement strand
ATCGCTAGCATGCTAACCGGTCTCATCAGCACCTTTGGCTATATCTACTACTTCAAGTTCGGCGGCGGTACGTCAGAGCAGTGGTTGCTCGGGGTATCACCTGAAGGCATTGGCTTCGTGTTCATGTGGCTGGCGTTGGCAGTAGGCATCGTGGTCGCGTTGCTGACCACGCGCCCACCGAAAGACGTCCAAGATCTGGTCGAAGATATCCGCGTGCCTGGTACGCGTCGCGCCCACGGATCGGTCGACGCAGGCATGCCGCCGCTAGCAACGGAATAATCCATCAGCACAAGGACCGCCCATGAGTGAAGCAGAGGCTAATCCCGATGGATGGTTGCAGCGCACTCTGGCCCAGGTGGAACGCCTGGGTAACAAGTTGCCAGACCCTGCCGCACTGTTTATCTCCTTGCTATTCATCGCCTGGCTGTTGTCCTGGCTGCTGACGGGAGTGGACTTCGGCGTCGTCGATCCGAGAAACGGAGATGCCTTACGCATTCACAACCAGCTTAGCGACACAGCCCTCACCACTTTCTTCACCAAGATGGTCAGCAACTTCGCGCACTTTCACCCGGTGGGTGTGGTGCTGGTGGCGATGCTGGGTATTGGCGTAGCGGAACACACCGGCTTCATCAACGCGGCACTGCGCGGATTGCTGTCCGTGACCGCACGCTGGCTGCTCACACCTACGCTCATTTTGGTGGGCATCGTTAGCCACTCCGCAGCGGACGCCGGTTATGTTCTCGTTATTCCCATCGGGGGGGTGATCTTCTACGCTGCCGGTCGCCACCCCCTGGCAGGTATTGCCGCGGCATTTGCCGGAGTTTCCGGGGGTTTTTCGGCAAACTTCGTACCCTCGGCACTGGACCCCATGCTGCAGGGCATCTCCCAAGCGGGAGCCCAACTGTTGGATCCACAGGTCACACTCAACCCGTTAAACAACTACTACTTCACCACCCTGTCATCGATTCTAATCATTGGCCTGGGCTGGTATCTCACCGATCGGGTGGTGGAGCCCCGGCTCCACGCGACCGAACTCGACGGTGATTTAACCGACCTTCCACACATGACGCCTCTAGCAGATCGCGAACGCCGCGCACTGCGCGGCGCTAGCCTGGCAATGGTCATTGGTTTGCTCGGACTCATCGCCACGGCGTGGCCAGAGACCTCCGCCTGGCGCGCGCCGGACGGCAACATCGCAGCCAGCAACGCCCCGCTCATGGGCTCCATCGTGCCGCTGATCTTTCTGCTATTCCTCATTCCCGGTGTGGTGTACGGGGTCATGGCCGGAACCGTGAAAAGCACCAGGGACATGATTGCGGGCATGACTAAAGCCATGAACAGCATGGGCTACTACCTGGTCATCATGTTCTTCATTGCGCAGTTCATCTACGCGTTCGGGCAGTCGAACCTGGGTGTACTGCTGGCACTCAAGGGTGCGGCTGTGCTGAAAGCGCTAGCGCTACCAGGTGCTATTACGATTGCAGGGATCGTGTTTCTCACCGGCTTCATCAATCTGTTCGTCGGCTCAGCATCGGCAAAGTGGGCGCTGCTAGCCCCCATCTTCGTGCCCATGCTCATGGAATTAGGCATATCACCCGATCTTTCCCAGGCCGCTTATCGAGTAGGGGATTCGAGCACCAACATCATCACCCCGCTCATGCCGTACTTCCCATTAGTAGTGGTTTTCTGCCAGCGCTACGTGAAAGGCACGGGGATTGGCACAGTCACCGCAATGATGCTGCCATACAGCGTGACCTTCATTGTGCTGTGGACGCTGTTTTTGCTCGGCTATTGGAGCCTGGGGCTACCATTGGGTGTACAGTCCAGCTATGTCTATGGGGGATGAAAAGCAATAAAGGTCCACAAACATGCGCAAGCAACTTAAGCAGAAAAAGAGATGTTGCCAGCTCTGTAAACCCCATAAGAGGGGCTGGGAAAATCGTTGGAAGGCCAAAGAGCGTGGTCTGCTAAAAGCATCCTTATTGGAGCGCGACGCTTACCGAAACCTTGAGTGCAGATAGCTTACGTGGGCAAGCCAGCGGCAGCGCTGCTCGCCCCACTACTCATGGGTTGCTCAAATCCGTTCGGCGAATCTTCATGATGAGCCCGCCACGCTAATGGAACCGCTCACCGGCATCCCGCAACTCGACGAGGTACTGTCGCGCCTTACGAGTATTCAATCTCGCGATGAGCACGACGCGGTGATGGAAGAGCTGTTCCGCATCGCACCCAACCATGTCGAGGCACTCAACTCGCTCTACGACCTAGGAACCTACCAGAACATGTCGTTAGTCTGGTGCTTAATTGGCCAGACGAGCGAACAGGCCATGGCGCTTTTCTCGAAAGCCATCAAGGACAAAGATCAATACACGAGATGGGCCGCCGCCAAAGCGCTGTCAGAATTCCGCACTCGGGATGCATCTAGCCTATTGGTAGCCGCGCTGAAGGATCGATCGCACTTGGTTAAGCTCACTGCGGTGGATGCGATGTCGACGTTTCGCGACCCACAAGCAGTCCCACAGCTAGAAAAAATCTGCGCATCGAAACATCTTCAAAAAAATGCCCCGGGCATAGTAAGCTCGGCGAAGAAGGCGTTAAGGATTTGTCGACGCGCCCGCTAGCCTGGGGCTGAAGCTGAAACTATCGCTCTTTAGGTAGGTTGACGCTGATGTGGCGCTCTCGGCACCTAGATTTAGGTGGAGGAACAGGCCATGGCAGATGACATTACTCTCGATGAGAACGTTCTCAAAGCTGCCCGTGCCGGCCGCAAAATCGAAGCCATCAAGCTACTTCGAGAAAAAGAGAATCTCGGGCTCAAAGAGGCCAAGGAGATCATTGACCGCTGCACCGAACCACAGGAACCTGCCAATCTACGGAACAACACAGACAAAGAAAGCGTATTCCGCCGCGCCTTACCGTTTATCTGGTTAGCCTGTGCTCTCTATCTAGCGTATTCCTATTTCGGACTGGGCCAATAGTCGGTGCTTTCCTCAACAACCTTGGTCGACTTGGAACAGCGCAAAATGACCTTGGTACCAATGCAATCCGAACGGCCGCTGTCTCTATTACGCCAGACACTACTTCGATTCTCCTGCCCTTGGCCATCTTTTGAGTTAGCTATGATCCCGTGAACATGAAGCACGCCACCGATCCAACACTACACTCTATCGAACATCTACTCTCCCAAATTCGGGAGGTGGAAAGCCTGAAGGAGAAGAAACTGGGCGTGTTCTACCGCAAGTCTCGAGCTTTCTTGCACTTTCACGAGCAAGGCGATTCCATCTTCGCCGATGTTCGTATTGCCGGTTCGGAATTCACTCGCCTGCCTTGCAACACCGACCGGCAGCAACGCGCGCTAGTTCGGGCAATCATCAAGGTTACATCGCCATAATTTGGAGGTACGAAGAATGCGATTTGCGCTGACTATCCTACTCACCTTGGCTCTGGGCGGCTGCGGGGATACGAACGTCGTCAACGTTCGCCTAGGCGACGTTTCCTTGGGGCAGCAGTTGATAGACCTTCAGACCGCTCTGGATTCAGGGGCCATCGATCAGGCGGAGTATGCGGCTGCCAAGGAAACCATCCTATTAATTACCGAGGCATGCATGGAGCAAGAAGATGGGAATCGAGCCGAATAGTCACTTCACTAAGTAAATTACGGAGCTAGAAATGTGGAACGTCTAGGTTTGCTCATTTTTGGAAACGTTTTGTTTGTGTTAGGCGTCATCAGCTATTTCTTTGCTTCTGAACCTTTAGGGCTCGCTTTGGGCGCCTTTGGTCTTGTGCTCGAAGCAGGCGGCGTGATGCAGCTCATCAAACATCGCCAGTCCCAATGAGGTCGAAGGCTTTGTCGGCATGCTGGACTACGGTTGCAGCTGGGCTACTCGATCGCTGTCGATCGGCTTAAACATCCGCCTATAAGCACTCGGCGTAACACCTGTCTTACGCTTAAATAGTCGCCGGAAAAACGCAGCATCTTCATACCCAACCGACGCGCTAATGTCATCAATCGAGTGACGCTCTTTCTCCAACAGCCGCTTTGCCTCTTCAACACGCAAGTCCTGCACGCGCTCAATCAACGTACAACCACAGGCTTGTTTGAATCGCCGCTTTAGGGTGCGTTCGGGCAGTCCTATCGAAGCGATCAGTTGGCTGACGGGTTCCGAGGCGCGAAAGTGCTCTGTAAGCCACTGCTCGGCCTCTACCACTTGGCTGTCTTCGTGGGGGGCATTACGAATGAGTGAGGCATACGGTAGCTGCCCTTCCGAGTGCCACTTCAACAAATATACCTTCATGATCCGTAGTGCTTCCCCCGGACTCGCGTGCCGCGCGATGATGTGGGCCGCAAGGTCATGCCATGAAGTGGTGCCGCCGGCGGTCACGACCTGCCCAATCTCATCGGCAAAACACAGGTTGGGTTCAGGTTGAAAGGCAACCTTGGGGTAGTGGTTGCGAAACAGATCCTGGTAACCCCAATGAGAAGTTGCTGCATGCCCGTCGAGCAATCCGGACTCCGCAAGCATGACGGCCCCGGAGCAGGCCGAGTAGATGAAAGTCCCTTCCCGGTGTTTGCTGCGGATGAAGTCCATCAACTTAGGATAGCGCCCACCGAGGTGTTCATCTGGACCAAGCCATAGTTCCGGCAGCACCAGAATGTCGGCTTGGGGGTTTTCGCCTACGCTGACGTCTGGCCTGACGGGAATCCCGTTGCCACAGACAAATGGCTTTTTTGCCAGGGCGAGTATCTGAGTCTCGAACATCACCGGTTGGACGTCGGTACGTACCAGCGTTTCCCAAATGTTGCCCGTGGCTGAGAGCACATCCAAGAGGCCATAGAGAACCGAGCCGGCAGTTTCGGGCACGGCGAGTAGGAGGACGCGTTTGGCAGTATTCATAGCCTGGTAGAATGGCACAAATGAACCGAAATTGGCCAATATGCTTCTTATGTTTCGCCGCGCCGAGTCCTAGAGTGAGTTCATCGATCACAAGGATCGATCACTACTCACTTAAAGGAGAACGGCCATGAACCAGCAAGCAACCATTCCTGATGTGGTACGCAACGGGGTGAACGTCACCGCACTCGGAGCCACCATCGATGCGGTGAGCCAGGAACCTACCCTGGCAGAATTCCGCTTCAGTAGCAGAAATCATTGGATCAACGGCGGCCACAACCGCTCACGCATCCAGCAGTTCTACGGCTGCGGTCAGATGGACAGCACCAGGGTAGAGCCATTCGAGCTAGACGCCGACGAGCCACCGGTGCTCCTCGGCAACGACGCTGGCCCGAACCCGGTGGAGTTCATCCTGCATGGGCTGGCAGGCTGCATGACCACCAGCATGGTCTATCACGCCGCTGCCCGTGGCATCGAGATCGGCGCTGTTGAATCCCAGTTCGAAGGCGATCTGGATCTA
>JBPCXR010000160.1:0-3549 GCA_051027215.1 Pseudomonadales bacterium | reverse complement strand
ACTGATAATCGGCAGCGTGGCGCTGGCGACTGTCTAGCGCAACAAGGAGCGGACGACGCGCCAATCGACTTCAAATACATGGTGCATGCCATCCATGCCGGTGAACGCACCGGCTATACGGCATGTGGCTTTGGTAATAGCGTGCATAGCTATGCTGAGCTGGTGTATCCGGGCCGACTTAACAACTGCGAGGGTTGCCACCTGCCAGACACCTACTACCCGGTGGAACCGGGTGAGTTGCTTGGCACTACGGTCGATGTCGGCAGCCTCCCGGACCCAAGCGATGACACCGTTATTTCACCTAACACCGCGGCTTGTTACGGCTGTCACGTTAGTACGCTGGCCGTGGAACATATGAAACAAAACGGCGGCGACTTTAGCGCTGCAAAGGCAGCAGACAGTACGTTAATCTCCGCAGAAGTGGAAACCTGCGCACTGTGTCATGGCCCGGGAAGGACCGAAGACGTGAAGGAAGCACATGACGTCGGCAATTTTCTCTTTAATTAAACCGGCGCGTGTAGAAATGAATGCCGCTGCAGCGGAATTCTGGTGCCGGTGTGTGCAACTAAGCTGCGCAGTAATCCTTAGCTGCTTTACGCCGACTGGCCTGGCGCAAGATGCGGAAACGGCTTCCTTGCTGGAGGGATCTTATAGCCGTAAGGGGGCGGATTCCTGCCTGGCCTGCCACGATGATAAAATCACCCTTGCAGTGTTTCGCAACGACCACGGCAGCCCCACGAATCCCAACAGTCCCTTTGGCCACGGACAGTTGCAGTGTGAAGCCTGCCACGGACCCGGAGGTGATCATGCGGGCCGCGTGCGGCGCGGTAAGGAGCGCCCGGCTTTGATTGAGTTTGGCTCTGATAGAGCAACACCTGTTAGCCTGCAGAATGATATGTGTTTGGCCTGCCACAAGAGCGACTCGGGCGTGGCATGGCATGCGAGTGCACAAGACAGCAACAGCGTCGCCTGCGCGGATTGCCATATCAGCCACGCCGCGCGTGATGCGGTATTAACCACCGCCGATCAGGCGCAGGTCTGCGACGACTGCCATTCTTCGCAACGTGTTGCGGGACTCAAGCCCTTCGCCCACCCTGTGGACGAAGGCAAAATGAACTGTGGCGCCTGCCACAGCATCCACGACGGCGACGGCGAGCATCAGCTTACCAGGCCAACACTGAATCAAACCTGTTACCAGTGTCATGCGGAGAAACGTGGGCCGTTTGTCTGGGAGCACGCTCCGGTGGCTGAAGACTGCAGCCTTTGTCACGCTGCGCACGGCTCCAATCATCCCGGTCTGCTAACGCAGCGCGGGCCGTTCTTGTGCCAGGCTTGTCATTCCCAGGCAGGCCATCCCAGTCTAGCTAACGACGCTGGCGGACTTGCCAACGCCAATCCCTCCAAGTACTTGCTCGGCCAGAATTGCATGAACTGCCATTCCCAGGTACACGGCAGCAACCATCCGTCCGGATCGAGATTAATGCGATGAGCCAACACCGTGGACAGCAGCGAATTCTATTTTTGTCAGCTGTAGTTTGCACCGTTCTTTGCGCGGCACCCAACACCGCCGCGCAACCCGATACTTCGAACTGGAAATGTGAATTCTGTCCGTTCGAGAAGGGTGTCAGGTCCAACTACACAGCAGGCGGCGGCATGGTCACGGATGATGCCGCCCGCTTCGGCAATGCTACCGGTTACGATGAACAGGGCGGCTATGTGATAGCCGCCGGTGACGGTAGCTACAATAGCGATGGGCTGCAAGTGTCCTGGTATCTGGAAGATTTAGGACTGGATTCCCGTGCTGCGCGCGTCGAGGCCGGCCGGCCTGGCACCTACGACGTCAGGATCTCCTATCGTGGTTTGCCCTACCGCTTATTCGACACAACGGATACGGTATATGCCTCGACCGGCAACAGCCTGCAACTACCTGACGGCTGGACCCGCTCCGCGCTCACCTCCGAATTCACGGGCCTGAACGCTAGTCTCGTCGGGCGCGATATCGAAAGCGATCGTGACATCATCGAGGTCGGTGGCAGTTATCGACCCAATTCGCGATTCGAGTTGTTTGCGGACTTCCGCAATCAGACGCAGAATGGCGTCGATGAATTCGGCGGCGCCCATTTTACCCAGGCGAGTCTGCTGCCGCGTTCGTTTGATTATCAAACCGATGAACTGGATCTGGGGGTCCGCTACCGTAGTGAGCGGGGTTATGCCCAGTTAGGCTTCTACGGTTCGTTCTTTCAGAACAAAGACTCGGTACTGGTCTGGGATAACCCCTTCACGTCCTTCCCCGGCGCCGAGCGCAGCGCCTTGGCCCAACCACCGGACAACCGCTTCGGCCAATTCTTATTCAAAGCGGGTTACCGTTTCAAGAATGCCACCCGGCTGCTGGTATCCGGCGCTTTCGGCAACATGGAACAAGATGAGGCTTTGCTCCCCTATACCATCAACCCGAACGTTAGCGTCACGCCCTTGCCTCGAGCGCGGCTGAATGGCGAGGTAGATACCACCAATTTGCTGGTATCACTATCTTCCCGGCCCATTACGCCGCTCAGCCTAAAGTTGTCGTACCGTTATGACGAGCGCGACAACCAAACAACGCAGGAAGTATGGAACCGGGTAATCGTCGACAGCCTGGCATCTGGTGAAGACGAAACCAATAGACCCTACAGCTTCGATCGAACCAGCCTGACGGCAAGCGCTGGCTGGACGATACGCACCGGCCTGCGGATTGGAGCTGGCTATGAACGCCGGGAGCTCGACCGCGATCTACAAGAAGTGGCTGAGCAAACGGAAGACACCGGTTGGGGGAGGATACACTGGCGCCCCAATGCCTACGTTGAGCTTAGCGGCCGGGGGGGTACGGCCAAGCGGGAGATCGATCGCTATGACACCGAACTGGCGCTGAGCCTTGGCCAGCAACCGCTGTTGCGCAAATATAATCTCGCTCATCGTTTTCGCGAGTTCGGCGAATTGACATTTTCGGGCTCGCTGCCACATACACCGCTGTCGTTGTCTGCGACGGTGGCGTTTGCCGACGACGACTACTCCAAGTCGGTGCTTGGTTTGTTAGCGAGTGAAGAACTCCGCTATGGCATCGATCTAAGTTGGTCTGTGTCGGAGAAAACTCAATTGTACGCCAACCTGGGGCTGCAGCAGGTCGACGCCGAGCAGGCAGGGAGCAGCAACTTTTCAACGCCCGACTGGCGGGCGCAGCATGAGGATGAATTCCTGACTGCCGGGTTCGGTGTCAAGCTGAAGCAGATTACCGAGCGCGTAGACTTGACGTTCGACTATACCTATGGAGCGGGAGACAGCGCAATCGATGTGACAACAAGCGGCGAACGCGGCCCGTTACCGGGCCTGGACTCGACACTGGATTCCCTGCGCTTGTCCGCCGTTTATAGATTTTCCAAGCGCCTGCAATGGATTGCCGAATTACGCTACGAGGCCTTCGAGGCCGACGATTGGGCGCTGCAAGGTGTTGCGCCCGCCACCATTCCAACGGTGCTGACTCTCGGCGCGGATCCCTACGACTACGATGTCTTT
>JBPCXR010000159.1:0-2923 GCA_051027215.1 Pseudomonadales bacterium | reverse complement strand
ACGCAAATAACATCGACACCATTACCGTCTGTGCGCAATACCGAGTGCAGAACTCCGCCCTCCTGGCCAGCCTGAAACAGGATGGCACCTGCCCCGTCGCCGAAGAAGGGGAGGGTCGAGAAATCTTTCTTATTGAGGATCCTTGTGTAAACCTCGGCTGCGATAAATAGGATACTATTGTGATTGCCAGACTTGATCATCGAGTCTGCCAGGCTGATGCCGTAGACACTTCCCGAGCACACCGAATTAACATCGAAGGCGAAGGCTTTTCGCGCTCCAAGCAAGCGCTGAACACGGGCGGCGGTAGCAGGTTGGATGCGGTCTGGCGAGGAGGTCGAAACAATAATGGCTTCGAGGTCATCGGGCGGGTAGCCGACCTTCTCTAGGCATTTTTGTGCCGCAAGAAACGCGAGGTCGGACGTGCACTGATTTTCCGCAGCTTTTCTGCGCGCATTAACGCCGGTTTTTTCTGAGACATTCCGTAAAGCGTCGGCTGGGAACCAGTTCAAGTCCTCGTTCCTAACCTCGTTTGTGGGTAAATAGCTGCCAGTTGCGGAAATAACGGCGTTTCTCATTTTGGCCTCTTTCCGTGTAATGGCCTCTAACTGCTGTACATGGAACTTACTGACCGATGGGGAACTCCCTTCTAGAGTGATATCCCCTCCCCTTTAGATTGCCCCCCAGTGGACCGGCTCTTGACCAGCCTATAGCTCAAACGGATTCGGATGTTCCCTCAGAAGGACGTCATGATAGTGGCTTCTTGAGCTCGGCCAGTGTTTGGTTCGCCTGCTCGTAAACTGGCTCCAAGCTTTCTTCTGTGAGCTTCGTCGCGAGTTGCACGAGCTTGTTCGCTTCGGCGAAGTATTCCTCTGTCGCTTGCTGGGCCCACTTCTGCTGTACATCGACGACACCCGACCAGTTCTCACATTTGGACATGGCCTGCGTAAACTCGATGTCTCGGTTCATTCGGTTGTTCATGAAGCTCATCATTTCGGCATTCATGGTATTGGCACCGTTTGTGTAGGCCTGACAGGTCCGCACAAAGGTTTCTGCCGCCGCGCCGTTAAACGCGGCGATCGGGTCAAGTGCCTCCCTCGCGCTTGCCTGAGTGGTCTGGGTCTTCGATTTGGTGCTGCGCGGCATTTTGCTGTTCCTCCTTGGACCTCCGCCCCTCACAACGGCACGGGAACAGTACTCATGTGGCACAGGGGACCACAGGCGAACTAGCCGATCTCTCGTTCGGCCGGGGCACTTGCGATGCTGCTGTCGTCAACCCTGCGCTGCGTGAGAGGCGGCACCCACTTTCTCCCTGTCCGGTATCTCCGGACGCGCATTCGTAGTTACAGATCAGAATAACATCCACGACCATTGGCGGGGAGAGGCAACCACGATTTTTCTGTGGATAACTCTACCACTCCCCTGAAACGGCGACAGAAATTCTAATCTCACAGGTGCGGGCGACACGACCTGCGGTGTGGGGTTGTACGGCCCTCTGCTGCAGGAGTGAACGAGGCGCAGGCCTTTGATCAAGAACAGTTTCAGGCCGTTAAGAGCGGGCAGCAAGACTGCCTAGTCGCCTTCTAGCCAAGAGCTGCCATTCGAGGGATTCGGGGGCTTTGTTGAATTGCAAACGCCTCAAGGTTACTTTTATGCTGCACCGATCATGTTGTTCCACAATCGCGCCCACCGTCATGCGGGCTTCGAGTATGGAAATATCCGATTTGGTCAGCTTGGAAGGCGTTATCGTCAACTTGTGCGTGACAAGCAAGAAACAGGCGCTGCAGAACCTTGCTCGCCGCGCCGCTAAAATCACGGGCGAGCCTGAGTGCGTCATTTACGAGGTCTGGATCGAGCGCGAGCGCCTAGGCACCACCGGGGTCGGTAACGGCATCGCGCTTCCACATGGGAAGCTGCCCCAGCTTGGCAAACTATATGGCCTTTTTGCCCAGCTCGATACGCCCATTGACTTCGATGCCATCGATGAGCAACCCGTCGATCTCATCTGTCCTCTGCTGGTTCCAGAGTCTGCCGGTGCCGACAATCTTAGGGCACTAGCCCGAGTAACCCAGCTTCTACTTGATCGCTCAATCCGTGAGAAGCTGCGTGGCAGTGACAGCGTCGAGGCAATTCACGCACTGCTTACCCGGTCAACAGACATTCGCAGGAAACCGTCAACAGCTCATCCCATAGCCCGGCCCGCAGTTGGTGAGTTAACCGAACGACGCCCGCCCTATACAAGCCGGTCTCGTGACCGGATCGAAGGCGATCTGGCTGCCAGTGCTGGTTGATCTGGTCGTGAATTAATGTGGCGGCGGTGATTTCCATTTTGAGGTACGAGCAGCCGTGTCGAAGGTGGGGCGGGGACGGCAGTGAATAGCCAAGACGACCGTTTCAGGAGGCGGTTACAAACCAAACCAAAAGACAACTTTCGACCCCAATCTGCCGTTCAAGCCCGACGCCGCGTACGTCCGTTTCCGGATCGGAAAGTTGACATTGACCGCGAAGCAACATTGTGCGCCGCAGTAATTAGTTTACCTTCAAAACATACCTTGCCAAGCTGGGGCCGTACACACATAGACAATTCCTGCCGTCAAGCCTTGTGGCGACATTCACTTGGGCTCGACCCGGTCCAGCGGCGAAAGGCGTTGTAAAAGGCCGACAGATCGGAGTAGCCAAGGAGATCATCTATTTGCTTGAGGGAGATGTGTTGGTCTTTTACGTACCTTCATGTCATTCATATTCAACATGCAACAATGGCGCTCCAGCTTGATCTCCGTTGAAAGATTCGGCCGCTCTCTCGCCTGTTCCAGTGATAATTAGCACTAGTGAATTGCCGCTTGCCCAGCCTGGTCGGCCTGTCACCTCCTGGATAATTGAGGCGATGTTGGGAGTCTTTTGGTTCGGGCCTGCTTCGCCTTTGCTG
>JBPCXR010000158.1:0-7620 GCA_051027215.1 Pseudomonadales bacterium | reverse complement strand
TGCCCAAAGTGGCTTGAAGACTGCGGTGATCTCCAAAGTCTTTCCGACTCGCTCCCACACCGTTTCTGCCCAGGGCGGCATCACCTGCGCCATCGCCAGTGACGATCCAAACGATGATTGGCGCTGGCATATGTACGATACCGTCAAGGGTTCTGACTACATTGGTGACCAGGACGCGATTGAGTACATGTGCAGCGAAGGCCCTCAAGCGGTGTTCGAGCTCGAGCACATGGGCCTGCCGTTTTCACGCACAGAATCCGGACGCATCTACCAGCGCCCCTTTGGTGGTCAAAGCAAGGACTATGGCAAAGGTGGGCAAGCTTCGCGTACTTGCGCCGCCGCGGACCGTACTGGCCATGCGTTGCTTCACACCCTTTATCAAGCCAATGTTCGCGCCAACACCACCTTTTTGAATGAATGGTTCGCGGTGGATCTGGTGAAGAACCAGGACGGCGTGGTGGTGGGTGTGATTGCCATTGAGATTGAGACCGGTGAGGTGGTCTACATCGCCTCTAAGGCTACAGTGTTTGCTACCGGTGGCGCTGGGCGCATATATGCCAGCACAACCAACGCGCTAATGAACACTGGCGATGGGGTGGGCATGTCTCTGCGTGCCGGATTTCCTGTGCAGGACATTGAGATGTGGCAATTCCACCCGACGGGTATCCACGGCGCTGGCACGCTAGTGACAGAAGGCTGCCGCGGAGAGGGCGGTTACCTGATCAACAAAGACGGTGAACGTTTCATGGAGCGCTACGCGCCGACCGCCAAGGACCTGGCAGGGCGCGACGTGGTCGCTCGGTCCATGGTGATTGAGATTCTGGAAGGCCGTGGCTGTGGACCGGAAGCAGACCATGTCATGCTCAAACTGGACCACTTGGGCGAAGACGTTCTGAACAGTCGTCTGCCAGGCATTTTGGAATTGTCGCGCACCTTCGCACACGTAGACCCGGTCAAGGAACCCATTCCCGTGGTGCCGACCTGTCATTACATGATGGGCGGAGTGCCCACCGGAGTGAACGGACAGGCACTGACCCAAGATGCCAGCGGTCAAGACCATTCAGTGGAAGGCTTGTACGCGGCCGGTGAAGTCGCCTGCGTGTCAGTGCATGGCGCGAACCGTCTGGGTGGCAATTCGCTGCTGGACCTGGTGGTGTTTGGACGCGCAGCAGGCATTCATATCGAACAGATTATGCGCCAGGGTGTCAGTCACCGGGAAGCTTCGGATTCCGATGTCGAGGCCGCTATGGCGCGCCTAGCGCGTTGGAACGAATCCAGCGACGGTGAGTCTGTGGCCAGTCTGAAGAAGGACCTACAGACCACCATGCAGAACAGTTTCGGAGTGTTCCGCACCGAAGAGAACATGCAAAGCGGCATCAAAGCGCTAGCGGATTTGCGCGGACGCATTAGCCAAGCGCACCTCGCGGACAAGTCCGCGGCGTTTAACACGGCGCGACTCGAAGCCTTAGAGCTGGATAACTTGCTTGAAGTCGCCGAAGCCACAGCCATTGCCGCAGAGGTGCGTAAAGAGAGCCGGGGTGCCCACGCTCGAGACGACTATCAAACTCGGGATGATGACAACTGGCTGTGCCACAGCATGTACCACCCGGAAGACAAGCGCGTGACGAAGCGCGATGTGAACTTCTCGCCCTCCATGGTGGAGACCTTTCAGCCAATGGAACGCAAGTACTAGGACAACGACGATGCAGGTCAGAGTTTACCGCTACAACCCCGACACCGATGCTAGCCCCAGCATGGCAGACATGAGCATCGAGCTGCCCGAAGGCAAGGACCTCATGGTGCTGGACGTGTTGGAGCTCCTCAAAGTGCAGGACCCAAGCCTGTCTTACCGCCGCTCCTGCCGCGAAGGCGTATGTGGGTCCGATGGCATCAATATGAATGGCCGCAATGGCCTGGCTTGCATAACCCCGGTGTCTGAAGTCGCACGACGCGGCAAATTGGTGTTGCGACCATTACCTGGCCTGCCCGTGATCCGCGACCTGGTGGTCGATATGGAGCAGTTCTACAAGCAGTACGAAAAGATTGATCCGTACTTGCAGAACGACAAGCCGCCGCCGGCCGAAGAGCGTTTGCAGAGCCCAGAGGAGCGCGCGGAGCTCGATGGCCTCTACGAGTGCATTCTCTGTGCCTGTTGCTCCACCTCCTGCCCATCGTTCTGGTGGAACCCCGATAAATTCATTGGTCCGGCGGGATTGCTGCAGGCTTATCGATTCTTGGCCGACAGCCGCGACACCGCAACGGCAGAACGCCTGGCGAAGCTCGATGACCCGTTCAGCGTGTTTCGCTGCCGCGGCATCATGAACTGTGTCAGCGTCTGTCCAAAGGGCCTGAACCCGACCCGGGCTATTGGCAAAATTCGCAGCATGCTGCTGCAGCAGGGTACCTAGAACGGTTTTCCAGTCGATCCGCCCGCTCGAAGCGACTGCTATTCTTCTCTACAATGCGCGCTCCCGAGGGCGGGTAGCCCAGCGAGCAAGTAGCGACAGGAACCGCACAGAGCATGTCTGAAGCCCAGTCCGACTCTTTCATGGAACGCATGCTGCGTTCTTCGCATTTGGCCGGCACCAATGTCGCCTATATCGAAGGCCTGTATGAGGCGTATTTGGATGATCCTGGCAGCGTGCCGGATCAGTGGCGGGCGTATTTCGAAAAACTCCCACAAGTCGAAGGCGTGCTGCACAAAGATGTAGCCCACAGCGGCATCATCGATCACTTCGAACGTCTCGGTCGCAACCGATTGAAAGCGGTGCCGGAGCGGGTCAGCACCTTGGTGGAAAGCACCCACGAGCGTCAGCAGATGCGGGTAGTGGAGCTGATTGCTGCGTATCGGCATCGGGGCCACAAAAAGGCCAACATCGACCCCCTGAACATGATGGAGCGGGCGCCCATGCCGGTGCTCGATCTGGCCTATCACGGGCTCAGCGTTGCAGACTTAGACACGGTGTTCCAAACCGCGCCATTTCATTATGGGGAGCCGACTGCAACCCTTGCTGATTTGATCGATGCCTTGGAACGCACTTACTGCGGCCAGGTCGGCGCAGAGTACATGCACATCGTAGACGCTGCCGAGCAGCTGTGGGTGCAAGAGCGCCTCGAGAGTGCTCGCGCCCAGCCGCATTATTCAGAAGACCAACGTCGCTCCATTCTGGAGCGCCTGACTGCGGCGGAAGGGCTAGAGAAATACCTCCACGGTCGCTATCCGGGGACTAAACGCTTTGGTCTGGAAGGCTGTGAGAGCCTGATCCCCATGCTCCATGAGGGCATTCAGCGGTTAGGCTCTCACGATGTGCTGGAGGCTGTGCTCGGCATGGCTCACCGCGGTCGCCTCAACGTGTTGGTGAACATCTTCGGCAAAAATCCCTGGGATCTGTTCGATGAGTTCGACGGTAAAACGCCTGAGGGTCAGCACGCGACAACCGGTGATGTGAAGTATCACCAGGGTTTTTCCTCTAATGTCATGACCAGCGGTGGCGAGATGCACCTGGCTTTGGCATTCAACCCGTCACACCTCGAAATCGTCGGGCCTGTAGCGGAAGGCTCGGTGCGAGCGCGGCAGGATCGTCGTCTCGACTACGACTATCGAAAGGTTGTTCCTATATTGATGCATGGCGATGCAGCCTTTGCGGGCCAAGGCGTGGTCATGGAAACCTTCCAGATGTCCCAGACTCGCGGGTTTGCCACCGGCGGCACGCTGCACATCATCATCAACAATCAAATTGGCTTCACCACCCATCGACAGATCGACGCGCGCAGCACTGAGTACTGCACGGAAGTTGCGAAGATGGTGCAAGCACCTATTTTTCACGTCAATGCCGATGATCCGGAGGCGGTGATCTTCGTGGTGCAGCTGGCAGTAGACTATCGCATGCAGTTTGGTAAAGACGTGGTGATCGACCTTATCGGTTACCGACGTCGAGGGCACAACGAAGCGGAAGAGCCAGCAAAAACGCAACCGCTGATGTACCAAACGATTCGCAAACACCCTACGACCCGCGCCTTGTATGTTGAACGCCTTGTTGCGGAGGGAGTGGTGACCCAACGCGCGGCCGACGAGTTGGCAGAGGGCTACCGCAACACCTTAGACGACGGTGGCAGCGTCGCGCTGAGTATCGTCCACGAGCCCGATACGGAACTGTTTGTGGATTGGAATCCCTATCTTGGGCACGAGTGGACGACACCCGCAGACACCAGGGTTGAACGCCAGGCTATTCTCGAGCTCAACCAGCGTCTGGAGGCTTTTCCCGATAATTTCGTGCTGCATCGACAGGTTAAAAAGATCGTCGAAGATCGGCACCGAATGGCAGCTGGGGCGATGCCGATCAACTGGGGTTTCGCCGAGATCATGGCCTACGCCAGCTTGGTCGATGAAGGTTATCCAGTGCGGCTCACCGGCCAGGACGTTGGCGTAGGTACTTTCAGTCACCGCCATGCCTGTTTGTTCAACCAAAAAACCGGGCGCCGGTTCATTCCGCTAAACCACCTGCGTGATGACGTAACTTTTGATATCTACGACTCTCTGCTGTCCGAAGAAGCAGTGCTGGCTTTCGAGTACGGCTATGCGACCACAGCGCCTAACGCGCTGGTCGTCTGGGAAGCGCAATTTGGCGACTTTGCTAACGGCGCTCAAGTGGTGGTTGATCAATTCATCTCCAGTGGCGAGGCCAAGTGGCAGCGATTGTGTGGGCTGACCCTATTGCTGCCCCACGGCTATGAAGGTGCGGGTCCCGAGCACTCATCTGCGCGGTTGGAGCGCTTTCTGCAGCTGTGCGCCCAACACAACATGCAGGTGTGTGTGCCAACGACGCCAGCCCAGGTATTTCATATGCTCCGGCGCCAGGCGATCCGACTCGCCCGCCTACCCTTAATTGCGCTGACACCAAAGAGCCTCTTGCGCCACAAGTTGGCCGTCTCCACGCTGGAAGAGCTGAGCGATGGACGATTTCAGTGCGTATTGCCGGAGCTCGATGAGCAAGATCCATTGGCCGTCGACCGGCTGGTACTGTGTAGCGGCAAGGTCTACTACGAGCTGCTGGAACGGCGTCGAGAGCAGGGCGCGCCGAATGTGGCGATCATTCGATTGGAGCAGCTCTACCCGTTCCCAGAAGCCGATCTAGCTAAGGTCATCGCACCCTATAAGAATCTCAAAGAAGTGGTTTGGTGTCAGGAAGAACCCATGAATCAAGGCGCATGGTACGCCAGCCAACACCACATGCGTCGGGTGATTCTTGCCCACAAAGACAACTTGTATCTGGCCTATGCCGGTCGCCCACCGTTTGCTGCACCAGCAGGTGGCTATGCTGGTACACACAATGAACGACAAAGTCAGCTCGTCGAAGACGCGCTGTTTAACTAACCGTTCACCTTTATTTTTGGACTGAGTGCGAACATGGACATCAAAGCGCCAAGCTTTCCCGAATCAATCAGCGAAGGCACCATTGCCGAGTGGCACAGAAAGCCAGGCGAGCCGGTCAAGCGCGATGAGCTGCTGGTCGATATTGAAACCGACAAAGTGGTCATGGAAGTCGTGGCTCAAGCCGACGGTCGCATCAGCGAGATCCGTAAGCAAGTGGGCGATACGGTGGAATCCGATGAGGTGATCGGCATTTTCGAAGAGGGCGCGGTTGCCGTCGACGAAGTTGCAGATGCTCAACCCGCTGCTGTCGAGGCGGCCGATTCGGAGCGTGAAGATGAGGACGTTGTTGCCAGCCCTTCGGCGCGCAAGCTGGCCCAAGAAAATGGCATCGAGCTTGGCTCGGTACAAGGCAGCGGCAAAAACGGCCGAGTTACAAAGATGGATGTGGCCCAGGTGGTACAAGCTCGCGAGAGTTCGGCTGGCGGCGCAGCCTCAGCTGCGGTGAGTTCGAGCGCTGCGGAGAGTTCGAGCGCCACGGCAGATACGCTAGCGAGCGGTGAGCGCATCGAACGCCGTGTGCCGATGACGCGTTTGCGAGCCAGCATTGCGAAGCGCTTGGTTGAAGCGCAACAGAACGCGGCCATGTTGACCACCTTTAACGAGGTGGATATGGGGCCGATCATGGCCATGCGAAAACAGTATCAGGAGGAGTTTCAAGCGGCGCACAACGGCACCAAGCTCGGCTTCATGTCGTTCTTCGTGCGGGCCTGTGTGGAGGCACTGAAAAAGTTTCCCGCGGTAAATGCGTCGATCGATGGCAACGACATCGTCTACCACGGTTACTACGATATTGGGGTTGCGGTGAGCACCGATCGAGGTCTGGTGGTGCCGGTGGTTCGAGATACAGATGCGTTGGGTCTGGCACAGATCGAAGACAAGATCGGCGAGTATGGGCTCAAGGCTCGGGACGGCAAGCTTGCTATCGAAGACATGACCGGCGGAACATTCACCATCTCCAACGGTGGCATCTTCGGTTCTTTGCTGTCGACCCCCATCCTCAATCCGCCACAAACCGCCATTCTGGGCATGCATAAGATTCAGGAGCGTCCCATGGCAATCGACGGCCAGGTGGTCATCCGGCCAATGATGTATCTTGCCCTGTCTTACGATCACCGACTCATCGACGGCAAGGAAGCTGTGCAATTTCTCATCGCGATTAAATCTCTGCTGGAAGATCCAGCGCGAATTCTGCTGGAAATCTAACTATGAAAGATCAATACGACGTTATCGTCATTGGCGCTGGACCCGCAGGCTACGCTGCGGCAATTCGAGCCACACAACTGGGGCTGAGTGCGGCTTGTATCGACAAATCGCTGGGCAAAGATGGCAAACCGGTTTTTGGCGGCACCTGTTTGAATTGGGGTTGTATACCCTCAAAGGCGCTGCTGGATGCGTCCCACAAGTATCATGACGCAAAAACAGGCTACGACGCCTTGGGTATTCAAATTGGCAGCGTCGAGATCGACGTGCCGAAAATGATCGCGCGTAAAGACGAGGTGGTCAAAGGCTTGACTGGCGGCATCGCCGCCTTGTTCAAGGGCAACGGTGTGGACGGTCTACCAGGCACCGGCAAGTTGTTGGCGGGTCGCAAGGTCGAGTACGTCGACCATGACGGCACGACGACGGAACTGGCGGCGCAGCATGTGATTCTTGCGCCAGGCTCGGTACCGGTGGAGATCCCCCCAACTCCGCTGACAGATGAGATCATTGTCGATTCCACTGGTGCACTTAACTTTGACGCAGTGCCGAAGCGCTTAGGTGTGATTGGCGCTGGTGTTATCGGACTGGAATTGGGTAGCGTCTGGGGTCGGCTCGGTAGCGATGTTGTAGTCCTCGAAGCCTTGGCCGAGTTTTTGCCCATGGTTGACGATAAGATCGCTAAAGATGCGCTCAAGAGCTTGAGCAAACAAGGTTTGGATATTCGCCTGGGGACTCGGGTAACAGGGGCTGAGGTCAAAGGATCGGGCGCATCCCGCACGGTGGCTGTGACGTTCGAAACTAAGGATGGCGTTGAATCGGTCGAGTTCGACAAGCTCGTCGTCGCAGTCGGTCGACGTCCCTATACCGAAGGATTGCTGGCCCCAGACAGCGGGGTGAATCTCGACGAGCGGGGCTTTTTGTTCGTCAATGACGTCTGCCAAACGGATGCGCCAAACGTCTATGCGGTAGGCGACGTGGTGCGCGGC
>JBPCXR010000157.1:0-48947 GCA_051027215.1 Pseudomonadales bacterium | reverse complement strand
ACCAACAGATCCTGCTAGGAGCACTCGATGAAGATAAGTGAAGCAAGTCCGGCAGATGAGAAATTCAGACAGGAAGTTCGGACCTTCATAGACAACGCCTTGACCCCTGAGTTACGGCGCGCCGCTGCTGCCGGATTCGGCATGTCGCGGGAAGACAACGCCCAGTGGCACCGCAAACTGTTCGAACAGGGCTGGGTTGCGCCCGAATGGCCAGCAGCCGCGGGTGGAACGGATTGGAACGTGACGCAAAAGCACATCTTCGAACAGGAGATGACGGCGGCCGGAACGCCCATGTTGATGCCTTTCGGGCTCGGCATGGTGGGCCCGGTGATCTATAGCTTTGGCACCGACGAGCAGAAGGCCCAGCATCTGCCGGGCATACTCGATGGCAGCGTTTGGTGGTGTCAGGGCTACTCGGAACCGGGTGCAGGCAGTGATTTGGCGACGCTGAAAACCAGCGCTGTGCGTGACGGTGATGAGTATGTGGTCAACGGTCAGAAAATCTGGACCACTAACGCCCATAAGGCGGACTGGATATTCGCGTTGGTGCGCACAGATACCGGCGTCAAGCCTCAGCGCGGCATCAGCTTTTTGCTGATCGACATGACCACGCCGGGGATCGAGGTAAAACCCATCGTTTCCATTGATGGGCTACATCACCTGAACGAGGTGTATTTCACTGACGTGCGGGTACCGGTACACAATCGCATTGGCGAAGAGAACCAGGGCTGGACCTATGCGAAGTTTCTCCTAGGTCACGAGCGTACCGGAATCGCTGGGGTCGCCCGTTCCCAGCGCGCCGCGCAAACTCTGGCGGACTATGCTAAGCAGCAGCGCGGCAGCGATGGCAGGCACTTAGCCGATGACGCCGCGTTCATGGCGCGGCTAAAAAATTGCGAGGTGCGCTTGTCGAGCCTGGCTGCACTTGAAGCCAGAGTCGTCGCCGCAATGGCGGCGGGTAGCGCTCCAGGACCTGAAGCGTCAATGTTGAAGATTGTCGGTACCGAGATGCAACAAGCGTTGCAAACGTTACGCGTTGAAGCCGTCGCTTACTACGCAATGCCGTTCGAACTCGACCAACTCAAGGGCCAGACCAATGAACCGCCGCCGGGGCCGGAGTTCGCTGTGAGCGCCATCAGCGACTACAACTTTGGCCGCGCTGCGAGTATCTACGGTGGTTCGAACGAGATTCAGCGCAACGTCATTGCCAAAGCCGTGCTCGGACTTTAACGGGCGAACGCATGTCCCAATACTTGCTGCAGATCTGATACCAACGTGATCTGCAGGTCAGCGCGGACGTTGTCCGGGAGTTTTTCCAGCTCTGCTTCGTTGTCCGCGGGCAGCAGGACGTGACGCATACCCGCACGGTGTGCGGCCAGTAGCTTTTCTTTGATGCCTCCGACGGGTAGGACCATACCGGTCAACGTTAGCTCGCCAGTCATGGCTAAATCGTCGCGCACACTGCGCTCACTGTAGGCGGAGGCTATGGCCGTTGCCATGGTGATCCCGGCGGAAGGCCCGTCTTTCGGCACCGCGCCTGCGGGTACGTGAATGTGGATGCCGTTGGCTTCGATGACAGCTCGATCAATACCGAACTGACTGGCCGCTGACCAGATGTAGCTGCGCGCTGCTCGAGCCGATTCCTGCATGACATCGCCGAGTTGACCCGTTAACGTGATCTTGTCTTCTTTTTGCGTTAGCGAAGCTTCGACGTAGAGTACATCGCCTCCCACCGCGGTCCAGGCCAGTCCAGCTGCCACTCCTGGTGCCAGATTGTGACGTTTGGGATCGTCTTTGAACTTGCGTGGTCCGAGCAACTCGATGATCGTCGCTTCGCTAATCTCTGCGCCGAGGGATCCGGACTCTAGTAGCAGCTTGGCACGCTTGCGCGCGATGCGGCCAATGACGCGCTCCAGTTCACGTACCCCGGCTTCGCGAGTGTAGCCACGAATGCCTAGCAGCAACGCCTCCTGGCTGAAGGCCAGCTGCGCTTCCTGGAGTCCGGCTTCCTGCCGCTGTCGGGGCACCAGATAACGATCGGCGATGGCGAGCTTTTCGGCGTCGCTATAACCCGAGAGCTCCAGCACTTCCATGCGATCTCGCAGCGGACCCGGAACGCTTTCTAGGGTGTTCGCGGTGGTGATGAACATGACTTTCGACAAATCGTAGGGCAGATTGAGATAGTTATCGCGAAACTCGCGGTTCTGGGCCGGATCCAGAATTTCCATAAGCGCAGCGGATGGGTCGCCGCGAAAGTCCTGACCCAGCTTGTCTACTTCATCGAGCATGATGATTGGATTGGTAACACCAGCGCGCCGTACTGCCTGCAGAATGCGCCCAGGCATAGCGCCGATATAAGTGCGTCGATGCCCGCGCAACTCTGCCTCGTCGTGCAGCCCGCCAAGGCTTAGTCGTTCAAACTTTCGACCCATGGCGCGAGCGATGGACTGGCCAAGGGATGTCTTGCCGACGCCGGGAGGGCCAACAAAGCAGAGAATGGGAGCCTTGGCCTCCTCGTTGAGCTGCATTACCGCCAGCGACTCCAAAATGCGCTCTTTGATGTCCTCTAAGCCGTGATGATCGGCATCGAGGATCTCTCTGGCGTTGGTTAGATCCAGCTCGTCTTCCGTTGTTTCCTGCCAGGGCAATTCAGCTACCAGCTCCAGGTAGCCCCGAGCTACCTGATAGTCAGCGGCGTTGGCCGACATGCGGGCGAGGCGTTTTAACTCACGGTCGACCTCCTTTTGCACGATCTCAGGCAATGCCCGGGCTTCGATTTGGGCGCGCAGCTCCTGCAGGTCTTCATCGTCCTCGCCCTCACCCAGCGCGTCTTCGATGGCGCGTTTCTGCTGCCTTAGGACGTGTTCCCGCTGTTGTTGGTCAATGTCGGATCTGGCTTGCTCAGCTATTTCGCGTCGCAGCTGGGTCACTTGCAGTTCATGCTGGAGAATGTCGTGCACAGTTTGCATGAGTTCTTTGGTGGTGTTGCACTCCAAGACCTGCTGCTGTTGCTCGACGCTCAGATTTGCCAGCGAAGCAATGCGATACATCTGAGTGATGGGATCGTTGATGGAGCCCACCAGCTGTTGGTAGATCTGGGTACCGTTGTCGCTGTCGAATAAGCGCGCGATCTGTTGCGCTAGACCAAGGTTCTCGCGGAGCAAAGCGGTAGCCTCGGCGTGGCTATCATCCTCGGCATCGATGCTGAGAGCGGGCAGTACGCTATAGCTAAGATCGAGAAAATCCTCGCTGGCGGAGCTGCTGTCGAGTTGTACCCGCTGCAGGCCTTGGACGATCACTTGTAAGCCTTCGTCGCGCTGCTCGACTCGGGTTAACGTAACCAGCGCACCGATGTCGTACAGCCCAGCCCGATTAGGGTCGTCAGCGTCTTCGTCGCGCTGGGCCACGGTAAGGAGTTGTTGCCCGCGGTCGGATGCCGCTTTGATTGCGGCCAGTGACTGCCGCCGTCCCACTGCCAATGGCATGACGATCTGCGGATAAACCACCGTGTTCTTTAGCGCTAAAACGGGCAGCGTCTCTGACATATGTAGCGATTCCTGTGACTGGAACTCTAGTTATGGGGTCATTTGCTGGTGCTGCAAGCGGTTTCTGCAAGCGAATTTAGTGCAGCACGAACGGCTTTAAGGGCTAGTCAGCAGCCCTTGGGCCTGAGCGGCCAGACGCCGTAGGTACTCTGGGGAACCCAGGGTCTGCCGGTTGTAGCCAATGCGCTTGAACCAGTAATGCAGCCCGAGCAGATCAGTAAAACCCATTCCACCATGAACCTCTGTGGCTGTCTTTGCCACCCGTGTGCCCATCTCACTCACGTGCGCCTTCGTATGGCAGGCGGTGAGGTGGGCTTCATCGGGTGAATCGCTGAGTGCGTGGGCCGCGTACCAAACCATGGCGCGGCAAGGCTCTAGTGCCGCTGCCATTTCGGCGCACATATGCTTTACCGCCTGGAAAGAGGCAATCGGGCGATTGAACTGCTCACGCTCTTTGGCATAGGCGACGGCCTGCTCCAGCATCGCGGAGGCGGCGCCAACGGTATCGGCGGCGATGAGCACACGAGCCAGCGCTAACGCATCTTCCAAAACCCTTGGATCTTCAGTCAGCAGTCTTGCGGGGGTGTTGTTAAACAGCAACTCCCCGGTGCGTCGGGTGCGATCAATCGTGGCTAGCTCGCGCTGCTCAAGATTATCGGCATGAGCGTCTACGAGATACAGGTGCCGATCTGCGCTGGCGGTCAGGTAATGATCGCTGCCAAAGTCCAAGACGTGTAGTGCGCGGCCGTTCAGGTGCTCCCCTTTGGCGTTGATCTGTGCATTCTCGCGGGAACCCGAGGCTTCACTCAGCGCTAAACCCACTGTGCACGAGCCGCTGGCCAGCGTTGCCAATAGTGGTTCGCTGGCGCCTAAGGACTGCTCGAGAACGGCGATGGCGATCGCCGCGCTACCGAGAAATGGCGCAGGCGTGACGTTGCGCCCTAACGCCTCGGCGACGATGGCGGCATCCAGGGGTTTTAGGCCGATGCCGCCGGCAGCGTCTGGTGCCAGCAGCGCTGGCACACCCAATTCAGTTAGCCCACTCCAGGCGTTGTTCAATACCCTTGGGTCTTCACCGCTGGCGAAACGTCTAACTTGGTCTAGCGGCACACGCTCGCTTAAGAACCGCAACACGTTGTCCTGTAGCAGCACTTGTTCCTCTGAAAGTCCAAACTCCATGGCTAGCTCCGCTTCTCTATTTTGGGCTCCCGCGGCATGTCGAGACCGCGTTCACTGATGATGTTCTTCTGAATCTGCGAGGTGCCGCCACCGATTATGAGTCCGAGGAAAAACATGTACTGGTTCTGCCAGGAACCACCGTCGCGCAGCAACGGATTGTCGTCGTAAGCCAAACCCAGTTCACCCATGATGTCGATGGCCAGACCTTCTAGCGCGTGACGCAATTCGGTGCCCTGGAGCTTAACGATCATGCGCGCCAGGGTAGCGTCAGCGTTTTTGTTGAGCTTGGCGGACAACACGCGTAAGTCGTTGTGGCCCATTGCCATGACTTCACCCTGAATCTTCATCAGCCGGTCGACGTACACGGGATCTTCGCTCAGCTTGCGACCATCCAACGTTTCTTGCTGCATCAGGCTCATGAGTGCGTGCAAGCGAGTGAGGGTGGCATTCGGGTTGCCTAGCGAGTCGCGTTCATTGCCTAAAATGGAATTCGCCACCATCCAGCCCTGACCGCGCTCGCCAACGATCTGCGCCTTTGGCACCCGCACATCGGTGAAGAAGGTCTCGTTAAAGTTGGCAATGCCAGTCATGTCGACCAGTGGGCGAATTTCGATCCCTGGGGTGCTCATCTCAAACAGCAAGAACGAGATGCCTTTATGCTTCGGGGCATCGGGCTCCGTGCGCACTAGACAGAATATCCAATCGGCAATGTGCGCGGTGCTGGTCCAGATCTTCTGGCCGTTGACAACCCACTCGTCACCCTCGAGCTCGGCTTTGGTGCTTAGGGCGGCTAGGTCGCTGCCGGCGCCGGGCTCTGAATAACCTTGGCACCAGACCATCTCGCCTTCGATTGTGGGACGGATGAACTGCTGGCGCTGCGCCTCGGTGCCCATCTCTAGCAGGGTGGGCACCAGCATGGAAATGCCCTGGCCACCCATGCCAGGGTTTATGCGGGCTTGGGCAAATTCTTCGGCGATGATTCGGGATTTGACGATGTCGGGCTGTGCGCCGTAGCCGCCATACTCCTTGGGAATGGTGCGGGCGGCATAGCCATGCTCTATCAGCGTTTTCTGCCAATCGATGGATTCTGCAGATTTCAACTTCGGGCTGCGCGGTGCACCCTGCCCATGCTTGTCCAAAAAGCCTTTGACCTCATGGCGAAACGCCTCGTACTCCGGTCCAAAAGACAGATCCATGCGTGTGCTCTGGTTAAAAATGATTGTGGCAATCTAGCCGCTTGGCCAAACCGCGGCAACTTGCGCACAATGGCGAGCAACGATAGGCACTTCAGTCACAGGAGCACTGCAATGAAAGACCAAACCATCGCCATTCACGCTGGCTACGAAACCGATCCCACCACCAAAGCTGTGGCGGTCCCGGTCTACCAGACCGTGGCGTACGAGTTTGACAACGCCCAGCATGGTGCGGATCTGTTCAATCTTGCGGTGCCTGGAAACATATATTCTCGGATCATGAACCCCACCTGTGACGTGCTGGAGCAACGGGTGGCGGCCTTAGAGGGGGGTGTTGCAGGGCTTGCGCTGTCTGCGGGTAGCGCAGCGATTCATTACTCCATCGTCAATCTAGCCGGCGTGGGCGACAACATAGTCTCTATTCCTCAGCTGTATGGCGGTACCTATACCCTATTTGCTCACATGTTGCCGAAGCTTGGCATCGAGGTGCGTTTTGCGGAAGACGATTCCGTCGCAGCCATTGAGAAGCTCATAGACAGCAAAACCAAAGCCGTATTTCTTGAAACAATAGGCAATCCGGCCGGTAACATTGTTGATATTGCGCCGCTAGCGGCCATGGCGCGCAGCCATGGGGTGGCAACCATTGCGGACAATACCGTGGCCTCACCAGCGTTGCTCAAGCCCATCGAGCATGGGGTCGACGTGGTGGTGCATTCGCTCACTAAGTACATCGGCGGCCATGGCACGACGCTTGGTGGTTTGATTGTCGACGGTGGACACTTTCCCTGGGCGCAGCACGCCCAGCGCTATCCAGAATTCAACACTCCTGAGCCGTCCTATCATGGAGTGGTTTACAACGAGGCCTTTGGCCCTGCGGCTTACATTGGTCGGGCTCGTACGGTACCGCTACGCAACACGGGTTCGGCGCTCGCGGCCCAGAGCGCGTTTTTGTTGTTGCAAGGGCTCGAAACGCTGCCGCTGCGTATGGAACGCCATTGCGACAACTCGTTGGCGGTTGCCAGGCACCTCCTGGCTCACCCAAAGGTGGCCTGGGTGCGCTACGCTGGCTTACCCGATGATCCGTATCACGCATTGGCGCAGAAATATATGGATGGCCGTGCTTCGGGAATCCTCACCTTCGGTGTCAAGGGCGGGTACGACGCTGGCGTGCGCTGTTTCGATGCGCTGAAACTGTTCAAACGGCTGGTGAACATTGGCGATGCCAAATCCTTAGCTTGCCATCCAGCGTCCACCACTCACCGTCAGTTGACAGAGTCGGAACTGGCGGCCGCGGGTGTCACCGGAGAAATGTTGCGACTGTCGGTGGGCATCGAGCACATCGACGACATTCTCGAGGATCTAGATCAAGCGTTGGCTTAGCCTAACCTTGGCAAATGGTCGCGGCGTATGAGGTGTTTAAGCGCCGCGCCGCGGCTGAAGCGCTCTACTTCAGCGACGATGACGTCGCCGTAGCGGCGAACCTCTGCACCGAGGCTCCCAGAGACATTGGGTGTTAGAAAGACGTTCGGTAGCTCGTAGAGCGGGGAGTCCGCGGGCAACACCTCCGGGGTAGTGACGTCTAGCACCGCTTTCAAGCGGCCGCCGACCAGTTCCCGTTGCAATGCTTGCTGCTCCACCAGCTCACCGTGAGCGGTATTGATCAAGGTCGTGCCGCTGGCCATCAACTCTAGTTCCCGAGCGCCGATCATCTCTCTAGTGTCCTCCAGTAGCGGCGCGTGCAGGGTCACTACATCGGATTTGGCCAGAACTTCGGTCAGGCTCATTTTCATGGCGCCCATGCTGCGTGCCTCAGAGGGAGCAACGTAGGGATCGTAAAGCAGAAGCTTGAGATTGAACGGCTGCAGGTATTGCATTACCAAGCGCCCGACGTGAGAAGCGCCGACAATGCCGACGGTTTTGCCGTAGTTGCCAAGTCCAGGAGCTTCCTGCGTCCAGGGCGCGCGATTTTCTCTGTAATCCATGTAAAAGCGGTTGAGATCGAATACCTGCTTGTTCGCGAACAGAATCGCCGCCACGGTGTATTGTGCAACTGGAATTGCACCCGCCGCCACCGCATTGACGACGCGAATCCCACGGCGCCAGGCAGCATCATCTATGAATCCCTTGACGCTGCCTGCCATGTGCGCGATCAGCTTGAGTCGTGGGCACATATCCAGCACTTGTGCATCTAGCGGTGGGCAGCCCCAGCTGGTGATCAGCACGTCGACGTCTGCGGCTTCATCGCCGAGCATGGCGAAGGAGCTGACGGCCTCTGGGCTAAGCAGATGAGTCACCAGCGCCAGTCGATCCAAATGTGCTGGCGTCATGATCTCTTTTTGCACCAGGGGGTGCATGACCAACGCAGTGGTAGGAATCTTCGCCATGATTGGCAGAATAACTCATAATTGTGTACCGCACCGAGTGTGCCAGTAGCGGCGAACCCCCATGCCAGTGTCCCCCAATTCAGCGACTTCTGCGGCTGCCACGTCGGAGCGCTCAGCGGTGCTGGCCATGGTGACAACCATGGCGCGGATGCAGGCTGAGCATAATGCTCAGGTTCATCCGCAGTGGCGCAGCCAGGGTTATCCCTACTATCGGGCAATTTGGATGGAGTGTGCTGAACTCATCGATCACTACGGTTGGAAGTGGTGGAAACACCAGCAGGCAGACCTGGATCAGGTGCGGCTGGAGCTGGTGGATATCTGGCATTTCGGGCTCAGCGACCTGCTGCGCAATGATGTTGCGCTCGCTGACATTGCCCAATTGTTTGCTGGGTTGGGTAACCCCAAAGGCGGCACGGCGGACGAATTTCGGGATGCGGTAGAAGCGTTTGCGTTGCGCACGGGTAGCGATCAGGCCTTTTCGTTGGATGCGTTCATCGCCGTGTTGCAGCTGTTACCGATGACCCTGACACAGACATTCGAGCTCTACGTCGGCAAGAATGTGCTTAACCACTTTCGCCAGGATCACGGGTACAAAAGCGGAGAGTATCGAAAACTTTGGCAGGGTCGCGAAGACAACGAACACCTGATTGAAGCCTTGGCGCAATTGGCGTGTACGCCGGATGAGGTGCCTGCCGAGCTGTATGCGGCGCTCGCTGAGCGCTATGCGGCGTCGAGTTGAGACCCGGGGGCTATTTGTGTTCGAACTCTCGACCCCAAGCCGCTACCCGCCAGCGATAGCACAGCAATTGCTGGCCACTGAGCAAGAAGTCGCCTTCGAGAGACTGACCTTGCAGGATCAACGGCAACCATATGCTGTCGTCGGGCCACATTCTGTCTAGCGGCAGATCTGTGCATGGAAACCACTGGGGCCTTGCTTCTGCCGACTCCGTGGGCACGCCTTGTAAACCGTGGCCACAATACACGTAGCCGAGCCACTGTGGCCCAGCCGTGTCGATGAAGCGTAAGCGCGCCATGGGCGTTAGGCGATCCGCTGTAACGCTGAGCTCTTCGCGCAGCTCACGTCGGGCGCACTCCAGGGGCGTCTCCCCTTGCTCGAGTTTGCCACCTGGACCATTGAACAATCCCTGGCCATGCCCCGTTTTCTTATAGATCAACAACACCTCATCGCCCTGTTGCATGAAGACCAGGGTGCCAATCATGTCGGCGTGCCAGGATTGCAACAGGGTTTCGATTTCGGGTTGTTCGTTGGGGTGCCACATAGGTTCCGGTATTCTGCCACGCAGGAGCCCATTCCCGGGATCTCAAGCTGTTGGAGGCTACATTGCAACAGAACGATCCGGTCGCCCTGTTCGACCGATTGCGCGCCATTGCGCAAACAGGCCTAGCCTATAGTGAGGACCCATTCGACCGGGAGCGCTACGAAGAGCTGCACGGCATTGCGCTGCGGTTGCAGGCAGAGCAGTTGGGAGTGAGCGATGTGCAGCTCACAGCGCTATTTGATTTGCACGGTGGTTACCCGACACCGAAGGTGGAAGTTCGAGCAGGGGTGTTCCAGGACGATAAGATTCTCATGGTGCGAGAGGTATCTGATGGCCGTTGGGCGCTGCCTGGTGGCTGGTGCGAGCCACGGGTATCTCCGGCAGATAACATCAGCAAAGAAGTGTTTGAAGAAACCGGTCTTACGGTTCGGGCGTCAAAGCTGGCGACCGTGCGTGATGAGTCCATTCACACCTATCGCCCACGGCGCCTGGAGCATGTCTACAAGTTGCTGTTTCTTTGTGAGTACATTTCCGGCGAGCTGACCGACAGCATCGAAACCATCGCGGCAGAGTATTTTCCGGTGGACGCCTTACCGGAGCTAAGTCTCGGCCGAACCTTGCCGGAGGACGTATTGCTTTTGGCGGAGCACCGAATACAGCCGAGTAGGGCGACCGAGTTCGACTGAAACTGGATTGAGGCCGTGTTAGCGCTTGTGTTCTAAAAGGTGCCCGTACTGCGCTATGACGGTGTCTACCATTGCCAGCGTTTCAGCGACCAGATCCTGCTCCCCGCCGTCAGCAATCCAAGTGCGAAAGGCGTGGCTGGAGCCACCCCAGAGCATGCAAGCAACGAGTATGGGCAGGCGATCGCGGCTAAGGTCCATGCCCATGTCTTGCGCGATGTTCTCAGCCAGGGTGCGTTCGTATTCGTGCCAAATCTGCAAGTAGGGCGTTGGAAATTCGGGTAGCGCATAAAGGTCATGCACGGTTTTTTTGTAGCGCGCGCTGTTGGCCATGATGTTCTTGGCAGAACGCTCGGCCCAGTTGCGCCAGAAATTCAGCGTATCAGTATTACGATTGGCACAGGCTTCCTGGAATCGTTGCAGAAAATGCTGATCGACAGCAGTGACCAGATCCCTTTTATTGGCGAAGTGTCGATACAGAGTTTGTACGTGGAGCCCCGCCTTTTCCGCGACTTCCTCAAGCTTAGTGTCTTCGAAGCCACGGCGGCCGAATAGCTCGATCGCAGCGTCGACCAAGGCTGCCCGCGATGCTTTCTTGCGTTGTTCCCGCTTCGGATACTGGGTAGAAGCTGTCGCCATGGATCAGACCACCCAGGGCAGCTGTGCAGAGTGACTCCAGTGGTTGGCGGAGGAGGGCATGGTGGGTTGCTCCGTAGCTACGTCAGTGCCGATCAGGACAGCGGGTCGATTAGATGATGATAGTCGGCTAACTTGGACTTAGCATGCCACAAACTTCCGCAGCAATCAGGGTGCATCGGCAAGCGCTGCGTCCACGGCTTCCTTCAAGGTCACAGCCATGGTTTCGATCTGGGCTTCGCTGGTAGTAAATGCCGGGCCGAGGCAGACGATGTCGCGCACGGCACCAGTTCCGCCACCGTAGTAGAACACTCCACGCTCTAACCCCTTGGCAATAATGCGCGAACCGATCTGAGCGCGTTCAGGAAAGGGCGCCAGTGTGTTGCGATCGGCCACAACTTCGATGGCTTGTAGCAGGCCCAGTCCACGCACTTGCGCAACGTGCGCGTGGTTTGCGAACAGATCCTGAAGCCGTGATTGCAGTCGCTCGCCTAGGTAGGCGGCGCGACTGACCAGGTCTTCTTCGACCAGAATTTGTAGGACTTCGGCAGCGCCAGCGCAGGCAGCAGGGTGCGCGCCAAAAGTATGAAACATCACACTGTAGCCGGCTGCTCGAATGGCATCGCCAATAGGCTGCGCCGCAAAAATCCCGCCGATGGGTGCGTAACCACCTGCGAGTCCTTTGCCAGCAACTAGGATGTCGGGCTCGATGCCGAAGTGCTGATAACCAAATTTACGACCCGTGCGTCCGAAGCCGGTCATTACCTCATCGAGCACCAGGAGAATGCCGTGCTCGTCGCACAGTTCTCGAACCATAGGCCAGTAGCCATCTGGTGGCACCAGCGCACCCCCGCTTGATCCGGTGATGGGTTCAGCCAGGAATGCAGCGATATTGTTTGGTCCTTCCGCTTCGATAGTGGCTGCCAAGGCATCGGCGTAGTAGCGAGCGCTATCGGGGTGATTCATACCCAGAGGCGAACGCAACGGGTAAGGCGTCAGGGTCTTCGGGTTCTCGGTCAGGGCTTGCGACAAACCCCGCTTGCGGGCCGGATGTCCGGATAAGGTCGCAGTGGTGATTGTGGTGCCGTGGTACGACACCTCTCGGGAGATAATCTTAGTGCGTTGAGTTTCACCTCGGGCCGCGTGGTATTGCAGGGCAATCTTTAGTCCCGACTCAACGGCCTCACTGCCTCCTGACGCAATGTGAATTCGATTCAGATGCGCAGGCAGCCAATGCTGCTGCAGTTGTTCCACGAGCGCTTGGCGACCGGGGGTGACCCACGGCGGAACCACGTAGGTGCAGTCTCGGGTGGCTTGATAAATGGCCTGGGCAACGCGTTCCCGGCCATGGCCGATGTTACTGACAATGGCTCCGCCAGCCGCATCCAGAATGCGTTGGCCGTCGGTAGTCAGCAATTCACTGCCTTCGGCACTGGCGATGGCAATGGCCCTGCCGCCCGTGAATGGCCAGTTAGTCGCTGTCATCGGCGCTTCCTTGAAATTGGCCTGCTTGGGCTTCGAACTGCAAAACGCGTTGCTGCATGGTTGCTAGCGCAGTGTCGGTGAATGTGGATTGCTCTTGGGTTTCGAGCCCAGCGATTGCCGCGCGTTGGGCATTTGCCGCGTTCGCGAACTGGCCGTTCGCAGCGTAGACGGTTGCTAGCGCGTCAAGCGCGGAAGGTGATTGATAGAGGTTGGCTAGCGGCTCTATTAACTCCAGTGCACGCTGGGGGTCATGCAGGTAGTCAATGCTGGTGGTAGCCAGCATCAGCGCCAAATTGCGGCGGGCTGCAAGGCTACCGTTGGCGATTGCAGCCTGGTAGTAGGTTTCTGCTTGATCTTCGTCCTGAGTCAACGCTTCACCGAAATGATAAAGCGATCCGAGTAGGAACTGAGCCTCTGCATGGCCCGGTGGTTTGTCGTTGGCCGCTTTGTTAAGCCAATCCACGGCGCTGCGTAAATCAGACTCGAGCAACAGTTTGCCCAGCGCGTACTGGGCTGCGCTGATGTTGGCTTGGGCTGCCTGCAGCAGCCACGGACGGGCGGAATTGGCATCCGTAGCTCGGTCAGCCAATAGGAAGGCAGCCGCGGCGCTGCCTTCTTGGGCTCGTTGTTGCAGCCATTGCGCTGCCGCTGGGTGCAGGCGCTCGCCGCTGGTGTTGAACAGCGCTCCGCGGTACTCGACAGTGGAATCGCCGAGAAGCCGCAACGTTCCCTGTTCGAGCACGGCATCCTGCCATTGGCCTTCGATTGAATAGCCAGCTGGGAAGGTGCGTTTGCCGGAACCGCGCATGCTTCCGCTGTGCCACGATCCTTGGTAAATAGTGCCGTTAGCGAAATGCAAGGTGCCCGCGCCATGCTGCTGATTGCCTTGCCACTCACCTTCGTAGCGAGTGCCCTCGGGACGCTGTTCCTCGCCAAAACCAGAGCGTACGCCAGCGTTCCAGGCGCCCTGATACTGCAGTCCGGCAGGATGTGAATAAACGCCATAACCAGTGGCCTTGCCAGCTAACCATTGGCCCTCATGGCGACCGCCATCGGGGGTGATCAAGATGCCAAAGCCGCTAGGTTCATCGTCTAACCAGTCGCCGTCGTAAACAGATCCACTGGCACTTAAAAAACGGCCAGCGCCATGTCGGCTGCCTTGTTGGTATTGACCTTGGTACTCGCTGCCATCGACTCCGTGAAAAACGCCTTCGCCGTTCGGCTGATCATTCCGCCATTGGCCGCGATACTGTCCGAAGGCGTTGCGTTGCACACCTTGACCCGCACGGGTTCCGGCGTCGAACTGGCCTTCGTACTCGTCTCCGTTGTCGCTGCGCAAAGAGCCGTTGCCATGGGGCAGGCCGTTCTGCCACTGCCCTTTATATTGACTGCCATCGCCGAGCTGACCTCGGCCTGTGCCTGTTGGTATACCTGCTTGCCACTGGCCCTCGTAGCTGCGCCCATCTGGCCACTGGTAGCTGCCGCGTCCCGTATGCTGCAGCTGTGACGGTGTAAGCCATTGGCGCGTGCCGTTCGCGTCGACGAACAGGCCGGTATCTGGGGCGGACGGCTGCAGTTCAGGCGGCGCTTGTTCCGTGATCGTGCTGGCGGCGCAAGCGCTTAGCGCCAAGCAGGCCAGCGTGATTAACCAGGGACGATTCAAAGGGTTACTCCGGGCACCTGTGGATAAGGTCGATGAGCACTGTGACAGTGCAGTTGCCGACCAACTGCAAGTTATTTTAGCGCGCTGATACAGTCGTGGGCCGGTACACTGCAACACAAAAGCGGGGAACATCCAATGGCTGACTCAGGACCGAACCTGGCCGGAATAAACAACGCGGCGGTTACGGCATGGTTGAGCGAGCAAAGGCTGGCGCTAGTGCCGCCGCTGCACTTTGAGCTGATTGCCGGCGGGCATTCGAACCTGACCTATCGTTTTGAAGATGCCGAGCAACGCGTGCGTGTACTGCGCCGACCGCCGCTTGGCCAAGTGCTGGAAAGTGCTCACGATATGGGACGAGAGCACAAGATCATCAGCGCCATGGCAGGTTCACCGGTACCTGTGGCCCCGGCGCTAGCGCTGTGCACAGATCGGTCAGTGAACGAGGCGCCGTTTTACATCATGGGTTTTGTCGACGGCGCGGTGTTGCATGATGCAGCGGCTGCCGCAGCGCTGAGCATGAGTGAGCGCCAGGCACTGTCGGAGCGGGTGATCGATGTTTTGGTTGCTTTGCACGGGTTATCGCCAGATGCCATCGGCTTGGGTGATCTGGGGCGCAAAGAAGCCTACATTGCCCGTCAGCATAAACGCTGGAACAAGCAATGGGCGGCGTCCAAGACCCACGAAGTGCCGGAAATGGAGGAAGTTTCTCGACGCTTGGGTGCGTATATGCCGGAGCAGGTTGGAGCCAGCGTGGTTCACGGGGACTATCGCTTGGGTAACATGATTGTGGCCGGTGGCGAGATCCTGGCGGTGCTCGACTGGGAACTGTGCACGCTGGGAGATCCGTTGGCGGACCTCGGTTACCTGCTCAACTGGTGGACCCAGCCGGAAGACGAGAACGCCGAAGCGGCGCCCACGGGGGCCGGTGGGTTTTTTACTCGGGAACAGATGGCCGAGCGCTACGCAGAGGTTAGCGGTCGCGATCTAAGTGAAATTAACTACTACCGAGCATTCTCCCACTGGCGCTTGGCCGCCATCGGTCAGGGCGTATACAAACGTTATCTGACTGGTGCTATGGGTGAGGACCATGGGGTTGATTTGGAGCTGCAAAAAGAGGGGGTAAGCAAGCGCGCCCAAGCAGCCCTAGAACTGCTCAACTAGGGGCTCGCTGCTCATAGTTGTGTGCGGGCGATCTCAGTGTCTCCTTGGCGGACGATGAGGGTTTGCGCGTCGGTTACCGGCACGGCAATCACCAAGCAAGGATGGGTAATCACCTGAGCTAACATTGCATCCGCGGCTGGGGTTTGCCAGTTCACCTGCACAGTCAATGTTTGCTTGGCAAGCTCAGCGCCCGCAAGCGTCATGCCATACCCCGGTGTTGGCATGCTGCCTTTGGATATCGCGAACAGTGCGACCCCGCTGGGTTGCTGCGGTTGCGATTGCTCCTGGTCCTGCTGTACCTGTCCTGCTGGATCCAGTGAAATCAACCTTGAGCCGCGAATCTTAGCGACCCGGTCTAATGTCACCGGTGTGATGCCTGCTTCCAGCGTCTGGCAGTTTTGATGAGCGAGCATGACTTCCGTTTGCACAGGTCGTGCGCCGCTGCAGCCAGCCAGACACAAGGCCAACCCTGCTGCTGCCATTAAGGGTGCCAGGCTCATTCTCGCGTCTCCGTAGTACCTGCGGCTGGTCGCTGAAAGGCGAAGCCTGCCGAAGTTTTGTCGGGTTGATCTGCCGTTTGCGCAGTCGACAGGCTGCTAATGCTGCTGCGATAGGAGGAAACGAAATCGATGTCGCTGATGTCACCGTTGACCGAGAGCGTTTCTGGTGCATCCAACGTTCGGAAGGCGCCGCACGCCTCGCCATCATCGCAGAGAAAATTGTCGTCATCGGCGTCTGTGCCGGCAAATACTCGATACTGGCCTAAGGGAATGTCTGTCATGGTGAACTGGTACTCGCCGTTAGCGACGCTAACCACCGCAGCGGGCAAGTTTGAATTGCCGTCGCTGTCTACCAATATCACGTAGTGTAGGCCCGCATCCGCGGCTTGATTGGCGCTCGCTACCTGCATGATGATCGAGACCTGAAGGTCGTTAGCATCCGAGTCGACGTTTACCGTCGCGCTATAAGCGCCGTCGGCAAGCCCTGTGCGGTCAACCAGCAAGCGGTATATGCCAAGTCCGTTTGCGTCGACGTCGTTAGCGCTCACGCTGAGCCATGGCTGCGAGCTGGTAACCGAGGCGATGGTAATGCTGCCGGTGCCGACGTTGGTCACGGTCAATTCAAGCTCAGTGCCGAACGCGCCAAAGTTTAAGCTGCCAGCGGAGCCGCTGAGCACCGGCCCTGGATCGGAGCCCTGACCGTTGGCGAGGTTTAGCGCGGTGATCACCGCATTCTGGGCATTGATCAGCCCATAACCAAAGTTATCGTCGCGACCCGGCGCGCCGAGATCATCGGTAAGATCGCCTGCAATCAGTGCGGTATCGAATTCCGCCGGGGTTAGGCCTGGATGCACAGCCTTCATCAGCGCAACGACGCCTGCCACATGGGGGGCGGCCATAGATGTGCCGTTCAAGGCCGCATAGCCGAATTCGATGGGACCAGAGGAGCCGTCCTCGCCAATGGTGCTGACCACTCCGTCGCTGATGCCGTCGCCGTTGAGGTCGGTGCCGTTGTCACCGCCAGGTGCTGCAACGTCAATGGTTGGTCCGAAATTCGAGTAGTTGGCCGCGTTGTTGCTGATGGTCGTTGCGGATACGGAAACAACGCCATCGTAGGCTGCCGGGTAACTGGGCAATGAGCTGGACTCGTTACCGGCGCTGGCGACCATGATGACGCCCAGATTGCGGATCTCGTCGACGGTGTTTTGCTCGCTCTGGGAAGAGAACTCGCTGCCAAGGCTGAGGTTGATGATGTCTGCCCGTTGAGCCGGTGTGGTGTTCGAATCATTGCTCAGACCAGCGGCAAAGCGCATGGCTTGAATTACGTCGTAGGTCGTACCACCGTCTAAACCGAGGGCCCGTAACGGCATGATGCGCGCCTGCCAGTCCACGCCAGTCGAGCCGCTGGCGTTGTTGCTTTCTGCACCGATGGTGCCCGCTACGTGGGTTCCGTGAAAGCTACTCGAGCCGCCGAACGCCAGATCTCCTGGATCATCTGGGTTGGCGTCCAGGCCATTGCCGTCACGGGCTCGGCCTGGATCGGCAATAAAGTCGTAGCCAGCAATCAATCGATCGTTTAGATCCGGGTGGTTGATCAGCACACCGGTGTCCACTACCGCAACGATTACGTCAGCGCTGCCGGTGGTCACGTCCCAAGCGAGGGGCAAGCCAACCGTGCGGTAGTGCCATTGCAGGTCATAGAAGGGATCGTCTGGTGTAAGCATGGGGCGGCGAATGCCGTTCGGTTCGGCGGCGCGCCAATCCCCAGTGCGGCGCAACGCCTTGGCTTTGAGCAGCGTTTCCATACGCTCGAGCTGCTCTGGGCTAGCTTTGCCGCCGGCTGGCAGTCGCGTCAGCGTCGAATCGTTAAGAATTCGCTGCGAACGGCTCGACAGTGCAGTGCTGCCTCGATTGGCGAATGCCAGGCGTTTGTTTATGCCTTGGCCGCCGCTGGCGTCTGCGGTTCGTGCCGATTGCATGCGCAACAAGGCAGGTCCGAGTTTTGCCAGGTCTGCACCGCCGGTTGGTTGCAACAGCAATTCTCCGGGAACGAAGGGATCGGAGATGCGTGAGACGGAGCGTCGCGTCAACGCCGAGGCGCTGATGTCCAAACCGATACTGAGGTTGTAGTTGCTAGCGCCGGTGATTGGCACCACTTCCACGAAGTAGCTGCCAGCAACGCTAACCGTCAACGATTCCGTGCTGTTGTCTCCCACAGACGCATCCAATAGTGCGCGATTGGCGGACCAGAGTCGTAAATCCAGATCGGCATCGCCCTCGGCGACCGTAAGCAGAATGATCTCGTTGCCAGTCAGATCCAGACGGTAAAAATCCCCAGGATCGCCACTGGCGAAGAGATTGCCAGTATTGGCGCCTGTGTTCGGTTGGTTCGCGAATCCGCCCAAGGTGACTGGGTTCGGCAATGCCTGAGCGTCATCGAAGCTGTTGTTGGAGCTGGTGGTGGTCAGTCGGTCGTGGACATCTGCATCTACGGCGCTGCTGCCGACAATGCTGATGGTGCCGTTCAACGTTGCTGTGCCAACGGGCGCATCAACCTGCAAGCTCGCAGAGGTCGAACCGGTATCGCCGTCATCGTCGGTAACCGTCAGGCTTATGCTGTAGGTACCAGGATCGACGAAGGTATGTTGGGCGTTCTCACCAATGCTGCTACCGCCATCATCGAAGTCCCAACTGTAACTGGCAATGCTGCCGTCGGAATCGCTGGAACCACCGGCGTTGACGCTGACCGTCAGTGGCGCGACGCCACCGGCCGCAGGGGTGAGTTGAAAGCTGGCGGTAGGGGCAGCATTGCCTGCTGGTGGGTTCGTGGGCGGAGCCGGGTTGCGACTGCCGCCACCGCCACCGCCGCAACCGCTGAGGGCCAACAACAATGCGGCGAAACAAGATGTCAGGGCGATATGGCTGGAAT
Source organism: Pseudomonadales bacterium (assembly GCA_051027215.1). Lineage (GTDB taxonomy): Bacteria > Pseudomonadota > Gammaproteobacteria > Pseudomonadales > Azotimanducaceae > CALHVX01. The sequence goes on along the minus strand of JBPCXR010000157.1, from coordinate 30,309 downwards.
GACGCATGATGAACCTTGCCGAGGTAGGCCGGGGGTGATCGAATTGTCCCACTTCGAATCTGGAGTGTAGATTCTGACCGCGGATCTGCGTCACAGATCCAGGAAATTCAGCGAAGATCCGCTGCGAAGGGAAGCTGGCAAGGGTTGGATAAAAAAGGCGTGCCAGTGTTTGACCACTGCAACAACTCCGTCTTCTGGGGGAAGGACACTTGAAAGGGAGGACTGCTGGAGTTGTTATTACACGCCGGAAACTGTTCAAGTGTTCGCATTATGTACTGTACAAAGATTCTGTCAACACCCAATTTCACTATTTTGTACAGGTCGGTGTTTTTGCCCATTCGATTAATCCCTTAATCCTCTAAACGTGCTCGTTCAATTGGCGCGCGGTGACAACGCCTCGGCTTCAACGGCAAGTTCTAAAGCCTGTTCGAGGGTGGCTCTGGCCTGAGTGCTATTGGTGTGCAATCGGTGATACAGAGCTCGACCCGGTGGCGCTGCAGTGCTGGGCGCTTGGGTTGCTGCGGCTTCGTCACCATTGGCTAGTGCGGCGGTGAATTCAGCGAAGGCGTTGAGCCGGGTAATCATCTCGGTGAGGTGCCGGGGGCACTGATGTGGGTCGCTACTGGATCCCGCAATCGCTACCAACTCTTCATCGGTAAATCGACGCTCTGCGCTTTGCGCGCTGAGTAACGGTAGTCCACAAACGCTCGCGGCGGCTTGTTCGATGCTGTTCCAGCTTTGTGGCCAACTGAGTAGCTCGAGTTGTTGAGCCGTTGCGGATTGTAACTGCGTTGGCGCCGCAAACTCGTAAAAAACCAGCATTTGCGCGTCTGGGGCAGTGTCTTGCAGCTGTTCCAGCGGAGTAGTCTTGAGAACCGGCACTTGTACCAGAATGACGTCGGGTATCAGTTCTGTTGCAGACTCGTCGCCATACAGTTCGAGATAAGCATCCACGTTGGCGCTGCGCGAAACAACCGATAAGCGAGACGCAGCTTCCTGGTCCTGTTCCAGCAGTAACAAACTGGTACCGATGAGCGCCACTCGGGCCGACTCAGTGCGGGTTCGAACCTTGCGCTCAGTAGTCAGGCGAGCGTCCAGCTGCGCTTGGTCGAGATCCACCAGGGAGCTAATTGGTTGACCCTGATCAATCAGTGCTTTCACCGATTTCAACCAGCCGACCTGCTCGCTGCTGTAGAAACGGGTCTTCCCGATCTTGCTTGCCGGCGCCAGGTCATAGCGCCGTTCCCAAGCACGCAAGCGCTCTACGGCAATACCGGTAAGCTGGGCAACGGTGCCGATGCGGTAAAGATCGTCAGCCTGATCCACAGGAAACACCTGAACAAGATGGATAGCTATTGTAGCGCCCGTATAGGTGCTGTCCACCCAAACGGTTCGCAACCTGGACAAGATAGAGAGCGATTTTTGAGCGACGGGATACTAGGCAAGAAGGAGGGAAGATGAAGGGCGTGGAGGCAGCATATGGTGGTGCTGCACCGCGGTAGGGAGGAAGGGGAGAGAACCGCGCCACGCCCGTTTCTTGCCGAAAGGGTTGCTCCCGGAAAGAACGCGCGCATTGTACTCATTTGCTGCATCGCAGCAAGAGTAAAAGAGTTACCGAATGTGACATTCTCGTAACATCACCTGTCGACGGCACTGCGGTGACAGGGTACAAGAGGCCTTCTGTCACCCGGGGAGTCGAGGATCCATGCAAAACAATCTAGGTCTGCTTCTGGCTAAGCGCGCATTTCTGAACCCAGATACCGAAGCCTACGTTGACGATCACTCCGATCTGCGGCTTACCTTCGCCGAACTCAACGTCCGAGCCAACCAATTGGCAAATAAATTGCTAGCCGACGGGTTGGTCAAAGGCGAACGCGTGGGCCTGCTGCTCATGAACAGTGCGGCATTCATGGAGGCCTACTTCGCTCTGGCGAAAATCGGTGCGGTGGTGGTGCCGCTGAATTGGCGCCTAGTGGCCGATGAGCTGGAGTTTATCTTGAAGGATAGCGGCACGACCCGACTGCTGTTTGATGATGCCTTTGTCGACGTCGTAGCCGAATTGCATGGTCGCGGCGAGCGTACGGACATTGCTCACTGGCTACAGGTGACCGAAGAATCGGACGCTGCGTTCTTCGCCGAGGATTACCAGGCCTATCGTAGTTCCGGCGCCATGACCGAACCGCTGGTTGGTGGTTGTGATGATGACATGCTCTACATCATGTATACCTCGGGTACGACGGGTTTACCTAAGGGGGTAGTGCATAGCCACAATACGGCGATCTGGGCAGTACTGACCATCGGTGCAGATCCGAACTTTCATGAAGGGGATCGTTACCTAGCCTGCTTACCCATGTTCCACGTGGGCGCGCTGACACCCCTGGCGGTAAACGTGTACAAAGGCGTGACCTCGGTGGTGATGCGCAGTTTCGATCCGGTGCGGGCTTGGGAGCTGATTCAGACGGAACTGGTGACCACCGGTTTAGCGGTGCCGGCCATGCTGAATTTTATGGTTCAAGTGCCAAACTTCGAGCGCTTCGATTACAGCAGCTTACGTTGGATGATGACCGGTGCAGCGCCGGTACCAGCTGCGTTGATTCAACAGTACGCTGACATGGGGATCGAGGTTCGACAGGTTTACGGGCTCACAGAGAGCTGCGGACCGGCCTGTGTGATGGATGGTGTCAACGCCCTGCGCAAACCCAGCTCGACGGGTCGCGCGTTCTTTCACACGGATGTTCGAGTAGCGAACGAGCAGGGCGAAGCCTGCGCGCCAGGTGAGGCGGGGGAGGTCCTGGTTCGGGGCGCACATATAATGGTGGAGTACTGGAATCGCCCGGATGCCACAGCAGAGACGCTGATCGATGGCTGGTTGCACACCGGCGACGTTGCGATCATGGACGAAGAGGGATTCGTCAGCATCCAGGATCGAATCAAAGACATGATCATATCGGGCGGTGAAAACGTTTATCCCGCTGAGATTGAAGCGGTGCTTATGGCACACCCAGACATTTCAGAGGCGGCAGTGATTGGCCAGGCCAGCGAGAAGTGGGGCGAAAGCCCGTTTGCCATCGTGGTGAGAACCCAGGAAGCGCTCAGCGAGGCCCAGGTACTAGAATATTGCCGCGGCAAGCTGGCGGGTTACAAGCAGCCACGCGGGGCGGTGTTCATTGACGAGATTCCCCGTAACCCAAGCGGTAAGATTTTGAAGCGCCTGCTGCGCGAGCAGTTTCCAGGACCTGCTCCTGTGTAAGCAGCCTGGCCGAGGGTGAACTGAGCAAGGAAACCGCTGTCGGAACTGGGAACAGCGTCACGCTTCCCAAGCGGCAGGATGGCGACCATCCCCTCGGGAGCGAGCGCTCTGCGATTAACGGCATAAAGGACGATGCACCTGACGTACTGCTGTAAAGGAGCAGACCAATGTGTATTAGGAATTTTCTACAAAACACCGGCGTCGCCCTATTGGCGCTGATCTATGCCGAAGTGTCGAGCGCGGACGTATCGAAAGCCAGCGATTGGGTCGGTCGTACGGTAGTCACCAGCGAAGGTGAACCACTCGGACGAATCGAGGATCTGGCCATCGATATTGAAGATGCCAAAATCAAATATGTCGTTGTCTCTGTGGGTAGCTTTCTGATCGACGACAGTTTGATCGCGGTGGATCCCGATGCGCTGGCGCCGTCGGCCCAGGGCAATGCCCTGGTGCTGCACTCTGACAATCTGACCACGGCCAAACGCTTTAACGCGGATCGCTGGCCGGCTACGGCGGATGTGTTGCCGAACGATCAAGGTGGCGCTGAAGCCTTAGTCAGCGTCACCGGGGATTTGGACGAGGCAACCACGCTGGGTTTCGATCGCAGCGGTTCTGCAACCATCAGCGACGGCAGGCGTCGCGCCGTATTTGCTGACGGCGAGCGCCGCATCGAAGCCGAACCAGCGCGGCCACGACCCGCAGCTAAGACCCCCGGCCAGAGCAAGGCAGGCGCGGACTTGCCGCCCGCCGCAGACCCACGAACGTTACCGTTGCCTAGCTTCAAAAGCCTGGATGAGAATGGCGATGGGTTATTGAGTCGGCGTGAGATCGGCGCCCGCTTGAGCCGCCATGAGCCCTTCCCGACAGTCGACCTCGACGGCAGCGGCAGCATTGATCGATTCGAGCTGGATTTGCTGAAAGATACTCGCGGCCTGTAAACAAATGCGTTCAGTTCGAATTCACGTGCCGCGCCTATGGTAGGCTTGCGCCGTTCGTCGGACATTGAACCTGGCCTTGTGTCGACGTGGCATTCGTGAGCGCAAGGTCATTATTTCGCTGATAACTTTATTGAGAGGGGACCTCATATGAACGCATTTCGTGCGTACCGTTGGACTGGACTACTACTCAGCGTGCCACTGCTCTTTGCCTGTGCCACAACCAACAGCAGTTACGACACCACTTTAGAGGTTTTTCGAAATGCCGGTGAAAGCGCCGACTTGTTTAACACGGCCCATGGCTACGCGCTTTTCCCCACCATCGGTAAAGGTGGATTTGTCGTTGGCGGAGCTCGGGGCAAGGGTCGAGTGTACGAGCGCGGCACGTTCGTTGGTGAGACGACTATGACCCAGCTGGAGGCAGGCTTCCTGGCTGGTGGTCAGGCCTACAGCCAGATCATATTCTTTGAAGATCAGCGAGCCCTCGACGAGTTTCGTGGTGGTAACTTCGAGTTCGGCGCCCAGGCCAACGCGGTGGTGGTCACCGCGGGTGCGAATGCTGGGGCTGGTACCACCGGTGCTTCCAGCGGCATCAGCGGCGGGCGCAAAGATGCCAAAACCTATGGCGGCTATTACAAAGGTACAGCGGTATTCACCGTTGCTAAAGGTGGACTCATGTTCGATGTAAGTCTCGCCGGGCAGAAGTTCTCTTTTGCGCCAGTGGGGTCGCCTACGCAGTGAGCTCCCATTCGGCTAGGCTTGTTGCCAGCCGCGCAGATATTCGTTGAGAAAAACCCCATCCGGATCTGTCTTATTCCGGATGGCCCACCAGTCGTCCCAACGGGGATGACACTGCCGTAACTGCGTTCCGGTCAGATAGTGCACTTTGCCCCAATGGGGTCGCCCACCGTAATGCAAAAAGATCTCTTCACAGTCGCGGTAGTAAGCGCGCTCGTCTTTGTTGACGTCCTGGTGCACCGAAATAGTGACGCAATTTTGTTTGTAGGCGGTCGAAAGCCAGACATCGTCTGCGGCTAGGGTGCGGTACTCCACCGGCCAGGCAACATCGGGATGCTCACTGCGTAACAATTGCGCGATGGCCGCCATACACTCGGGACCGGCATCAGCCGGCACGCTGTACTCCATTTCAGTGTGTGCATGGGGGCGATGATTGGGCAGTACCTCATAGTTCTGCGCTCGGCGCTGGCCCTCGACTGCCAGGGGGTATTCGGCCTCGGCTGGAGTTTCATCCATGTACTTTGCGTGAGCCTGGTCAGAATTGGGGTACCAGAAAAATTCGAAGTGTCGGTGCGCGTCGATCAGCTCCGGGAGCTGCGCCAGGATTTCTGCCAACGGTGCCTGCCAGCTGTGTTCTTCCAGGCGGTAGCTGTCTCTGAGCTGTAGTTGCACCTGAGTCACAAGCCCCAGCGCTCCTAAATTCAGCCGGATTGCTTGGAACAAATCTGGCTCCTGTGTGGCTGAGCACTGGCGCTGGGTCCCGCTAGCGTCGATCAATGTAACCCCGAGTACCGCGCTGGACAGATTGCCCAGGCGAGCACCGCTGCCATGAGTGCCTGTAGCGATTGCACCGGCGAGGCTTTGCCGATCGATATCGCCTTGGTTGTGCAAGGCCAGACCGACATCGTGTAGCGGTCGACCTAAGGCGTAGATCGGCGTGCCGGCCCACACGCGCCCAGTTCTCTGTTCCCGGTTCACCTCAATCACGCCGCTCAAGCCCGAACAGTCGACAATCACACCAGCGTCGTTCGTCACCAACGGTGCATGGCTATGACCAGCACCGGTCGCGCGCACGCACCTGCCCTGCTGTGCGGCATCGCGCAGCAGAGCGCTGGCGTCGGCCTCGCTGCGTAGAAAGTGCAGTTGCTTAGGTTGCGCACGTAGTCTGCCCGACCAGTTGTGCCAGCGGGGATTGGGGCCTGAGCTCACGGCCGATACCAGATGGGGCTCGAATAAGCACGCTCCTGAATCACGGCGGGTCCCAGGCTTGGTTCGCTCAACCCCAAGGCAATGGCGTCGTAAAGTGCATGTCTGGGAGTCGGGATCTGCAGGACTCGCACATAGTAGAAAGCCGCTTGGTCGGAATCGAAATCTGGATCTTGCCAGTAGCAGCGCAGGGTTGCCGAGCCGATGTCGTTGCTAAAGGTGGCATCCTCGCGGTTCACGCTATCGCCTACGGCCTCGAAGTGGCCATTGCTGTCGCGCGTTCGCTCAGCATCTGCGGCAATGTCGTAGACGCGCTCGTGCGTCTCACCTGCAGCATCAATCCAACCTTTAACCATTTGAATCCGATCTAGATAAGCGCCTTTCGGATCGTGCGCAGCAGTCACTAGAAAGCTTGGAGCAATGCCCTTGGCTACGTTCCTGATCTCACCGCCCATTGGTACGCCTTGCGCGTAACCGTGGGTAGAAAAGTCAGGCCGGTCGAGGTCTTCGGCAGCAAAGTCAAAACCGCCAAATAGTCGCACCGCAATGCGTGGCCCGGTTGTTGCGTAAACCTCTCGCCGTGCAAAGGCGTCGAGGATTGCTGCGCGGCTGTTCTGCGTCGCCCAGACGGCGGCTAAGCCGCCGGCCTGCATGCTCCACCCGGTGGGTCCGACCCCGAGTGAGTCGGATTGCTTGTTTTCGGGAATCGAATCGTAGGCCATTTTGCCCCAGAAATTCGGCTCTTCTGCTGAGGCCATGGCGGTGTGGCTGTCGGTGGATCCGATCATGCCGAACTGGTACGGGTTGATTCCGGTTCTTCTCTCTACCTGCAGCCCAATCTTCAGGCCACTGCGGGCGAAGTCGCCGGGGCGGTGATCGGTGCGCAGCGTTGGCTGTTGTTGTATGTGCCAGGGGTAGTCTTCGAAATCGGCGAAGGCATCTTCCGGAGACAGGGCCGGATGCGTCTCTGAATCACCCTTAATCTGCGTTACTTCGGCGACTGGCTCCCACTTGCGGCGCAACGCAGCGTAGGTTGCATCGATGGGTTCTCCGCGCAGTGTTTGATCAGCGAACATCAGGCCTTTGGAGATATTGGGATTGTGGGGAATGGCGACAAAGCGCGCGCCAGTAGCGCTTGCTGTCTGTTCAAGCCAACGCCATAGGTCGTCAGGGTAGGGGCTTTGGGTAGAAGAGAACGGCATGAATTGGCCGGCTTGTTCGCCGCTGGCATCGGTCAGCACCACCCGATGCAAGTTGGCACCTCCGGGTATGCTGCTCCATTCCCAGCCGAGAAGCGCGGTGAAGTTGTCGACTTGATTGTGGCGCTCGGCCATGTCACGCATGCGTTGCCAGGCGTTGCGCGCGGAAACCGCCGCACCTGGCGGCGTGGACGCGCTAACCGTTGCGGTCCAGTCACTTGCCGCGGCGATGGGGTCGATGTCTTCGGGCAACAGATTGACGAAATATTCTGGACCAGCGCCGCTGTCTATGGCCTGGCGAACCTCCCGCTCGTTGTACCAATAGGCGATACGGCGAATCAGCCCAGGATCTTCGTCCTGAATTCCTTCGTAGTAGATATCTCGAATGCCACCGTAAAATTCAGCGTGGTCCGATACCACCAGAAAGTCCAGGGGCGTCTCGATCTGGATTCTAGTCCGGTTGTACGGGTGGATCACTGGCATCCCTCGAGCGTAGCGATAGGCGGTATCTGGATCAGCGCTCTGGTTGCCATTGAGGAAGGCATCGAAGGAGTATGAGGTGTGCAGGTGCGTGTCACCCCAAAGTAGCTCGGTGTCAGCGGCGCTAGCCTGACTCAATGGCGCTAAGCTGAAAACCAAGATAGCCAGCGCGTCTCGCAGGAGTTGCGACCCCAGAGACTGTGGCTGCTGAGCGCGGCTTCCCTGCTGCCCCGCCTGAAATGGAAGCTGTGCTTTCGAATTGCGGCGACGATCTCGACCCATGTTTGTTCCCATTGGCATCTGCTTCAGAGTCGGCATTGTAGTCTGCAAGACGCTGGAATCCCGCACCTGGCAGCGAGAATCCGCTAGGATCTGTGCAGCGATTTGTTACCCCGCAGCCCTGAGTTGAAATTTGAGGAGCAAGCCAGCTGTGAGTGAGTCGAATGTCGCGTCGCTGAACGCGGATCTGATCGGTGAACCAAACTCGGCTGCCAACTTGCAGACGCCGGCTCTGGTGTTAGAACTAGATAGATTCGAGGCCAATCTTGCGGCCATGAAGCACCACTGTGAGGAGCAGCGCATTGGTCTGCGGCCACACAGCAAAACCCACAAATCTATTGAGATCGCTCGGCGTCAGATCGAAGCAGGCGCCGTCGGCATCTGTTGCGCGAAACTGGGCGAAGCGGAAGTCATGTCGCGGGGTGGAATAGGGGATATCCTGATTACTTCACCCGTGGTCGCGCCCGCTGGCATTGAGCGTTTAACAGCGCTAAACCAGCTCACGGAGCGATTGATCGTAGTGGTTGATCACCCAGACAATGCTACAGCGATCGCCGCCGCCGCAGCTTCTGCAGGCAAACCTCAGGCCGTGCTGCTGGATCTCGACCCAGGGCTGCATCGAACAGGTATCGAACCGGGCGCTGCAGCGTTGGTGCTGGCCCAGCAGTTGGTCAACTCAGCGGCGATCGAATTTCTCGGCCTACAGATGTACGCCGGTAACCTGATGCACGTGCATAGCTTCGCCGAGCGGCAGGAAAAGTCTCTGGCGGTTATGGCGCAGCTTGCTGCTTTTCGAGATGAGCTAGAACGCCATGGATTGCATTGCGAGATTTTGAGCGGCGGTGGTACCGGGTCTTTCGATATAGATCCTGGTGCCGGCGTACTTAACGAATTGCAAGCGGGCTCCTACCTGTTCATGGATCGTCAGTACAATGCCATCGAACCCCAGAAAGGCGGCAGCCAGCCGTTCTTTACCTCGCTATTTGTCCAGAGCCGGGTGGTTTCCTGCAATCGCGCTGGTCTGGCCACCACCGATGCCGGCCTGAAGGCCTTCGCCACCGACGATGAAGCGCCCGTCGTCTACGAAGGCGGGCCGCAGGATGCGAAGTACTTTTTCTTTGGCGATGAGCAGGGGGGCTTGCGCTGGCGCAGCGAAGAGACGGTAACGCTGGGTGACTGGATACGCGCGGTTACACCCCACTGCGATCCAACCATCAACTTGTACGATGAACTACACGTGATCCGCGGTGATCGACTAGTAGATATCTGGAGCATCGATGCCAGGGGTCGCGGAGCTTAGCTCGACGTTTGTTTGGCTAGCTGAAGAATCGATCCCAGACGTAACCCAACCAGACTACGGCTAGCAGTACTAAGCTGATCGCTACGGCGGCTGAAGCAATGTCTTTGGCTCGGCCTGCGAGCTCATGATGTTCATGGCCGATGCGATCGACCACGGCTTCCACCGCGGAATTTATGAGTTCGAATGCCAGCGTCTGCACAGCGGCAGCAATCAGCAGAGCGATGTCAAAAGGGCGCTCACCCACCCAAAACGCTGCGGGTACTAGCACTGCGACCAGCAAGCACTCTTGGCGGAATGCCGATTCGTGTTGCCAAGCTGCGCGCAATCCGCTGGCGGAGTAGCCTGCAGCGCGAAAAATGCGAGTCAATCCAGTGTCGCCGGGTTTAGTCATGGTCAATCAGGGTCTTAGGCGCTGCGCTCGGGTCGTTGTGGTCCAGGCAATCCCCGTACTCCACTTGAATGGTGGAGTGATCGATACCGAAATCGTGATTAAGCACGTCCTTCAAGGAGGCGATAACGGTCGCCACATCGGAATCGGGTTCGACGTCCGCGTGCAACGTCACCAGAGGACGCTCGGCTGTGAGTGCCCAGGCGTGCAAATGATGAATCTCGATTACGCCGTTGACCTTGGCAGCCAGAGTACGGCGAATCTCTTCGAGATTGAGGCCAGCGGGTACGCCTTCTAAGAGAATATTGCTGGATTCTTTCAGCACTCGCCAGGCACCGCGAGCCAGAATCATGGCAACTACGACCGCCAATAGCGGATCAGCATAGGTCCACCCGGTCGAGTAGACGATGAGCGCCGAGGCAATGGCAGCTATTGAGCCTAACAAGTCACCTAACACATGTAGCATGGCGCTGCGTACTGCTGCGTTGTCGGTACGATCGTGTAGCCAATAGAACGCCAACACGTTCACCGCTAAGCCTAGTGCCGCAACAATCAACATGGGTACCGGTAACAGCCCTTGGGGCTCTGCTAAGCGTTGCACGGCTTCGATCAGAATCCAGGCAACCAATGCGACCAGGGTCAGGCCGTTCACGAAGGCAGCTAGCACTTGGTAGCGGTGATAGCCGTAGGACAGTTGGGCATCGTCTCCGCGGCGCGCAAGACGCAGTGAATACCAGGCGAAGCCAAGGGCGGTGGCATCTAAGAACATGTGCCCCGCGTCGGCGATGAGCACCAGGGAGTTGGTGAGTATACCGGCGACCACTTCGACGGCCATGAAGCCCGCAATCAGGATGAAAGAGCGCAGCAGCAGCCGTTCGCTAACCCCAGCGTGATGATGGTGATGGTCGTGATGGGCGTGGGAGTGGGCCAACGGTGACTCGCGGGGTTACAGAAACGTTTTCGGGTCTATGCCGAGTTGGACTTTGCCGATGACTTCAAAGATGGGTTGGGCCACCATCAGGTGTTGGGTTACTACGTGCACGTCGCGAAAGCAGCGCTGTAGTGCTGAGCGGGCATAAATCGCCGTACCTCCGGCGTTGTGGTACAGCCAATCTACGGCCTCTGCTGCTCGCCAAGCATTGTTGCTGGCAGACAGGCGTAGATCGGCCTTATGCTCGGTTGAAAGTTTGCCGGTGCGCTCTGCTGCTAGCCAGGCTCGTTCGATGGCGCTGCTTGTTAGCGCGCGGGCCGCTCGCACGTTGGCACTCGCCATTGCCAGGTCCCGCTGTGCCAGTGCCCGGTTTGCCAGCGAGCGGGCGCTACCTGTGGGCACTTTGCCAGCGGCTAGCTCAATAAACTCTTCGATCGCGCGTTCGGCGATGCCGATGGCAACTGCCGATACTCCAAGGGCCAGCAAACCAAAGGTTGGGAAGCGATACAAAGGCCCATCTACCCGAGCCCGATTGCCCAGCTCGACCCAGCGACCTTCAGGAACGAACGCATCACTCACCTCGATGTCGTGGCTGCCAGTGCCGCGCAGGCCCGAGGTGTCCCAGGTGTCGTGAATGGTGACCTCGGCTCTAGGAAAGAACGCCAGAACGTGTTCAGGCGCGCCGTTAGCGCTGGTTTTCGGCGCCGGATCCTCGGCGGACTGGTAGACGAAGCAGCCGCCACAGATCCAGTCTGATACCTGGGAGCCGCTGCCGAACGGCCAGCGGCCGCTAATGCGCAGGCCGCCTGGCTCTATCACTGCCCGACCCAGGGGTGCAGTTACGCCAGTGGTAATTGTGCGGCCTTGATTGCCGTAGATGGTTTGCGCCCACTGGGAGTCGAGGGATGCCGAGAGCATGCCGGTGGTGGCACCGATCATCAGCACCCAGCCGCTGGCGCCATCGGCGCGGGCTGCCGCTGCCAAGGTGTCGAAGAAGTCCTGGGGGTGCAGTTCTAAGCCACCGAGGCTGCCGGGTACGAGCTGTGCGAACAAACCCGCGGCTGCCATATCGGCAGCGAGTTCTGCGGGCATCTGTCGCGCCAGCTCCATAGCGGCAGCGCCGGAGCGAATGCGTTCATCGAAAGGCTGCAAAGCAGCGAGTGCTGTCATTGGCGCATTATTGCGAATCGCAGAACGGGAAGATAGGCGGGCAGGCACCGGGCGCTACGCGAACATAGTTGCCTAGCTCGCCTTGCAGCAGCGTTGCTGGGACCGCGGAGCCAGGCAGTAGCGTGGTGGTAAAGGCAACGCTCGCTACCGGGTCGTCGGCTCTTCGAAACAGCGCAGCTCCCGGCAACTTTGCGCCGGCCACGGGCAACAAAATGGTTTGCCGGGCATTTTTTGTGAACAGCAGTTGGTCTGGTCCAAGCGACACACGAACCTCGGTTGCCTCCCCGCGGCGCCAGCGCGCAACGTCGAAACGAGCGCTGCTAGGGTAGTAGCGGCCGCTGAACTCAGCAGCCTTTGGCGTCGGCGCGAGCCGCGGTTCGCGGCGGGGCGTGGCCAGGTGCCGTTCCAGTTGTTTGACCAGGCGACCCAGTAGGCTGGGGTTGTCGGAGTTGATGACGACCAGATATCCATGGCCGCTGCGCGGATCGAACCCATAGCGGGAGCGATAGCCATCAGCATCGCCCCCATGACCGTAGAACACAGTGCCGAAGCGAATCCTCGGGTAGATGCCTGCGGCGTAGCCAACCTGAAGGCCAGCTGCGGCCGCGGCGGTAGCGTTTGGTTCGAACAGAGCCCGACGGTCTGTGGCTTTGAACCTAAGTGCATCAGTAGCGGCATTGCTCGGTGTGCCGTGGCGGCACTTGTCACGCTGCCATTGGCAGCCTTGCATGATGAGCCAGCGCAGGCCCGTGCTCATGTCGCTGAGCGTTGCGTTCAGCGCGCCGAAGGCGGGAAAACTCATGTGCCAATAGGGAATCGGCGTCTTGCCGTCTGCTTGGTAGCCACCGGGTAGCTGCACTTGCGCAGACAGGCTGGCACCAGACATGCCCAAGGGTGCGAATACTTGGCGTTGCATTACTGGTTCCAGCGCCGCATTGCCGAACTTTTCGATTAGCACCTGACTGATGCCAGGAACGCTGTTGCTGTAGCTATGCTGTAGCCCTGGTGGCCACAGCAGTCGCCGTTTGCGCGGATCCAGTGTCAGTGCCTGAGCCAAGCTAATCGGCTTGGCGTTGTTCCACTCCGGCGCCGAAAGGTCTGGCAGCCCAGCGCTGAGTTCCAGAAGATGGCGCACCCGCAGCGGCGCTGTCGCGCTCCAGGGATTGTTGAAGATTGCCTTAGGCAGCAGTTGTGCAACCGGCTGCTGCAAATCCACTAAGCCGTCGCGGGCCAGCGTGAGCAGGGTTAAGGCGGTAAAAGTCTTGGTGATCGAGCCAAAGCGCATGCTGGTCGAACTCGAGACACCAGCACCGCAGATACCACCTAATTGTTGTTCTCCAGCGCGAAAAATCAGCAGCCCCATGGCCGGTGCACTGTTGTCACGAGCTTGCTGCCACAACTTCGCTGCCAGCAAATTTGTCTCTGAAGCAGGCGGGCCAGCATTTTCAAACCAGTCGCAGGTCTTTGAAATTTTGGACGTTGTTGTAGCGCTGCTGGCCGCGACGGCACTGCATCCCAGGCTCAAAATCAGCGCCCCCAGTGGCCACCGAAGCCATGCCAAATTAGACTGGCGCATCACAAGGTTAACTTAGCGAGTCGGGGAATAATGAGCATGGAACGAGTATCACTAGAGGTAGACGAAGGCATCGCGGTATTGAAATTCAATCATCCCGAGGTGTTAAACGCCATCGGTGGGCAAATGCTGTCGGACCTGACGGACGCTTACTACGAGATTCGTGATCCAGCCAATGGCGCACGCTGTTTGCTGATTACCGGAGAAGGTCGCGCTTTCTGTGCGGGTGCGAACCTGCAGGATGAGGGCCGCGGCCAGCGCAAAGGTGGTGCCGGCGATGGCCTGCGTTCCGGTTACCATCCGCTGCTGGTGGGTTTGCGAGACTTAGATATCCCCATCGTGACTGCGGTGAATGGCGCAGCCGCCGGTGTCGGCATGAGCTTTGCGGCCCTCGGCGACATCGTTTGCGCGGCAGAACAAGCCTACTTTTTACAGGCTTTCGCCAAGATCGGTTTGATTCCTGATGGCGGTGCCACCTTCATGCTGCCGCGCCTGGTGGGTTGGGGCAGGGCCATGGAGCTGTCTCTGCTCGCCGAGCGGTTACCCGCCAAAAAGGCCCAAGAGTGGGGTCTGGTAAACCGAGTCTATGCAGACAACGACGCGCTAATGGACGGTGCGTTGGAGCTGGCTCGACGTTTGGCCAATGGACCGAAGTCCTTGGGACTGATACGCCGTGCGTATTGGAACACTTGGCACAACAGCTTTGAGCAGCAGTTGGAACTAGAAGCGCAGCTGCAAAATCAAGCGGGCGCTACCCAGGACTTCAAAGAGGGGGTGCAGGCGTTTCTTGAAAAGCGCGACGCGCAGTTCAAAGGCGAGTAGTCGGCGAGACCGCTGCTTCACAGCCGCGGCTAGTCCTTAAGCGCCTCGATGTGTGCGCTTGTGCTGTCGCACAGGGCCTGCAGATCGTAGCCACCTTCGAGTATTGAGGCGATGCGGCCTTGGCCAAAGCGCTCGGCGGCATCGACAATGAACTCAGTCACCCAGCGGAAGTCGCTGCTACGCAGCTCGAGGGATGCCAGCGGATCCCGAGCGTGAGCATCGAACCCTGCCGAAACTAGGATCAACTGAGGTTGATGCTGGGCCAAGGCTGGCCGCCAGTCCCGCTCAATGGCGCGGCGAAAAGTCGGGCCATCTGTGCCAGCAGGCAGAGGGGTATAGACCAGATGGTCCCCTGCAACATTCACCTGGCGGTGCGGATAGAAGGGGTGTTGAAAGCTCGAGCAAACCAGTACCCGCGGCTCGTTGCGAAATATATCCACAGTGCCGTTGCCGTGGTGCACGTCGAAGTCGAGTATCGCAAGGCGCTCAATGCTCTTGCTAGCCAGCGCCGTGGCGGCCCCGACGGCAATGCTGTTGAACAGACAAAACCCCATGGCGTTGTCCCGCTCGGCATGATGCCCGGGCGGTCGAACTGCGCAGAACACGCGTTTGTGAACACCGTCAAGCAGCGCCTGAACTGCGCTGGCCATGGCTCCTGCGGCGTGGCGCGCAGCGCCCAAGGAGCCGGCGCTTAGCACGGTGTCTGGGTCTACGTAGCCGAACTCCTGTGTCGGTGCCAGCGCCTCCAGCCGAGCTATGTGCGATTCACTGTGGACCCGTGCAAGCTGTGTTGGCGAAGCCGCTGTAGCGCGCTGCTGGCTCAGTCCTGCCAGGGTGTTTTCGTTCTGCCAGTGCTGCACTAGCTCGAGCAAGCGCTGCGGCCGTTCCGGGTGCCCAGAGGGTACTGTGTGCTGGAGGAAGATTGGGTCAGTGATGATCAGCATGTTGCGAGGATTGTGTTGCTGCACGTTGGGGCGCGGTCGCCGGAAGGGCTTCGATGTTGACGTGCAGGTGGTCCCTGCTCAAGGCGAAAGCGCGCTCGAGCAAAGGTAGGTAGTTGCTGTCGATGCTCGGCTCGCCGTTGATGGTTTCGATCACCAGCCGTTTCTGGCGCTGCACCAGATAGTCCAGCAGAGGCAGCGTACCTTCTAACACAGGGTCACTAGGCTGACTCTTAAAATTCAACCGTTTACCTCTGTTCTCTAGGGTCAACATCAGCTCGCCGTGGACGAAGCTCAGGTAGTTCCCGTCTCTGCGTGCCGGTAGCTCCTGCCAGGCAAGGCCCATTCCGCAGGGTGCCACCGGATCGAGCGCTGATAGCCAGAAGCTCGGTGGGTTTGGAGGACGCTGCAGCAGTGCCAGGGCTTGGGGCAAAATGAACTGTGGACCGCTGAAGCCTTCGAAGAAAAGCCCAGCACTGACCTCGCCTGCCAGTTCCATCAATCGCAGCGCTTTGAACAGCGACGACCAGCGCAGGGTCGGATGATCCCGGTTGGTGAGCTCGCGACAGATCAGGCCGTGTCTGGCCAGTAGTAGCCGGGCTTGATCTTTGTGCCGCTCGAGTTCGCTAAGAGGGTCTTGCTCAGTCTCTGTGCCAGGCAGTAGCGACCAGCTACCTTGCCAGCTTTTCAGCCCTGCGCCCGGGAGGCGTCTGCGACCAACGCGCCGCGGTAGTTGTAGACGAAATTTCTGTAGCGCTCCTTGGCGTAGGGTAGCGAGGCTATCTGTGGTTAGGTCGCCTTGCCAAGCGCTGTCCCAAAGCAAAGTGTTGAAATCTGCTGCAGATATCGACTTCGCGCCGAATACCTGGGGTTGCGCTGCAGCGCGATCTGCTAAGTGGAAGAAGTCGTAGCGTGCGTCCGGATCGGCGAACAGCGATGCGACCGCTTGCCGGGTTTCAGCCCGGGCCGCTGCAGGTTGCACAGTGAGTAGTGGCAAATCTTCTGGATAGCACAGGGTGATCTGTTGGTTGCCCGTGCCCACCCAAGTCAGGGACTCTTCGGTAAAAAAGCGCTCCAGTTGACTGGCTTTAAACTCTGGTAGGCGCGCCGCTAGCAGATCGCTTAGCCACAGGGACAATGGGCCAGGGTAGCCGCGCAAACGTTCGAACAAATCCCCAAGTCGCTCGGTGTTGCTGTCGTCATCCGTGGCTGCCGGTTCGCGAAAACCTTGCCAGAAGGCGGCATAGGTTGGCCAGCGACCCAGTGGCAGGGGTTCAAACGCGCTGCGCCGGGCGGCTCGTGCAAAGCGCAGCAACGACTCGAAATTCTCGGCATCGCAATGGTAGGTGCCAGGATCGTCGAGCATCAGAGCGCCACGCAGTAGCGTTTCGTGTGTCAGCAGCCCCGCAGGTACGCACGGTAGTTCGCTGCTGATTTGAGCCTCGCTCATTGGTCCGTAAAACGAGAGCATCTCCAACGCCAGATCCAGCGCGCTACGTGGGTCGCCAACATCAACCAGCTCCGGCGAGGCTGCCTCTGGCTCCAGGGTCAAGAGCATGGCGTCTCGCGCTAGACCGCTGTGTTTGACGACCCAGGCGTTTTCCACATGCACCAGCCACCGGCGCTCATTGCTACTTAGCAGCAGCAGCTTGTTGGCAGGCCATTCGTCATCCGTCTCAGTAGGCCAATGAGCCTCAGGCAGCAATATCCGTTCTTTGATCCACTCTGCCCAATCAACCGCAGTGCTTGGTTCGTAACCGGGTGCGCGGCGCTGCCGCTTGGCCTCGAAGGCGGCTACGATCTCGGAGTTCAAGCGCGGTCTTTGGCTAGCCTCAGCCATGGCGAAGCTCAGAATATCGTCCCCCAGCGCAGTCTCAGCTTGGGTGTCAGGCTCATCGTCCGCATACATGTAGCGACTGATCTGCTCAAAGGTGACGTTGGCAGCGAATGGGCTGGGCGTGTTGCGGCGCACGGCGTGCCAGCCAATGCTACCGTCATTGAGGCCAGTCAACAGGTCAGTTAGTGCGGCGATTTCGAATTCGTCTTGGAGGCAGGTTCGCCAGGTTTCGGCCAGCAGCGGAAAGTCCTCCAGTTTTTGCGCGGTAGCCATCAGCTTTTTCGCCTGCAGGCGAATCAACCACAGCGGTAAGCGCTGATTGAATCGCGCCCGACCTAGGAGCAGGGCGCGTCCAGCGCATTCCCGAAAGCGCGCGCCGAAAAAACCGGACCCTTCCAAAGACTGTTTGAGCAGCGGTAACAGGTTTTCTGGGGTGACGGCGTGCAGGAGTACGGCAGGATCGATGTCGCCGCGGTGCTGCAGGACGATGGCGTTGTTGTCGGCATGGATTTCCGGCTTGCCGGGCAACAGCTGCGACCATGCAGCAGATAACGCCAGGGCCCAGGGTCGATTTACGCAACCGCCGAAAAAACTGTGGATTACCGTTTGCTGAGCGTCTCCTGGCCCTTGATAGCCGCCCGGGCCGCTGTTGATCTGCTCAACGATCAAGCGTTGGCTGCCTGGCAGGTGCTCGCAGGCTTCGCGCTGTTTCTGTAGGTAATCGGCCAGTTCATTGGCAGCAATCTCGTCAAAGCCGCGCTGCTGCCGAAGGTCGGTCAGCAGTGTGTCGACCCCTTTGTCGTCCAACCAGGCTTCTGCTTGATCGAGGTAACCCATGAGCGCGCGAGAAAAGTGCAGGCTGCGGTTAAAGGTCTCGGCGCGCCAAAACGGCGGCAGATCCGAGCCCAGCTTTGCTGGCCGAACCATGACGTCGTTGTGAGTAATTTGGGTGATCTGCCAGCTCTGGGTGCCCAGGGTAAAGGTTTGCCCGGTTTTGGCTTCCCAGACGAACTCTTCGTCTAATTCCCCGATCAGCGCGCTGCTATCGCTGTGGCGTAGCTGGTAGTAGCCACGTTCAGGAATGGAACCGCCGCTGAGGTAGAAGGCATGCACTGCTGCTTTGGTTGCCTGCACGGTCTGTTCGATGCGATCGAATACGAGCCGTGGTCGTAGCTCTCGAACTTTCGCCCCGGCGTAGCGCCCGGCCAGCATTTCGATGATGTCGTCAAAGGCCTCTTGGGGTAAGTCCTGGTAAGGGCCGCTGCAGCGCAGCAACTGGTACATAGCTGTTAATGACCAGGGTTCAAAGGCGCATATTGAAACAATGATCTGTGCCAGGATATCCAATGGGTTCTGCAGCGGACGTGCGGGTTCGATGGCTCGTTTATTGATGCCGTCAGCGATTACTGCGGCTTCCAAAAAATCGTGAGCGTGGCTGGGGTAGAGGGTGCCCACGCTGGTCGCGCCCACCTGGTGACCGGCACGGCCGACGCGTTGCAGTGCCGAGGCGATAGACATCGGCGATTGCACCATCACTACTTCGTCCAAAGCGCCGATGTCGATGCCCATCTCCAGTGAATTGGTGGCGACGATCGCCTTCAGCTCCCCAGCTTTTAACCGGGACTCGACCTCCTGACGAATTTCCCGAGACAGCGAGCCGTGATGGGCATAGGCCAGGGTCTGGGGTGCTTTATTGTTGATTTTGAGCGTGATCTTTTCGGTCAGGGCGCGGGAGTTGGTGAAAAACAGTGTCGACTGATTGCGTGCGACGTGGGTTCGAAAGGCATCGCTCAGCGGATCCCAGATTTTCATGCCATTCTCCGCGGCCTGGCGCGCCGCCTCAGGGAAACGCACTTGAAAGCGAATGCTTTTTTCCCCGGCAGCGTCGATGACTTCGATAGGCCGAGCCTCACCGGGACGGACAAAGCCGGCCACCTGGGTAGCGACCGTGCTCAAGGGCTGCACCGTGGCAGACAGGGCGATGCGCTGAAACTCTCCGGCAATTGCGGCTAGACGTTCGATACCGGTCAGCAGGCTCACGCCCCGGCGATTGTCGATGAGCGCGTGAATCTCATCGAGGATCACACATTCAACCGTAGCCAGCGCCTGTTGCCCGCGCTGGGTGGTCAGCAGCAGGTTGAAGCTCTCTGGAGTAGTGACGAGGATTTCCGGCGGCCGACGCAGCAGCTTCTGACGCTCATAGCTTCCGGTGTCTCCAGAGCGGGTAGCGACGCGAACGTCTGGTGCGCCGTAGTCGGCTTTGAGGGTCGCGAGCGGCGCTAGCAGGTTGCGCTGAATGTCGTTGTTTAGTGCTTTCAGTGGGGAGATATAAAGCACTCGGGTCGCGCCGGTAGCCAACCGGCCACTGACAAAACCGTCTAGCGACCATAGAAATGCCGTGAGGGTTTTGCCGCTTCCGGTTGGCGCAGTGATCAAGCTGTGTTTGCCGCTGGCAATGACCGGCCAACTGGCATGCTGGGCCTGAGTGGGTGCATTGAAGTTGGTTTCGAACCAGCGCCGAATGTCAGGATGGAAGTGGGACAGAGCTTGCATAGCGTTCGAGTGTAGTGCTTGTTGCCGCAGCCTGCAGGCGCTGGCTTGAGCCGCGCTGAATTGCTCGATTCAAGTAGAATTACAGTTTGTTGCTCGTTTGAAAAAGGGATCCTCTTGGCACCAACGCCTCCAGTTCGCGACGCCTTGCCCAATAATGTGGTCGACCTACTGCGAGCAGGCATGCGCATATTTGTATCCGGTTCCGTGAACGAGCCTGTGGCTTTGCTCGAGCAGCTGCGGGCAGGACCCTTGCCAGATGGGATCGAGTTCGTGCAGTTCCCTATTGGTGGCATGAATACCACGGATTTCACTGCGCTATCGGAGACCGCCCGGCTCACCACGGTGTTCATGACACCGGATCTGCGCAACGCCGATCCGCAGCGCCTGAGCTTTTTGCCCATGCAGATGCGTCAGTTTTTCGACTACGTGAGTCAAGGGATCGATCTGGCGCTGATCCAGGTTGGTCGGGATCGAGCGGGCAATCTTCGTGCAGGGCCAAATGTCGATTTTCTCGATGCGCTGCTCGATTCCGACGCTATGATCGCTGCGCAGCTGAATGAAACGGTGGTAGCGCCACCTGGTGCGCGTCTGATTGCGCCAGATCGGCTGGCTTGCCTGGCATCAGCTGCGCGACCGCTGCCTGAGTTAACCGCAGCATCGATAGATACCGTCGCTGCCCAGATCGGCGCCCAGGTGGCCCAGCTAATTCAGGACGGAGACTGCTTGCAGACCGGCATCGGCGCGATCCCAGCGGCGATTCTCAGCGCTCTTGGTACCAAGAACGATCTTGGCTGGCACGGTGGGTTGATTGATGACGGGGTGCTTGACCTAATCAGCGCCGGTAATGTCAACGGCGCGCGCAAGAGCATCGATTCGGGTCTGCACATCACCGGTATGGCATTGTGTAGTGCCGCCTATCACGAGCGCTTGTCGAGCTTGCCCAGCGTCGTCTTTCGGGGCGCGAACTACACGCACGATGTGAGTGTTATCAGGCAGTTGCGGCAATTTGTCTCTGTAAATTCTGCTGTCCAGGTTGACCTTAGTGGGCAGGTCAATGCCGAGGTGGTTGGCGGTCGGCAGATTTCCGGCACCGGTGGCTCGGTTGACTTCATGCGCGCAGCCAAGCTCAGTGCTGGTGGCCGCTCAATCGTTGCCCTCAACGCCACGGCCCGAGGCGGCAGGGTCTCGCGTATCGTGCCGCAGGTTGAGCATGTCACTGCTCTACGCACAGACATTGATATCGTGGTCACTGAATTCGGAGCGGCCTCTTTGCGTGATTTGCCCTTAGCCGCCCGTGGCGAAGCGCTGCAGGCCATCGCGGCGCCACAGTTTCGCGAGGAATTGATGGCAAGGACCGCCGAATAACGATTTAGCACCTCCTCGAGGCCAGTTCTAGCCGGGTCATACCGCCGTGGCAGACAGCGGATGTGATCTACATCGACTTCTACGCGGACCGGCATCACAGGGTACAAAGCCATTACACCTCGGACGCGGTCAGGTCCCTAGAATGCTCCAAAGCCTCATGAAAGGGAGGCTGATAGCTCGGAGGATACCGAGCATCAACAAGCTCGGAGACCGAAGGACATGGATTACATCGGCATCGATCCCGCAGTGGGACTCGAATGCGCGGAATGCAAACAGATTTCGCGCATTGCCTACAGCCAGTTGCTGGAACTCGTCGTTGACCACGAAGATGTCGAGTGTCATAGCTGTCAACGCATCATGAAGCACGACTGGACTACTGTGAACGTAGTGCAGAACATCATTAAAAAACGCATGCTGGACGCTAACGCTGCCAAAGCCCGACGCTTTCGCGCTCAGGCCAGCTAGCCTCTTTCCCCCGGCTGGCTTGCGGTTCGCCAGTCACTCTAGCCGTTTCAGGTATGATCGAGTGCATATGCGCTCAGCGCGCCACTTGTCATTGGAACGATCGTGCTTCATCTGAATCCTGTCGCCGAAAACCAATTCGCTGATCTGGCACCCTTCGACTCGATCCTGCTATTTAGTGCCTCCGGTTGGCGCGCTGACGAGCACAGCTGATCTGCCGTGTGTGGCCGTTTCAACGTAACTGCGGATCCCCTGTCAAAGCTGTTAATGGCGTTGGTCGGCATCGAACACCCTGGTCCAGACCGCTTTAACATTGCACCCACCGAGACCGTAGCAGTAATTCGGCAAAGCAGTGCCGGCGAGCCAGAGTTGGTGCCCATGCGCTGGTGGCTAACCCCCTTTTGGGCGAAGGAAAAATCCAGCAAATACAGTATGTTCAATGCCAAATCGGAAACGGCCGCCAAGAGCCCAGCGTTTCGTGAGCCGTATCGGCAGCGGCGCTGCGTGGTGCCCATTAGCGGTTTCTACGAATGGGCGAAGGGCAAGCTAGAGGGGCAGCCTGTGAAGCTGCCATATTTCATCCATCCTGAGGACGGCAGCGGCCTGCTGTTGGCGGGGCTCTGGGACCGTTGGCGCGATCCCAACGCTGGTGAAGATTCGCCGCCACTTGAGAGCTTTACCATTCTGACTACGGCAGCCAACTCTGCGCTGGAATTTGTGCATGCGCGCCAGCCCGTGATGCTTTCCATGGACGATGCCCAGCGCTGGCTTGACGTTTCCATTCCCACCGAAGCCTTGGAAGACTTGTACGACTCGCTCATTCCTATGGCATTGGAGGCAGTGCCGGTGTCGACCTTTGTCAACAATGCCAGAAACGCTGGCGAACGTTGTGTCACGCCCATTGGCGATGCCCTATTGATTGGAGCGCAACCATGATTCTGTCCACGCCGGGACGCTGGGAAGGCAAGGGCAACTTGTTGACCCTCGGCAGTACCCGTAGCCAACCGATGTTACTGACTGCGGTGATCGACATCGATGACACTGGCACGACGATTATCGGCGACCTGACCCTGACCGGATTCGGTGAGCTACCTCTGTCGGTTCGTATCGCCGAAGACGACACCGGTCTGTACGCGATCGATCTGCACCTGGGCGGGCGCTCACTTGACGGTAGTGCAAAAATGGAAAGCCTGCCCAACATGGGCTTTTTGTGGTCCGAGGATGGTTCTCAAACCGCCAGCTTTACGCTATTCGATGCGCGCGACACCTTGGGCTGCCGCGGTTTCGCGCGCTTATCTGAGGCGACCTACACCTGGGAGATGGCGCTGCAGCCGTTCCAGGCCGAAACTGCCGGCGACAATGTGGTGAGCCTGCGTAATCGGCGACCGAGGCGCTGAGCTGAACGAGTCGTAGGCGACGCCCAGTTAACTTAGCCTTGCGCCAGCCAATCCCGCTGCTCTGTTGTCAGCGTCAGACCGAGTGCTTCGATGCAGCTTTCGGTTTCTGCAATTGCACGTGGGCCAATCAACGGAAAACACAAGAAGGGCTGCGCTAACACGTAGGCTAGGGCAACGTTGATCATGCTCGCCCCAGTTTCGTCAGCCAGCGTTCGTGCGCGCTCTCGACGGGCGAAATTGTCTTCGGAAAACCAGGTGCGCCTGAGCTCAGCAACTGTTGGCTCGGTGCCGGTTAGGGCGGCGCCGGGTCGATTGGCGGCTGCCAATACAGCGTCGACCCAGGGTGTGAAAAAACCGCGAGCTTGGGAAGACCAAGGGAACAGCGCGATGTCGTTCTCTGCTAGGTAGTCGACGAAGTCTGAGCCTGTGGCCGATTCCACCCCGGGCCAGATTCGCTGCACCATATGCGCTAGGGAGAAGTTGTTCGAAACCGCACTAAACGCCACTTTGCCGCATTGCGCTGCATAGGCGTTGGCCTCTTGGATGCGCGCCAGGGTCCAGTTCGAGCCGCCGAAAGCGCGAATGCGCCCGCGTTCGAGCTCGGCGTTCAAGGCGTCCACGAACTCCGCTACGGGCACGTCGAGATTGTCCCGGTGGAGAAAGTAGCAGTCCACATAGTCGCTCTGCAGTCGATCTAGACTTTCGTCCAGCTGCTGGCTGATCACCTCTGGAAAACACTGCGGGCTGTGTGCACCCTTACCGATGATCACCATGTCTTCGCGCACGTTGCGGGCCTGGTGCCAGTGGCCGAGCAGGCTCTCCATGCGGCCGTCGCCATAGATGTAGGCGGTATCGAAGGCGTTACCCCCGGACTCGAAATAGTGATCCCACATGACTGCGGCATGGGTCATGCTCGGTTGGTTGTCGCAACCCATGACCAACCGCGAAACAGGCTTGGCAACTGCCTCAAATCGAGTTTGCGCGATCGTTGCAGTGCCTTTGCTTGCCGCAGAGCCGCGGCGCACGCTGCCGCGAATCGGGCCGCCATGGTTTTCCGGCCGCTCGGAATCAAACTGCAAGCCTATGGCTCGTCGCCACAGATCGCTGGCCGCCGCGTTACCGAGACTATCGCTCCAGCTCATCAGTGGGGATTCGCGCAGACCGTCGCGCACGCACTCGAAGACGTGCTCCGCCTCAACGAGATAGAGTGAATCCGCCTGACCTTGCTGAGCTTTTTCTTGCTCGCCGTTGTGCTTCACTGTGAACGCCCAGCGCCCTTCGGCATCGGCGCAGAGCCAGGGGTTGGCGACTTCGATTCGACCTTGGCTGCCGAAGATCTGCAGCCGATTGTCTAGGTTGACCGATATGCTGGTGCTGAGGTGCGCGCTGACGCCGTTGTCGAACGCCAGCTGCGCCGCGGACCATTCATCCACGCCGGTGCGACCCAGATGGCCATGGGCCTGCACGGACAGTGGCTCTTGCTGCAACAACCACCGGGCCATGGACAATGGATAACAGCCAACGTCCATGATTCCGCCACCCGCGAGGTCGTTTGCGAACAAGCGGCTGTTGGCATCGAAAGGAGCGTGGTAGCCGAACGCGGCTTGCAGGTGACGGACCTCACCGATGGCGCCGTTTTCAATCAGCGTTTTTAGCGCCTGGGTTTGTGGGTGGCAGCGATACATGAAGGCTTCCATGAGGAAGCGGTCGGCACGCCGGGCGGCGGCTAGCATGGCCATTACTTCGGCGTGGCTCAGACCGAGGGGTTTTTCGCACAGTACGTGCTTGCCGGCTTCAAGCGCTCTGATCGTCCACTTAGCATGGGCCGGGTGTGGTGTGGCGACGTAGATTGCCTCAACTTCTGGGTCATCCAGCAGAGCCTGATAGTTGCCGTGCGCGGCGACGGCGGTATAGCGCTCAGCGAAAGCTTGTGCGCTGGCGTGGCTGCGACTGCCACAAGCAATCAGTCGATTATTCGGTGACTGTTCTAGGGCATCAGCGAAGTCGCCAGCGATCCTACCAGTGGCCAAAATACCCCATTGCAATGGTGAGCTCATGCGCGCGTTCACTTCTAACCGGTGGCAATGGCGGCGAGATTAACATCGTTGTCCGCGTCCACCGCAGGGCCGACAGCGCTCAGCGTGAATTCAGGAACGCTACAGGTGACTGTAGTAAACTATCGCAAATGTATTTGACTGGCATTCGGCTATACCGATTTGCGAGAGCTTCCAGGAGGCCTTATTCATGGCGACCTTGTGGTCTGTGCGATCAAGCGAATTTCTGCTCCGCGGCGCACTGTTGGCACTGTGTTGCTTTGCTGGGTCCATGGCCTACGCAGAGCAAGCTGCCGTTGAGGTAGAGGCTGCTGCAACCACAGATGACGCCTCCACCGCTGTTGCAGCAAAACAGGCTGCCCGAACGCTAATCGCAGGCGCACTGGATCTTACCCGAGGTCGTACCTCGGTGGCCGAGTTCACGATGACCATTAAGCGCCCGGACTGGCAGCGTAGTTCCAGCCTCAAGGCTTGGACGCGAGGCAGGGAAGATGCCCTCATTCGCTTCACAGCACCGGCAAAAGATGCCGGTAATGCGACCCTGAAGCAGGGTGAGAAAATGTGGACCTATACGCCACGAGTCAATCGCACCATTCGGCTGCCCCAGAGCCTGATGTCCCAGAGTTGGGCGGGCAGCGATTTCTCATATAACGACCTATCGCGTTCAGACAAACTGTTGCGATACTACGAGCTGCTGTTGGTGAATCGTGAAACCCAAGGCGAGCGCATTATCTACACCATTGATGCGGTACCCGCGGACGACGCTCCGGTGGTCTGGGGTAAAGAGCAGCTGGTGTTGCGAGACGACTACGTACTGCTGTCCCAAACTTTTTTCGATCAAGCACTAGAGCCGGTGAAACGCATGGAAACGCTGTTGGTAGGGGAACTCGGCGGGCGCACATTCGGGACACATATGCGCATGATCAATCTTGAAGAGCCAGATACCTACACCGAGCTGATTTATAACAGTGCCGAATTCGACTTGGATCTGGAAGATCGCCTGTTCACCCAGTTCAGCCTGAAGTCTAATCGTTGATTCATGGTTGCGCTGCTCGACAACGCGCGATTAGCCTGGCGTAATTTGTGGCGCAATCGACGTCGCACTCTGTTGCTCAGTAGCGCCGTAGCGTTTGCCCTGATTTTGGTGGTGTTTTCGCGAGCGCTGCAGTTCGGTAGTCATGACCAAATGCGCGAAAGTGCAACCTCGCTGCTTACTGGTCAGATGCAGATTCAACAGCGCGATTATCAGGATGATCCGAAGCCTCGGCTGACGGTCCCCAACGCTGACACCCTGCTAGCGCAGTTGCGCTCCCGCGAAGATGTGGTCGCGGTCAGTCCGCGGTTGGTGGTTTTTACGCTGGTTTCCTACAGTGAGCGCAGCTTCGCCGCTCAGGTGATTGGCACCGACATTGACCAAGAAATGCAGGTCACCCGTATCCTTAAGATGGCACAACCGCCGGTTACAGGCTGGGCGGCTGAAGCAGGCACAGCGAGCCCGGACGCGGTGCCACTGGTTGTCGGCACGACCCTCGCGAAAAACCTCGGTGCGGGCATTGGCAGCGAACTCGTGCTGTTGGGTACTGGTCGGGACGGCGGCGTTGCGGTCTTAGTAGGCAACATCGCTAGCCTCATCAGCTCGGGCTTGCCGGACCTCGACCGGGCTTTTGTGATGGCGCCCATCGAGGCGGTGCGATCAGCTTTTGACTATGGCGATGAGGCTCACCAGCTGGCGCTGCGAGCCATCGATTTGCCACAATCTGTGGCACTTGCCCAAGAACTGAACCAGGAACTGCCGGAGCGAATACGGGCATTGTCTTGGTCGGAGCTCTTGCCGGATTTGAAGCAGGCCATCGACATCGACCGTCTATCGGCCCTTTTTTTCTACTATCTGCTGTTAGGCATCGTCGCTTTCAGCGTGCTTAACGCCTTTGTGATGATATTTTTCGAACGCACGCGGGAATTCGGGTTGCTCAGTGCTCTCGGCATGAAACGTGGATCCATCCAGGCACTTCTACACTGGGAAGCCTTCTTTTTGTGGGCGCTGGGGACGGTGATCGGCATGGCTATCTTGTTACCCCTATTGTGGTGGTTGCAGCGTAACGGTCTTTATCTTGGTGAGCAGATGGAGGCGTACGCGGCGACCTTTTACATGCCTGCGCGAATATATCCAACAATGGCGCCTGAACTGCTGGCTAACCCTCCCATATTGCTATTGGTGGGTTGTCAGCTGGCGGTGCTGATCGCGGCATTTCGAATATGGCGCCTGCGTCCGGTAGACGCTTTGCGAGCCACCTGATGTTGTTGCAACTGAGCATTCGCAATTTGTTGCGGCATCGACGGCGCAATGGTCTGTTGTTGGCGGTGATCGTGATTGCGGTGGCGGGTGTCGTGTTGACCAACGCGTTGATTCGCGGCTTTCAACACGACATGGCTGACAGTGCGGTGGCTAACCTCACGGGGCACCTGTCGATTGTCGCACCAGGCTACTTCGATGACCCAAACATTGCGCACAGCTTCGAGCTTACCCAGGAGCTTCAGCAGTCTTTAGATCAACTCAGCGCCCGTAGCGGTCTGGTGATGGGCTGGACCGCGCGCGTCCGGGTTCCGGCGGTCATCATGAGCGAGCGAGAGACCCGGGGTATAACCTTGGTGGGTGTTGCCCAAGAAGAAGAATCGATTTCGTTTCTCGGAGAGGTGAGCACTGCCGGCGCAGCCTTGGGTGGAGCAGACGAGCGCGGCATTCTCATCGGCGCAGCCCTTGCCGAGCAACTGGAAACGGCGATCGGGCGCCGCTTGGTGCTCATGTCTCAAGGCTATGACGGCAGCAACCAAGAAGCCGGTTACCGCATTGTTGGCACTTTCGACGCCGAGGGCAGTGGGCTCGAGAAACAGTTTGCCTTTACTGGCCGTGAAACGCTGCAAAAAATGCTGGGGACTGCCAACGTCACCGAGGCTTCGGTGCGCATGCGGCGAGAACCGGACGATGGCCGCATCCTCAGCGAACTTGCCGCGAACAATCCGAACTTAGCCGTACATTCCTGGCAGGAACTGCAGCCCCAGGCTGCGGTCATGTTCGAATTTGCCGACCTCATCATTCTAATTTGGTTTCTGATCATGATGGGTGCGCTGTCTTTTGGACTGATCAATACGCTGGTGACCGCAGTCATGGAGCGCATTCGAGAGCTGGGCCTGTTGCGTGCCCTAGGTATGCAGGCTGGTAGCGTCGTGCAGCAGGTAGTCATCGAATCTATGCTGTTGATGTTGGCAGGCCTGGTGCTCGGCATCGGTTTTGGGGCGTTGCTAGTGTATTGGCTGGGTGATGGCATCGACCTTTCGCGCTGGGCTCAGGGTATGGAAATGGCTGGTATGCGCTCCGTCTTGCGGCCGGTGCTGGAGACTAAAGACCTGCTGCTGGTCGCAGTGTTGAGCCTGGTTCTCGGACTCTTGGCGAGCCTCTATCCAGCTCGCAAAGCGGTAAATATTGAGCCCCTGGAGGCACTTGGAAGATGACTCGAGCGGTGGTCTGCGTTGGTCTAAGCAAAACCTACCAGGACGATGCGGTTCCGGTTAAGGCCCTACAGAACGTTGATTTCGCCATGCAAGCGGGCGAGTTTGTCAGCCTTGCCGGGCCATCGGGATCTGGCAAGTCGACGCTATTAAACATTATCGGCGGTTTGGATCGGCCAGATACCGGCACAGTGACGATTGGCGATGCGGAGTTGAGCAGCATGAGCAGCTCGGAGCTTGCGCAAGTTCGTCTGCATCAGCTGGGCTTTATTTTTCAGGCCTACAATCTAATTCCGGTATTAAGCGCGGTAGAAAACGTTGAATTCACCATGCAGCTACAACGGGTAGGTAAAGCTGAGCGCAGGCAGCGCGCATTGCAGACTCTCGCCGACCTGGGAATAGCCGAGCTTGCCGATCGTCGACCCTCGGAGATGTCCGGAGGCCAGCAACAGCGGGTAGCTATTGCTCGAGCCATCGTCACCAATCCGGTTCTGCTTCTAGCCGACGAGCCGAGCGCTAATTTAGACAGTAAGACGACTGAGTCCTTGCTCGGGCTGTTGCGAGATCTGAATGAAAACCGTGGTTTGACCATTCTCACGGCGACCCATGATCCGATGGTTATGAGTTATGCAAAGCGCCACGTGCAACTGAAAGACGGGATGATAGTGGGCGACGATCGAGAGTGAGAGGCTGGCTGTGCCTGCTGTTGGCCCTGCCAGTGATCAACAGTTATGCCGAAACCGAAGTCGACGTTCGGCTCAAATATTTCGCCGCCGCCCAGGCGTTGCCTGATTCAGATTTGAACCGTCAGTTCGGTGGCACCCCCCAGTATGATCACAACGGCGACGTCCGCACGTTGATTCGGCACTACAGTGGTGAATTCACCTTCGCCCTGGATCACACTTTGGCCTTCAGTGCCGGCGATGCTTTTTCTGCGGTAGGGTTTGGTGCAGGCGCAGCGGACGTTGGCCAACTTGTAGATAACGACGATCGACGCCCGTTGGATATGACTTGGCAGCTGGATGACGGCGGTCGACATCAGCTGTGGCACCGCTTGGATCGGCTATTCGTTAACGTGCAAGCGGGTAACTGGTCGGCGACTCTCGGTCGTCAAGCCATTAGCTGGGGTGGGGGACTGGTGTTTGCACCGCTGGACCTGTTCAGCCCGTTTACTCCAACCGCGGTCGACAAAGACTACAAACCGGGGGAAGACGCCTTGTTGGTTGAACGGTTGTTTGCCGATGGCAGTGACCTGCAGCTATTGGCGGTCGGGCGCAGAGACGAAGCAGAGGAATTTACCGGTCAAGCTGCCAGCGTCGGTGGCAAATATCGCCGCGCGCTCGGCAATGGCGAGCTCGAGCTCATGCTCGGTAAACATTACCGCGATCAGATCGCTGGCCTTGGCTGGCGCTATCCTCTAGGTGGTGCGCTGCTGCGCACCGATCTATTGTTTACCGACTCTGATGACTTTGGATCTGTGCGCGTATCTGGGCTGCTCAATCTAGACTATAGCGTAGCCTGGAGAGAACGGACCATCTACCTGTTCGCTGAGTACTTTCACAACGGCTTTGGCGTGCGCAGCTTGCCCGATTCCCCCTTAGAGTTGCCAACGGAACTAACTGATCGCTTGAGGCGCGGTGAAGTGTTTACCCTGATGCGTGACTACCTTGCGCTTGGCACACAGATTCAGTGGCACCCTTTGTGGACGCAGTCGCAAACGCTGATCGGCAACCTACAAGACGGCAGCGCTTTGCTACAGGCCCAGCTCACCTACGAACCATCGGATAAAACCCGTCTGGAGTTTGGCTTTGTCGCAACTCTTGGCAAGCGCGACAAAGAATTCGGCGGCATTCCAGTGCTGCAGCTGTCCGGTATTCAGGGCCCTGCTTCAGGCCGCACCTTGTATCAGGGCGGCACAGATC
>JBPCXR010000156.1:0-41359 GCA_051027215.1 Pseudomonadales bacterium | reverse complement strand
TGAGACCCTGATGCGACATCAGGTGGCGCATTTTGCGACCATGGCAATAATGCTGGGGGTTCCGCCAGGCTGCGCCCAGACTGATCCCAAGACGAATGATCAGGAACTTTCACCATGAGTGATGTCACCGCCAACGTTGTAGCGCCGGATACTCCGGTCGAGGATTCTGGCCAGTTTCAGTTGCTCAAGGAACGCCGTTTTGCCGGGTTGTTCTGGACGCAGTTTTTCGGCGCCTTCAACGATAACCTGTTCAAGAGCGCCATGACGCTGATTTTTGTTTACGGCGGGCTGATCGCTGCAGAAGCGACGGACATTGTGGTTAACCTGGCAGCCGGCTTGTTCATAGTGCCGTTCTTTCTGTTTTCATCTTTGGCCGGCCAGATTGCGGACAAGTACGAAAAGTCGCGTCTGGTACGCATCATAAAAGTGTACGAAATCGTCGTGGCCGCCCTTGGTGCGCTGGCGGTGGTCATTCAGAGCGTGCCGCTGATGCTGGTGGTGTTGTTTCTGCTGGGTACGCAGTCGACGTTCTTCGGGCCTCTGAAGTTCTCAATCTTGCCCCAGCAGCTCCATGAATCTGAGCTCATAGGTGGCAATGCCCAGATCGAGATGGGAACCTTTGTGGCGATTCTGTTAGGCACGCTGATCGGCGGTGTGGTTGCGGCGCAAGATGACGTTGTGCTGTGGTTGTCTGCGGGTGTATTGGCCGTGGCCATTGCAGGCTATTTCGCCAGTCGCTTCATTCCGAACACGCCCGCCACCAGTCCCGATCTTGTCGTTGGCTGGAACCTGTTCACCGAGACCAGCAAGCTCATGAGCATGGCGCGGGGCAACACCACGGTGTTCCTGTCCATTTTGGGCATCTCTTGGTTTTGGTTGTTGGGCGCGGCAATGCTGGCGCAGATTCCGAACCTGGCAAAGATCTATTTGAACGGCGGCACTACAGTCGTAACGCTAATTCTCAGCGTGTTTACCATTGCAATAGCCATGGGTTCCTTGGCCTGTGAGCGGCTTTCTGGGCATCGTATTGAGATCGGCCTGGTGCCTTTTGGCGCTGCCGGGCTAAGTCTGGCGGGTATCGATTTGTATTTTGCCGTTGCTGCCGCGGATGCCAGTCAAGCTCGCGAGTGGTTGGCGTTCTTAGATGCCAATGGGTCTTGGCGAGTGCTGCTAGACATGGGCCTGATTGGCTTTTTCGGCGGACTCTTCATCGTTCCTTTGTATGCGCTCATTCAATCTCGAACGCCCGCGCCGCAACGTGCGCGCATTATTGCGGTGAACAATGTGTTTAACGCGCTGTTCATGGTGGTGATCTCGCTAGCAGCAGTGGGCTTGATCGGCTTTGCCGGAATGACGATTCCGGATTTTCTGCTGATGTTGGTGCTCATGAACATCGCGGTTACTTGGTTTATTTTTTGGCAGGTACCCGAATTCACCATGCGCTTCATGGTTTGGCTGCTGACTCACACGATTTACCGCGTTACCCACAAAGGGCTGGACCAAATTCCAGACACTGGTGGCGCGATTTTGGCCTGCAACCATGTCAGCTACGTGGATGCGCTGGTGTTAGCCGGTGCTGTACAGCGGCCGGTTCGCTTCATCATGTTGAAGTCTATCTACGAGATCCCGGTGCTGAACTTCGTCTTTCGAACCTGTAGAACGGTGCCCATCATCGGTAAGTCGAAGGATCCGCAAGCTTACGAAGCAGCGTTCCATGAGATTAAAGCTGGGTTAGAGGCGGGTGACCTACTGTGCATTTTCCCAGAGGGAGCCCTGACTAAGGACGGTGAGATTGCGAAGTTTCGAAGCGGCATCGAACGCATTGTTGCCGAGACGCCGGTACCGGTGATTCCCATGGCTCTGCAAGGTCTCTGGCCCAGCTTCTTCAGTCACCACAAAGGCGCATTCAACCCACTGAAGCTGCCATGGCGAATTCTTAGCAAAGTAACGGTGTCGGCGGGTGCACCGATCGCACCGGCGGCGGTGTCGGCCCAAGGTCTGCAGGTTGCGGTTGCCGCGTTGCGCGGCGACGTTCGCTAGCGCGGCAAATTGAGCAGTGAGCGAGTGCGTGCAAAAACAGCTTCGGGCACCCCTAGCTGTTCTTTTAGCACCACGTCTCGATCCCACTGGTTACTGAAACCCATCGCCGCTTTCGCGTCGGCAAGCGAGATGTGATTTAAGTGATAAAGCGCCGAGACTAGCGGTATGAACTGCAGCGGCCAATCGCTGCCGTAGATCATGCGTTCATGCAGGTCGACGTGCTGCAGCGCTTCCGCCAGATAGTTCAGTTTATTGGCCTGAGTCAGGCTTGAGATGTCGGTATAGAGATTCGGATACTTGCGAAACAGCGGTAAGATCCGGTCAAAGTTGCGTTGGCCTTCGTTGTCGCCAGTCGTCGCTATGTGTGCGGCGATTACTTTGACCCCCAAAGATAAAGGCAGCTCGAGTCTAAGCGGATCGCCGTAACGATCGTCCGCATCAGCAAAGGAGCGTTCCTGCCCTGTGTGGCACAACAGTGGCAGGTCCAGCTCTGCCAGCTTGCGGTAAAACGGTTCGAGTGATGGGTCTGCGGGATCGATGTGCATGATGTTGGGAATCCATTTCAGCAACACCGCGCCGCCGGACTTAGCGGCCTGCAAGCGCTCGATGGCGTCTGGGCGGTAGGGGTTGATGCTTGCGCCAAAATGCAGGTTTGGATATTTGTGCAACTCCTGCATTAGATAGTCGTTGGGAACATAGAGCTGCGTGCGGGCCCGATCGAGCGTGCCGTCGCCATCGATTACCCCATCCATCGCCAAAATGACCGCGTCGCTGACGCGGGTCGACTCACTGATGCGCTTGGATAGTTTGCGTAACAGCACGCCGTCGCCCTGGTCCTGGAGCTCTGCCTCGCTGACGCCCATGGCCCACAAGTAGATGTCGAATTTGTAGCTGTCTGCCATTGCTTCGTTGATAAAAGCGCCGCTACCGCCTGCGCCAATACCGGCTGCGTGGACGTGCATGTCTACGTAGTTGGTGGATTGATTGGAAACGGCGGTCGGGCTGGTCAGCAGCCACCAACCCACCAGGGCGAGTGCAACAACGCAAAGTGTAATAAACGTGCGCTTTAACAATGACTTCATGACCCACTCGTCGGCGATAGCTTGTCGCGCACCATGCTAGAGGGTTTTCAGAAAGGCAAGCAGTGCAGCGCGTTCATTGGCGGTTAAAGAAAACCCCGGAAGGTTGACGGCTGTGCCCACTTGATATTGATCAAGTACGCCATCCAAGGTCGGCACGCTGCCGTCAAACAGATAGGGTGCGCTATGACTCACTTGTCGCAAGCTCGGGGTCACCAGCTCGACATTGTGTGCACCTCGGGGTCTAAACACGTTGACGGCGGCAAACGCCTGCTCGGGGGTGCGCAGCCCACCACCTAACAGCGGACCACGATGACAGCTGCTGCAGCCGAGCTCGGTCGAGGTAAATAGAGCCATGCCTTCGCGTGCTTGGCTGCTGATACTGTTCTGGCCTTCCAGTAGGTATTGATCGAATGCTGTAGCGCAGCTCAAGCTGCTGACATAAACCGCCAGCAAGGCGGTCACTGAAGCGACCGTGAACTGCTCGTTCGCAGCGGACGTAGTGCTGAGCTTAGCCTGCTTGAGCATCTCACGCAGTGGCGCATCCTGGTTCAAGGGCGCCAGCAGCGCGGGCGCGAACCCCATTTCCACAGGCGATCGATTGGTTAACGGACCAATATGGTGATCGATGAGTCGCAGCGGTCCGTTGCTGCGCCAGTTGAACTGAAATTTTAAGGCCGCATTGAGTAGCGTGGGTGCGTTGTGCGGGAGGGTGTCGCCCAGGGCACCAATGGAACGCGGTAGGTGATCGGTGAAGGCTTGGCTTGGCCCATGACAACTGGCGCAGCTATGGCGACCTGTAACAGACAAACGTGTGTCGTGGAAAAGCCGTTCGCCGAGTCTATGTCGATGCCTGTTAACGTCGACGTCGGCTTTCGCGAGTCCTGACTGGTAGGCCTGATCAACCTCGGGAAAACCCAACGGTAGAGAAGGTAGGCAATCCGCGCGGCTTGTACCGCCCAGCGCAAGCAGCAGCAGTGCTAGCCAAGGGGCGATGTCGGTGCGCGCGATCGAACCTAGCAACAGAAGCGCACTACCAACGTTGGGCGCTGGGCTCGGCATCGGGATTAGCAGAGAAGCCCACCAGCCGTTGACGTTCAGCAATCCAGTCGGCGAACTTCTGTTCCCCTTCGGTGAGCACTGCCTCGCCCGCACTACGGTTCTCGGCCCACGCGCTCATGGCGCTCATGAGCTGGGCAGCCAGCGTTTGGTCTTCTCGGTACAAGCGTAGATAGGATTTCCGAGCTTGCTCGAATAAACCCAAGGCAACGAAGGCCTCACCCCGATACTCTATAGCCTCTAAGAAGTCTGGCTTAAGTTGCAACGCGTAGTTATAGGCGCCGACGGCATTCTGGTAGTCCCCGGTATTACGCAGGCTATAGCCCAGCTCATTTGCGGCCTTGTAGTGACGCGGTTCGTGTTGTAACACCTTTTTGAAGTGGGAGGCTGCTTTGGCAAAGGCTTTGTTGGCTTTCTTCTCTTGCTTCAACTTCGCTTTATCGTTTTTCGCTTCGCCTGCGCGGTCCAAGGCTTTTAATGCTTTGTCTTTCTGCTTCAGTCCAGATTTGTAGTTACGTGCGGCGAGTTCTTCAGGTGTTCTTGGTGCTACCCCGGCGTGGGATGTAGTTGCACCACCGCCGCCACCACCACTACCCGCTGCCAGTGCTGCGCTGCTGCAAAGTAAGGTCAGTGCAGACAGCAGGGCTATGGCTAAGTTGGAGCGAGCCTTCATGATTTGGCCTCTTGGGTGGTTGCCGTAAATATTAGTCAATGCTCAGGGTTCAAGGTTCCGGATCTAGCATGGGTGACCAGGTTTCCAGGTAGTGGCCGCCATCGGCGATTAGATCAGCACCGTTAATATAGCGGGCTGCCGGCGAACATAGGAAGAGGCAGATGGCCGCCACTTCCTCAGGGCTGCCGAGCCGATGGCTGGGTATGTCCCTGACCGTTTGCTGATCATAGTCGGCGCTGTCTGCGGCCGCGAACTCCTCTTCTCGCAGACCTTGAGTGTCGATGGTGCCTGGCGCCAGCGCGTTGATGGTGACCCCGCTACGCGCCCAGTAGTA
Organism: Pseudomonadales bacterium; assembly: GCA_051027215.1. Lineage (GTDB taxonomy): Bacteria > Pseudomonadota > Gammaproteobacteria > Pseudomonadales > Azotimanducaceae > CALHVX01. The sequence goes on along the minus strand of JBPCXR010000156.1, from coordinate 36,174 downwards.
AGCCAGTGAGCGGGTCAAATTCACCACTCCGGCTCGAGCCGCGCCAGAGTGAGGAAAGTGTGGGGCGCCCCGGTGAAACGAGTAGATGTGCACGATGTTTACGATGCTGCCGAAGCCGCGCTCCACCATGTGCTTGCCAACACGTTGGGTGACATTCCAGGTGCCGTTCAAGTTTAGATCGATGACCGAGCGCCAGCCGTTATCGCTAATCTCGAAAGGCCGTGCGGGGAACTGTCCTCCGGCGTTGTTGATCAGAAAGTCGATGCTGCCGAAGCGCTCGAGCGCTGCGGCGAGGAGCGCATCGACGCTTTCCGGCTGGCGGATATTGGTTGGCACCGCCAAGCAGCGGCTGCCCAGGGCTTCGATATCCGCCGCTGTCTTTTTCAGGTTGTCTTCGCCCCGGGCGGCGAGGATGAGATCGGCACCTAGCCCCGCGAAGGCTAGGGCGATTGCCCGGCCGATGCCGCGTCCGCCACCGGTAACCAGGGCGGTGCGGCCACGAAACAAATCCGGGGCAAAGATCGCCATGGGATCATGGGGTGGTTGCGTCATGCGGGTGCGCCTCGTTACTGTGCCGGCCGTAGTTTCTATTCAGACAAGAAGGTATCAAATGGACTGGCCCACTGACGAATTTGGTTTTGAGACACGCGCCATCCACGCTGGACAACCTGCGGACGAACAGACCGGGGCGGTCATCACGCCGCTGTACCTGACCTCCACCTATGCCCAGTCCTCCCCGGGGGTACACAAGGGCTACGAGTATACGCGCACTCACAACCCTACCCGGGCGGCCTATGAAGCCTGTGTGGCAAACCTTGAAGGTGGACGTTTCGGCTTTGCCTTCGCGTCAGGGTGTGTTGGCGCTGCAACGGTGATGCATTTGCTACAGGCGGGCGATCACGTTGTGTGCTGTGACGATATGTATGGTGGGACCTATCGATTGTTCGAGCAGGTCATCAAACAGAACGGCATCGATTTCAGCTACGTGGATTTGTCCAACCCGCAGAACTTGACCAGCGCCATACAGGCGAACACCAAGCTGGTGTGGATGGAGTCGCCGACCAATCCGCTGCTGAAACTCATCGACATAGCCAAGCTCAGTGAAGTCGCTCACGCCCACGATGCCTTAGTGATGGTGGATAACACTTTTATGAGCCCGTATCTGCAGAACCCCTTGGCTCTTGGCGCCGATCTGGTTCTGCATTCTTCCACCAAGTTCATCAACGGTCACAGCGATATCGTTGGTGGAGTCGTGGTCACAGACACCGAGTCGCTGGCCGAGCGGCTGGCATTTCTGTCTAATTCCATCGGCGGTATTCAAAGCACGTTCGATGCATTCTTGTGCATGCGTAGCCTGAAAACTCTCGCCGTTCGCATGCAGGCCCATGAAAGCAATGCGCGGCAACTTGCCGATTATTTGGACAACCACCCTAAAGTGGACAAGGTCGTGTACCCAGGACTTGCGAGTCATCCAGATCACACGCTGGCGAAGACTCAAATGAAAGGCTTTGGCGGAATGCTGTCATTTTCTATTGCCGGCGGTTTAACGGCGGCGAGAACTTTTCTGGAAAGCGTGCGAATCTTTACCTTGGCCGAAAGTCTGGGTGGTGTTGAGTCCCTGGTGGAGCATCCGGCCATCATGACTCATGCGAGCATTCCCCCTGAGATTCGCGCTCGGTTAGGAATTGATGACGGCTTGATTCGCCTGAGTGTAGGCATCGAGTCTATCGGCGACCTGCAGCAAGACCTGGACCAAGCGCTGGCCAAGGTTTAGCCGTGACGCCAACTCCAGCCTCTGATCAGCGACCGTTTCTGCGCAGCGTCAATCTCTTTCGGCCCTATGCAGACGAAGTGCCCTGGGTGTTGTTCGATACGCTACCCGGCAACCTGACTGCAGAGCAAATGCAGGCGCTGGTTGCCAGTGCCCAAAGCGATGCGCAAGACTGTTTCCTCAGAGTGGCCAAGCTCGATAATGAGGTCATTGGCGCTTACATCATGCGCCGCCAGGACCAGCAGAGCTTCGAGCTGGTTTACTTGGCCGTGGCCCAGTCCCAACGGCACAAAGGCCTTGGTCATTGGCTCACCGGCCACGCCATTGGCGTTGCCGAGTCCAAAGGTGGGCGCCGCCTGTTGGCCGCAGACTGTGCGCTGAAGAGATTTCTGCGCGCCTACGGCTTTAGCGGCGCAAACGCCGAGCAGGTTTTTGAGTTTGTACCTGAGTGACTTGAGGCAACGACGTTCAACTATCCTCTGACGTTTCGGCACCCAACCATCGATAGACGCCGCCAGCCGCGATGGCGCCAAGTATTGGCACGACCCAGAACATCCATAGCTGTGCGATCGCCCAGCCACCAACGAACAATGCCGGTCCGGTGCTGCGTGCCGGGTTCACCGAAGTGTTAGTGACTGGAATGCTCACCAGATGAATGAGCGTGAGGCCAAGGCCGATGGCGATGGGGGCAAAGCCCGCGGGTGCGCGTCGATCAGTGGCGCCGATGATGATGATCAAGAACATAAAGGTCATCACGAATTCAGCAATGATTCCTGCGGTCAGGGTATAGCCGCCCGGTGAATGTTCGGCGTAACCGTTGGAGGCGAACCCACCGGCGAGGTCGAATCCGGATTGCCCCGAAGCGATGAGATACAGCGCACCCGCACCGGCAATTGCCCCCAACACTTGAGCGGCAATGTAAGGCACTAGCAAGCTGGCGCTGAATCGCCCGCCGGCCCAAAGCCCGAATGAGACTGCTGGATTTAGGTGGCAGCCAGAGATGTGACCAATAGCGTACGCCATGGTGAGTACGCTGAGACCAAAGGCGAAAGAGACGCCAACCAAGCCGATGCCGACTTCAGGAAAGGCTGCAGCGAGCACCGCGCTGCCGCAACCTGCGAAGACCAACCAGAATGTGCCGATAAACTCAGCGCCCAGTGATTTAGCTAACACTCGCTCACCCCCCGTCCATGTTCTAGTTCTATTGGTGTTTTCGTACAGAGCAAGGTCGCGCAAAGCATGAGCTTAGGCAATCTTTTCGACCTGTTGTTACGCCATTGTTACCGATCAGCAGCAGCTGATCAACGAGCGACGACAGCGCCTACATACTGTGCGGCAGGTCGGATCAGTCGATTGTCAAAGCGGCTTTCCAGCACATGGGCGACGTAACCAAATAGGCGTGACATGGCGAAGAGCGCGGTGAAGTACATGGGCGGTAGACCCAACATTCTGAAGATCAGGCCCTTGTAGAACTCTATGTTGGCGTAGAGCGGTTTGCCGCGTTCGGCCATGCGTTCAGTGAAGCGTGCTTCGATGGCAGCAAGCGTTGCGAAGGTCTGCTCGTGCTCGGTACCTGCGCTCACGGCCTGAGCGAGTGACTTACCGTAGCGTGCCCTTGGATCCAATACCTTATATTCTCGGTGGCCCATGCCCATGACTTTGGTGCCATCGGCCAGGCACTGATCGACAAATTCTGCAGCGGCAGCTGGCGTCCCCACTCGATCGGCAGTTTCTAGGGCGGCCTGATCGGCACCTCCATGCAGCACGCCGTGCAAGGTGCCCACGGCACCAGAAAGCGCGTTTTCGATTGGCGCTAAGGTGCTGGCAATGACGCGCGCGGCAAAAGTGCTGGCATTGAAGCTATGTTCCAGCTGTAGAATTTGCATCACGCGAAACGCATCGATCAGGGCGCCTTTGTCCTCGGTGACCCCGATCATCTCGGCAAAGCGCATGCAATAGTCAGCCTGGGAGGAAGTAACAGACGCCCGAGCGTGGTGCGTAGCAACGATCTCTGGAGCTTTGCTGGCAATGCACAGGGCGCGTGCAGCCTCCGCCAACAGACCCTCTGGCACATCTGCACCCGGTACAATGTGGTCTAGGTCGCTCGCGAGCAGAGCCAACTGGTCATCGCCGTTATCGAGCAGGGGGATCATGCCTTGCAGCACTTGCATGGGTGAACGATCGCCCGGAACGTTGAGAATTAACGAGCGTTCACGTTCCGATAAACTTGGCGGCTCGTCTAGTAGCGTCTGTAGTGCCGGAACTGTCTTGCCCAGCGCTACTAGCGATGCGACCTCGGCGAAGGGTTGTTCAATCAGCTGCTCGATGCCATAGCCGCGGTAGCTCAGCAAGCCGCGCGCACCATCCACATCGCTGATTCGTGTCTGGCCGACGACTATGCCCTCGAGCCCCGGGTCAACAGACATCTGTTCTCGAACTTTGGCATTCATGCAGATGCTCCTTCACAAATTGGATCACTAACCCTAGTCGCAGAGCAGTTGATCTGGCGATAGCCTGTGGCTAATGCCTCAAACAGCTGGGCTAATAGATGCCCGCGCGATGGCCCGCGGCATAAGTGCTGCTAATTCGTGCATAAGTGGTTCGTAGGCTATGCCACTGATAGTCTGTGGTTATGCAGATCGAGCGTCATGAGATTCGAATCTTCAGTGCAGTGGTCGAGGAGGCAGGCTTTAGCCGTGCGGCTGAACGATTGAACATCTCCCAGTCAGCAGTGAGCCAGGCCGTCGCCAATCTGGAGCACAAGCTGGGCGCCGTGTTGCTGGTACGCAAACAGCAGCCGGAGCTAACAGAAGCCGGTAACCGGCTATTTCGCTATGCCCAAATGGTGCTCAAAGAGGAGCGCGCCGCGTTAGAAGACATCGCCCAGATTCGTACCGGTGCCTTGTCGACATTGAGCCTGGCGGTGAACAGCATGGTAAACCGTTACTTTGCGCCGGCACTGTTACTCGAGTTTTGTGATCAGAACCCTTTGACTCGCTTGAAGCTGGATGTAGCGCCGAGTAAAGAGATCATCTACGGCGTCGATGACGATCGCTGGGAACTCGGTTTCGGCCCTTTTCAAAAGCAGATGCCAGGCCACTTTGTCAGCCGACCTTATCTGAGTGAGCAACGGGTACTGGTGGTCCATGAGCACCACCCAAAATTCGAAGCGCTGGGTCAGGATCCCGGCAAGACGTTGGCAGAAGTTACCCTTTTGACTTCGTACCTAGACGATGCCGTAGCGAAAAGTGGCGGCGGCGCTCGCTTAAGAGACGCTTTTCAAGGAGTCTGGGAAGTCACTAACCTCAGGCTGCGACTAGCTTTAGCTGAAGCAGGAAAGGGTGTCACCTATCTGTCGGATCACCTGTTAAAAGACTTAGCTGGTTTCCATGCTATCGCCAAGCTCGAGCACTCAACCATCCACAGAGAAGTAGGCGTGTACTATAAAAAGCACAAGCCGCTCACTGAAGGCGCGAAGCGATTTCTGGCGATATGTGAACGCCACTTTGCCAATGCTGAGAGTTAGTCCGCTAGATGTGGGCGACTGCTGCTGAACAGAAGTCAGCTTTTCGGCATATTGTCGGTGCGGGCTGCGCGACCCAGGTAACCGCCGTGATGGCGCAGACCATAGTCTTCACGGGTGATGCCTTTTTGCTCCAACAGAGCCAGCGCAATGGCATCGCTGATGGCCAGCATGACCGCCATGCTGGCGCTAGGGGTCAGCCCCAGCGGGCAGGGTTCTTCGATCACTCCCATATCCAGGACGAAGTCCGAGCGCTCACGCAGGTCTGAGTCGGGGTGTGAGGTCACGCCGATGATGGTGCTGACGCCGAGGTGCCGTGCCAGCTCGAGGATTTCTAGAACCTCAAGACTCTTGCCGCTAGTGGAAAACGCGACCATGACATCGTTCTGGCCTACCAGGCCGAGATCGCCATGGGCGGCTTCAGCGGGATGGATGAAATCTGCGGGCGTGGCGGTGGAACACAGGGTTGCCGCAAACTTCCTCGCAATGTGACCGGCTTTGCCAATGCCGGTGGTTAGTACCTTACCGCGGCAGCTCTGCAAGACTTCCACCGCATGGACAAAATCTTCACCCACCTGGACGTTCGCGATGGCTTCAGCCTCAGCGCGCAGCACTGCTTGCATGCGCTGGGTGATGGCGGCTCGGCGCTCTGTGTTGGAATCTGTCATAGGGGTGCGGTCTGCTGTTATCGTGCACCAACAGTTTGACACGCGATCCAGGGCAAACCAACGCACCACAAACTCGCCGATTAGAATGACAGTGAATACCTGTGAGTGATCTCAAATCCAGCCACGTCCTACCCATACCCCAACAAATGCGTTGGGATGCGGGAGCGCTCGTTTTGTGGCCAGAACGCTTTGAGCTGGCGGCAGGCAGTAGCGATAGTCAAAGGCTGCAGCGGGCACTGGATCGCTTAAACGATAGGCTGGCAAAACTCAGCGGACAATCCAGTACCAGAGCGCGGCAATTAGTCACCCTTAATCTGCACGCTACCCAGCATCATGGCGGGGTACCGCAATGTGGCGTGGCTGAGGATTATCGGCTGCAGATCGCAGACACAGGCGTCAAGCTCAATGCGACCAGTGAATGGGGACTGCTGCACGGCATGGAAACGCTGGTGCAGCTATTGGGCGATGATGCTGGATTGCCAGCATGCGAGATCTCTGACGAGCCGCGATTTGCTTGGCGCGGGTTGTTGTTGGACGTTGCTCGGCACTACCTGAAGTTGGAGACGCTGAAGCGCACACTGGATTGTATGGCCGCGGTAAAGTTGAATGTGTTGCACTTGCACCTTACCGACGACCAGGGTTTTCGCTTCCGCAGCGAAGCATATCCGGATCTGGCCAGCGAGCAGGCCTATAGCGCGGGGCAACTCAAGGACCTGGTTAGCTACGCGGCGGATCGTGGGATTCGTGTGGTTCCCGAACTCGATGTGCCTGGGCACGTCAACAGCTGGTTACTCGGCTACCCGCAGTGGGGCACGGAAACCGCGGAGCCGAGCCGGCGTTTTGGTGTGCACCAGGCTGCGCTTAATCCTGCAGACGAATCGGTATACCAAGCCTTGGATCGCTTGTTTGGTGAGCTTACGGAGGTGTTTCCGGATCGCTACCTTCACATCGGCGGAGACGAGGTTCACCCGCAATGGTGGCAGCGTAGCGCCCAGGTACAGGCTTACATGGCTGCGCACAACCTGGCGGACATTGCCGACTTACAGGCGCACTTTAATCATCGCCTGCGAGAGCTGCTGCTGGCTCGCGAGCGCCTAATGATTGTTTGGGATGAAGCACTGCACCCAATGCTCACCCACCTAGAACCTGCGGTGGTGGTACAGAACTGGCGCGGTGCAACGACCCGGGATAGGGCCCTGGCAACAGGTCACCCCTGTTTGGTATCCAGTGGCTACTACCTAGATCTGCACTTTCCCGCAGATTGGCATTATCTATTCGATCCTCAAGCCAAACAGGAAGCGCTATTGGCTCATGAGGATGCGTTGCTTACGCGCCCGGACTTCGCGTCGGTGGCTGAGGGCATACGCTGGACCCAGCAATGGCGCGCAGACGCCCTTACCCAAGCACCCACCAGCGGTGCAGCGGTGCTGGGAGGTGAAGCCTGTCTGTGGGGAGAGCTGGTTGATGACCAGACGCTAGATCTGCGGCTCTGGACTCGATTACCCGCGGTTGCCGAGCGATTCTGGTCGGCGTCGTCGGCAATGGACCTCGATAGCCTTTACCCGCGTCTCGCACAGCTGCTGGAGCGTTGGCGGCTTAGCCGGCGCAACGATGTATACGGACACCAGGAGCTGGGTCTGCAAGCAGCAGGTATCGATGCAGAATGGCAACCGCTGCTGGCTTGGTTCGAGCCAGTAAAATGGTACGGCCGCTTGCTTGGCGCGGAGGCGCTGCAAGCCCGATTGAGCGGCACCGAGATGCCCAAGGCTAGGCCTTACCAAGCAGATACGCCGCTGAATCAAGCCATCGATCATTTGCCGGTAGAGAGTCTTGCGAGTCGCGATCTGGCGCATGCTGCGGGGCGCGACGAGCGTGCGGCGCTGCAGCAAGCATTGGATAGTTGGCGGGCGGTGCTTGCGGGCAACGACTGCCCGGAGTCGTTGCAGACTCAGCGACAAGCGCTGGGAGCGCTTGCCGAGTTGGTTCACAAGCGCCTGAACGGTGCCATGCTAACGCTGGAAGATGCCCAGGTATTGCAACAGCTGCAACAACCGATGGAAGACATGTTGTTGGCCCCGGCATTTGCACTTGCGTCCTGGTTGGAGGACAACGCGTCGTGAATTCGTTGGAACATGCCCACCTTGCCTGCAGCAAGGGCTGGTTTGAACCGCTGACTATTGCCACGCTCAGCGCCGGGCGCATTAACGACAGCTATCGAATCACCTGTGCCGCTGAGCCGGGTGAGTTTGTATTGCAAGCGGTGAACATGCGAGTGTTCCCCAACGCGCCGCAACTGGTGCAACAGCTGGCCCGAGTGGTCGATCACCTGAACCAGCGGCGGCCCGGTTGGGTTCCCGAGCTGCTACCCACGCGTACCCAGGTAAGGCACCTGCGGCATGGAGACCGGGTTTGGCGGCTGTGGCGATTCGTTGGCGGCGAAGCGCTGCGGCCAGAAGCCTGTAGCCGCTCGGTCCTGCAGGAACGTCTGCGCGCGGCGGGGCGTGCGTTTGCAACGACACAGGTGCTGCTCGAAGACCTACCAGGGGAACGGCTGCTGCCGGGCATAGATCATCATCATGACCTTGACTACTTTCTGCAGGCGTTCGATGGCTTGTCTGCGCAGACCAGCGATTTGTGGCGTGAGCGGGTGGCGCGATTTCGAGTGCAACCGGAAGCGTTAAAGACCCACGATGGCTACATTCACGGTGACTGTAAGCCAGACAATCTGCTGTTTCAGCCAGGTAGCGCTGAGGTTGCCGCGGTGCTCGATCTAGACACAGTTATGTGGGGCAATCGAGCCTTAGATTTCGGCGATTTGGTCCGCTCCTCAGTATGGCAACAAGAAGCGTTCGATATAGCGCTATTTGCAGCGCTGCTCGACGGCTTCGTGCACGGTCAACGCAGCAGTAGCCAGCCCATCGAACCCGAGCAGTTGCTCGATGCCCCGGTGTTTGTGTCTTTCATGTTGAGCTTGCGCTATCTGATCGACCATCTGCAGGGAGATCTGGCATTCAAAGTTCAGCAACACGGCGATAACTTACAGCGTGCTGAGCGACAGTATCGACGCACGGAAGCCCTGCATGCGGCTCATTCTGAGATGGCCCAGGTGATTGCGCAGTGGCGCTAGCGTTGAATCAATTTTGCGCCGCGGTGCGGCGATTTGCGTAGCTAGAACTCGTTTTCTAGGCGAGTGAGCCAATAGTCGGCATCGAATTGGGCATCGCCCAACAAGCGCCGCCAGAATTTGATGCGATTAATGTACTCCAGCCTGGACGTATCAGCTTCAAACCAGGGTTGCTTGCGGGTCAGTTGCGCGTGTACCGGATCGCGATCCGCATTCGGGTCAGTCCAGAAGATCGGCCGTTGCTGCAGGTGGTCGGGGGGTAGATCATCCGTGTCCCACAGGCGCACCTGTGGCTCTTGCGGACACAAGCGGAGCTTCCACATAAAGCGCCGTTGCTTGCTGCGATTGGCACCGCCGCCGTGCCAGATGCCGTGATGCAAGAACAGCAACGTCCCCGCTGGACAGACGACGTGCTGTTGTCCCGCAATGTTCTGATAGCGGGCAATGGCGCTTTCGCTGACGATTCGCAGATGGCTCCCCGGCAGGTAGCGAGTACCCCCCATCTCGGCATCCACCGCGTGGGGGAAGTACATGATCTGCACATCGAAGTTTGGCCGGGGATCGATGGTGGAGTCCTGATGGTAGTGCTGGGCTGTTTCTCTAGCACTGTTTTTTGGCGGCAACGTTAAATGCAGGAACTGGTGGTCGACCACGGCTCTGGGACCCACCAAGGAATCGATTGCGCCTTCTACCTGGGGCAATCGTAGCAACTGTCCAAGGGCCGATTCAGATGCAAATGCTTCCCGCCAAGGGCTACCTGGAACGACGGCCGGCAGCGCCTGTTGTTGCATGAGCGTGGCATAGACAGCCATGGGATCGGCGGGCAATGCTCCGCTGCGTTGCGCTGGTAACAAGCACGTCTCTAGCTGTTCGAGAAAGCGAAGATTGATCGGCTCTGGTACCAGTGCATCGAATCGCAACACCCCGGTAGCGGCGAACTCTGCCATCTGCACAGTGGTTAGTTTGACTGCTTTGGTCACGGACTTGCTGCCTCGCTGTCGATGAGCTTTTCAAAGAAAAACTCGTACTTTAAGTAGGCAGTCTGGAACTCGTCGCCGCTGACGTGTGGCAGCAGAGGGTTCGCCTGGATCAAGCGCCAGCCGTCTCTGAGCGCGTCGAGACCCGTGCGGTACGGTGGCGTCTGCTCGTCGCCAGCGTAGTGGTTGTGTTGGCCAGTGCCATCGTATCGGCTCCAGCCAACCACTTCGGTATCTAGCGCTGACGAGGTGAGATACAGCACCAATAGCTGTTGCCTGATTGCCATGGGGTCTTCGCCAATCCGATGATTCATCCGAACACAGGGAAAAGGTACCATGGGCGGATGAAACCCATGTACTTACGCTGGCTCTTGTTGCCCAGCCTGTTAACCGTCGTCCTGGCCTGTCAGGGCAGTCATAATCGTCCACTACAGTTGCTCAGCGGGGCAGGACCCACCTATCCGAGCGTTGCTAAAGAGCAGGGTATTGAGGGGGAAGTCACCGTGCGCTATGCGGTGAGCGTTGACGGTAGCGTGCGCAACGCGGCTGTGATCGACGCACAACCGCCAGGAGTATTTGAGGAAGCGGCACTGACCGCCGTGCGCAGCTGGCGTTACGCCGCGCCGATACAAAACGGTCAGGTCAGCGCCGTGCCAGAGGTGGTGAGCGTCGTGCGTTTTCGACTGAATCAAACGCCGGACTACCTGAGCGATGAATAGCGCACCTGAAGAACCCGTTGTAGGGTCAGAAACGAACCACACGGGCCTGCGCCCAGTGGTGCATCAGTGGCTCATTCTCGGTGCGGCCGTGTTTCTAACTGCTCTGCTGCTAGTGAGCCATCCGCCGTACAGCGACCCGCGCGATTATATTGGCTACGCCTTGCGCGTGACCGCCTGGTTGTCGTTCAGCTTTTTCATCGTTGCCTATATGGCGCGGCCGTTGACCCAGCTATTTGATGACGGCTGGCGCCGGCAGCTCGGTGACTATGCAGTGGCCCAGCGTCGCTATTTTGGACTGGGCGCGGCCTTCATTCACACCGTGCACTTCGGCTATGTGGTGGTTTTCTTGCTGGGCCCCGGGGGCGGTACTGAACTGCTTACCTTAGTGTTTGGTGGCGGCGCTTTTGTTCTGCTGTGGGCCATGGCGATCACTTCGAACCGCCGAGCAATGCTGGCTTTGGGTCCGCGTTGGAAGTTGCTGCACCGAGTGGGCATGCACTACCTCTGGTTCATATTTACCATTACCTTGTTTGGGCGGGTTGGCTTGAGCTTGATGTCGTCGCTGCTGTTTGCGCTCGCGCTGTTCGCCGCGCTATTAAGATTCGCCGCCTCTCGGCGCTGAGTTGCAACGTCACCGTTAACTCCAACCTGTGAGCCTATGATGAAAAACCTACGGCTGCTGCTGTTGATGCCAGTGATTGCCGGTCACTGTGCGAGCGTTCATGCAGACCCACAAATCTATTCGCAGGTCGATGCCGCCGCCGCACAGCTCGAAGCGAAAGTCATTCGCTGGCGACGGGACATCCACGAGCACCCAGAGCTTGCCAATCGAGAGGTTCGCACCAGTAGGCTGGTTGCCAAGCATCTGCGGAAGCACGGTTACGAAGTCCAAACGGGAGTCGCTCACACCGGCGTGGTCGGTGTGTTGCAAGGTGGTCGACCAGGTCCTGTGGTGGCATTGCGGGCCGACATGGATGGCCTGCCTGTGGTCGAACGTACTGGCTTGCCGTACGCATCGAAAGTGAGGGGGGAGTACGAAGGCCAGGAAGTTGGGGTGATGCATGCATGTGGCCATGATGCTCATGTGGCCATTTTGATGGGGACGGCGGAGATTCTGGCCGGCATGCGGGAATCGTTACCCGGCATTGTCAAAGTCATCTTCCAACCAGCAGAAGAAGCGCCGCCCAAGGGTGAAGACGGCGGCGCTCGGATGATGGTAGCTGAGGGTGTGTTGGCTGAGCCTGAAGTGGATGCCATCTTTGGACTGCACGTTTCCCAGGGCGTTGCCGTGGGTCAGGCGGGCTATCGCGAGCGGGGGATGATGGCTAGTGCCCAGCGCTTTGACATCAAAATAACCGGCAAGCAAACCCACGGTGCTCAGCCCTGGGGCGGCGTTGATCCCATTGTGGTCGGTGCCCAGATCGTTAACGCGTTACAGACCATCGTTTCCCGTCAGATCGATGTTTCCCAGGTGCCGGCAGTAGTTTCCGTCGGCACTTTTCACGCGGGTGTGCGCAACAACATCATTCCCGACACAGCCGAGCTTAGCGGCACCATTCGCAGCTTTGACCCACAAGTGACCCAATCCATTCACGACAAGATTCGGCGCGTTGTCACCTCCGTTGCACAGAGCATGGGTGCTCAGGCAACAGTGGAGTTTAGTCGGCACATCGGCGTAACTTACAACGATCCTAAGCTGACGCAGATGATGGTGCCCACGCTGAATCGAATTTACGGCGCCCACAACGTGGGGGTGAGCCCGAGAATCACAGGGGCAGAGGATTTCTCTTTCTATCAAGAAAAGGTCCCGGGATTTTTCTTTTTTGTGGGTGTGCGACCAACCGACGTGCCCCCGGAGCAGGCCATTCCCAATCATTCACCGCTGTTCTATGTGGATGAAGCTGCCTTGGTACCCGGGGTGCGGGCCATGACTTCGCTGGCCGTTCATTACCTGAACCACGCGGGCCGCGCAGCGCAATAAGTCCTGGGTTTATCTAAATCCACCACCATCAGCGAGGTAGGCCAGCTCAGCTGCGCTCGATGCTCTAGCGAGAGCAGCATTGCGGTGGGGGAAGCGATCGAAGCGCAGGATTACGTCACGGTGTTGCTGAGCGTAACGTAGGTAGTTTCCGGCCGTGGATTTCTGTGAACTCGGCGCGTGGTCGCGCAAGCTGGTATACAGGCCGACCGACAAGAACTGATCGACGCGGTTTTCCGAATGTTCGAACGGCAGGAAGGCAAAAGCTTTTTCGTCGAGCGTCAGCGCCTCATCGTAACCGCGCTCTAGCCCCAGCATGACGGCCTTGCGAGCCAGGGCATCGCTCGCGAACGCTTTGGCATGGTTGCGAAACATATTGCGTGGGAACTGATCGCACAACAAAATGAAACTAAGCCAGCTTGCTGCCTCGTCATGCCAATGATCGAGTTCATCGTTGTGTGCAGCATCTAGGGTCTGAGCAAAGCGCTCACCGATTTCTTTGTCGAATTGAGCATCGGGTTGGAACCAGCGTTGACGATGGACCGTGTCGGCACAACCGTCGGAATCCAGCGTGCCAAACCAGAAATGATGGATTTGCTCAGGCGTTGCAATGTTCATAGCGCGCAGTCGGCTACAGGCCCCAGCACTCCAGATCGTTGGCAAAAATCAAAGAGCCCTCGTACTCCGCTTCGATGGCGGCTCGAGAAAGCGACTCGATGCCCCGGGTACGGTTCATACGATGTCCAAGAATCAGCATGCGAGGGTTAGCCTGGGAGGCGATTCGACCAATCTGCGAAGGTACGACATGTAGCTCCCGCGCGGTGCCACGCGCCGTTTCGGGTATGGCGTGGTGAATGATCAGCGCATCAACGTCCTTGGCGAGTTCAGGCACCAGGTTCTTTTGGTTGTTGAAGTCGCCGGTAAATACCAATTTGAACCCACCAAGCTCGATTCGATAGGCCAGCGCGGGAACCGGGCCATGGTGCACCGGCACTGCAGCCAGTTTGATGCGCGGCGTGCTGTAGCCAGACCACTTTCTACGCCCAGTTGCAGCGATGTTCTGAGGGATCAGTTTGAATCCGTTGTCTGTGGAAGTAAGGAAGTCCGCCAGGTAAGCGAATGCGCCCTGGGGGCCGATTAAGCGCTCCACAAAGGTGACCGTGTCTGGGTATACACCCCGTCCGTCTGGGCCGAAGATGCGCAGCGGTGCAGTGCGCTCGCTGAAATAGGCGCCCTTAGCGTATGCCGGGAAGTCACCAACGTGATCGGCGTGCAAATGGGTGAACAGCATCAGCTCGAGATCTTCAAGTTTGGCTTCGGTTTTGTCGAACAACACCGACGAGCCCGGGGCCGGGTCGATGAGCACTCGGGCCTTGCCGTCTTCCCAGATCAGGTAGCTGGCAGCTGCTTGATCATCGCTCAACTCCGGGCCGCCACCACCAAGGGTTTGCACCCAGACGCCGCTGTCGTCGCAATAAGGCCGCACGTCGAAAGCAAACACCTGACAGCTGAGCGCGCCCAAGCAAAACAGGAGAAAGGTTGTCAGGTAGTTGATCTTGAACATCTGCGGCTCCGGATTCCCGTTTGCGGCGGCGTTAGGCGCCGCTCAATGATCTGTACTCCAGCCTTATGAACCTTAAGTCTCGGCGGGATCCCGGTGAGCCAGGGCATCGATACGGCGCAATATCTCTGTGCTGTCGACTTCGTCGGGCATGCGCCAATCGCCTCGAGGCGATAGGCTGACGCTGCCCACTTTAGGTCCGGGAGGCAACGCGGTGCGTTTGAACTGCTGGGCAAAGAAGCGAGAGAAGAACAATCGCAACCAGCCGCGAATGGTTTCGTTGTCATACTTGTCGGCAAAAGTGATGCAGGCCAGGACATAGATTTTTTCTGGCGTTGCACCATTGCGTAGCCAGTGAAACAGAAAAAAGTCGTGTAGTTCATAGGGCCCGATGATGGCTTCGGTTTGTTGCACGACTTCACCCGGCTTGTGAGTGAGCAGTTCTGGAGAAATCGGCGTATCCAGTACCCGTTTTAAGACCTTAGCGAGCTCGGGGGTCGCGCGCTCACTGGCATACCAACGGACGATGGAGGCTACCAGGGTTTTCGGTACGCTGGCGTTTACGTTGTAGCTGGCCATGTGATCGGCATTGTAGGTGCACCAGCCCAGCGCCAGTTCTGAGAGATCGCCGGTACCGACCACGATCCCACCGATCTGATTGGCGTAATTAAAGAGCAATTGCGTACGCTCTCTCGCTTGAGCGTTCTCGAAAACCACGTTCTCGCCGTCGTTGTGTTGCAGATCTGCTAGATGCTGTTTCACCGCTTTGTTGATTGAGATTTCTTTGAGCTGAGCGCCGGCGGCACTGGCCAGCGCCTTGGCGCTGCGTTTGGTTTTTGGCGAGGTGCCCGGGCCAGGCATAGTGAGCGCGCGAATGTTTTGCAGTGGTTCACCCAGCTTGCCCAAGGCTTCGACGCAGACCAGCAACGCGAGCGTGGAATCGAGACCACCAGAAAGGCCCAAAATACAGTGCGTGGTGTGTGCTGCGCGTAGCCGCCGAGCCAACCCGGTGGCTTGGATTTGAATGATCTCTTCGGCATTGCCATGGCGCAGCTGCTCGTCCACAGGTACGAACGGATGCATGGCGTACTCGCGTCCGAGCCCCCTAATGGCCGGGGGAGTGATACCGGTGTTGATGCGACGATAGCCGCTCGGTCTTGGCGCGTTCATGAAAGTGTTGTTGTGCGTGCGATCATGTAGCAGCTTGTTGGTATCAAACTCAGTGACGATGCGCGTGCCCGCCATATCGAACCGAGGACTGCCGCGTAGCATTTGACCGTTTTCGGCGGCAAGGCAATGGCCACCAAACACAACGTCCTTGGTCGACTCAAACGGCCCGCTGCTGGCATATAGGTAACCGCAGATTCGCTGGGCGCTGGTCATGCGGACCAGGTCCTCGCGGTACGCGGCTTTGGCCACAAGCTCATTGCTCGCCGACAGGTTCAAAGTCAGCAGCGCACCGGCCAGGCTATGCTCGGCGCCAGGGTTGTGAGGTGCCCACAGGTCTTCACATATCTCTACAGCGAAAGCTACGTCGCCCAGCTCGAACAGCTGGCGCACGCCAATATGAAAGTCCCCGAGGTCACAGCTCACCGCTTCGGATAAATCGTTTGCCGCAGTGAACCAGCGCCGCTCATAGAATTCGCCATAGTTGGGGTGGGCCTGTTTGGGCACCATGCCCACCACCGTGCCATTGGCGAATACCACAGCGACGTTTAACAGGCGGCCATCGGCACAGCGCCAAGGCGCACCAACAACCGCAACCATGCCGTGGGTCGACGGCGCAATCTGCAACAAGGCTGCAAGCACTTGTTGGTGCAGAGTGGTTGCGAAAAACAGGTCTTCTGCACTGTAACCGGTTAGCGAGAGTTCAGGAAACAGCGCAACGGCGATCTGTTCTTCCCTGGCGGCCGCTAACGCGCTGATGTGCGTGGCAGCATTGGCGATAGGGTTGCCGAGAGAAAGCTCGGGGCTGATGGCTGCAACCCGTAGGTAGCCGTGCTCGACAAAGTTGACGCTCATGACTCGAGCACGCTTACCGTATCGCCGACCTTGACCTCTCCGGGTTGGGTGACGGCGGCGTATATGCCCAGGTTGCCGTCGTGCTCACGAACCAGCGTTCGCATAATGGTTGGATCTTTGGGGAGCTCGGCAAACCCATGGGTGGTCATGACGCAGCGCGGGCAAGCGAGTTTGATCTGTAGCTGGGCACCACCGATCTGCAGTCGCTGACCGAGCCACTGGTCTTCCAAATACTCTGGTTGCGCAGCATCAGCGGCGATAAGGATGTTTGGTCGGAAGCGGCGCACGTCAAAATCAGAACCGGATGCCTGCTGGTGCAGGGCATCTAGCCCATGCTGGCTCATGAGCAACAGCGGATAGGCATCGAAGTAGGTGCCAGGAGGTGATTCGTATTCGAACAACTCCGCGGGGAATTGCGACAGGTCTGGTAGTGGCTCGTCCTTCGTGCGCGCAAAGACCTCTCGCAGTTGGGCTTCCATGTCAGCGGAATCTGGAGCTGCGCGGCGGTAGTGCTCCAGCGCGTCAGCAGGCAGCAGTGGCCAGAGCGTAACAGGGCTCTGCAAATAGCTCGACAGTCGCTCGGCGATGTCGGGATCGGTGCTCACCGCTGAGCTGCCGTCGGGAAATTCGATACGAGCAGGTTTCGAGCGCACTTCGACATTGGGTTCTTCGGCAAACCGTGCTTGAAGGTTCATGAGGGCTGGGAATCGTTTGCCGCCACGAATACCGCCACGTTCTTCATCGCGCACGGCCCAGGCTCGATCACCGGGAATACCCAACTCGCTCAGCTGTGCGTGATCGAGGGCCTCACCGCCCATGCTCTTTATGGGATAACGGTACAGGGCCGTTACTTTGGCCTTTGCTGAGCTCATGCTGGAAACTCGCCTGTGGTTGTGGGCCCAGGATTAGTGGTTGGGCCCTTCGGGTTGATCGAGCAACGCCGTCAGACGTGCGGCTTTTTCGAGTATTCGAGAATGTAGCGGCTCAACGGCTTTGGATAGCTCGATTCCTACAGCTTGGGTGGTGGTGAGCGCAATGATCGGAACCGCGAGGGTGACTTCGTCTTGGGCGTGATCAAGTGAGCGACGGATGCGATCAAAATGCGCGCGTTGTGTCGCGCGGCCTTCGTCGCCGAGCTGGCGAATGAGCTCATCAAGCAGGGGCCCAATTTCGTTTCTGGCCAACGTCGGCTGCTGGGTCATTACCTGCTCCTGATGGTCTGCGTCAATACACGCATGGTGCCACTTTTGGAGCCGGTCTGTCTTCCCATCCGTAGCAGACAGCATTGGTTATGATGCGAGGCATTCGTTGTGCAAAAGGGACAAGACCGGTGAGTGATGGCAGCCAACACCCGTTGCGGGTCGTTGTATGGGGCGAGAACATACACGAGCAACAGTCACAGACGGTTGCATCGATATATCCGGATGGCATGCATGCGGCACTAGCCGCAGGCCTGCGAGAGCGCTTACCCAGCGCACACATCAGTACTGCAACCCTTGCCGAGCCTGAGCATGGGTTGACGGCAGACCGTTTGGCGCAGACGAACGTGCTGCTCTGGTGGGGGCATCTGGGCCATCATCTTGTCGCAGACGATACTGTTGCTGCTGTGCGTCAGCGGGTGCTCGACGGTATGGGCCTGATCGTTCTGCACTCAGGACACCTGTCCAAAATCTTCACGTCGCTCATGGGCACCAGCTGCAATCTGCGCTGGCGCGAAGCTGAAGATCGGGAACTGATCTGGACCGTAGCGCCCGCGCACCCCATCAGCCAGGGTGTCGCTGTGCCTATCGAGCTAACGACACACGAAATGTATGGCGAGTTCTTCGACATTCCAACCCCTGATGAGCTGGTGTTCGTCAGTAACTACAGCGGTGGCGAGGTATTTCGTAGCGGCTGTTGCTTCTACCGCGGCAAAGGACGAGTGTTTTACTTCAGCCCTGGCCATGAGACCTACCCCATCTATTACCAGGCCGATGTGCTGCAGGTCATTGCGAATGGCGTGCGCTGGGCGCATTGCCCGGCACCGGCGGACATCGAAATCCATCGCAGCCCAGAAAGCGCGGTCGGATGGTATCGCTCCCGGACTTGATGCCGACTAGAACACACAGGCGCCAGGTTCGTAGCGCTCGCGCTGCAGAACGTCAAAGCGAATGGGCAAGCGCGTTAGGCCGCGGAGAAATATGCTCGGTGCATGGGTGAGCTCGTCGACGGGTACTGTGAGTTCGATGTGGTGCAGGCGAGCAAGCAGAATCTTAAAGGCCGAGAACATCTCCTGGCGAGCTAGCGCTGCACCCGGGCAGTGGTGCGGCCCGGAGCCGAACGCTAGATGAGCACCAGGTTTGGGTCGGTTTACATCAAAAGTCTCTGAGTCGTCGAACACTGCTTCATCGCGGTTTGCCGACGCATAGCCCAAGGCAAGTGAGGCTCCTTTGGGAATGTCGACGCCGCCGAGTTGCGTATCTTCTGTCGC
The DNA here is from genome assembly GCA_051027215.1 of Pseudomonadales bacterium. Taxonomy (GTDB): domain Bacteria; phylum Pseudomonadota; class Gammaproteobacteria; order Pseudomonadales; family Azotimanducaceae; genus CALHVX01. The sequence goes on along the minus strand of JBPCXR010000156.1, from coordinate 17,361 downwards.
CACCCGCCAAAGGTGCAGCACAGGCGTTTCGTAGCGCAGGGATTCTTCAATAAATGCCCGCAAGCGCTTGTCGTCTGCCCGCAGTTGGTCAGCAAGACCGGGACGTTGTAACAACAGCAGTAGCGCTGAGCCAATGGCGCTGGTAGTGGTTTCGTTGCCACCGGTGAGCAGTTGATCCAGCAGGTCCTGCAGCTCCGGCATGGATAGCGCGCGCGGCGCCGCGCCGCTGCCGTCGTCGAATTGTGCCTGTACCAGATCGGAGATGATGTCATCGCGAGGTTCGTCACGCCTGGCTTCGATCACGCTGGCAAAAAACTTCTGGGCCTGGACGACGAGTTTTGCACAATCGATGGCGGCAGAGTCATCAACGAAGCCGCCACCTGGGGCCAGCATGGCATCGGACCAAGCTTTTAGCTCCGGTAACTTGCTGCGCGGAACACCGAGCTGATCGGCGATCACTGTGCAGGGCAGCGGTACCGAGAACTCGCTGACAAATTCGCAGCTGCCAGCATCGATAAACTCGTCAATCAGGTCATTGACGATGGTTTCGATATAGCTGGTCATGGTGCGGATGCGTCGCACCGGAAAAGCGCCGTCGATGAGTTTTCGATAGCAGCCATGGATCGGTGGGTCAGTGCGCTGCAGCGTGGAAACGCGAGCCCAGCCGTGCTCTGACCGATACTCCTCTGCAATGTCTCGAGCAGAGCTCCGAGACGACGTTTTCGAGGTGTCGTTTGAGAACAGTTCCGGATTTTTTTTGACGTAGCGCACATCTTCGTAACGACTAACGTAATAGACGCCTAACTCCGGCATAAAGTAGACGGGCTGCTCTGCTCGAATGGTTTGGAAGTAGCGGAACGGACACTCCCGAGTGGCATCGTCCAGCAGGCTATATTCCGGCAGTGTATCCATAGGTTGATCCCCTGGTTTGGCGTTAGTCTAATGGTTCTGAGCAGCGTAAGGAAAATCCGCTGTGGAGGCACAACGTGAATCGGCATTACTTAGTCAAGCTAGCACTCCTATGGGTCATCTTCGGCGCTGCCCAGGTGCTGGCTGACGAGTCGCGTCCCGCAGACTATAAGCCGCTGTTCTCCAAAGAGATGCTCGAAAAGGCAGATCCTGCAACCAGGGAACGACTGCAGGCGCTGGATGCGCGCAACTACAAGCGATGGTTAGATCAACGTCGGCCGCCTCGATCAAGCCAAGGGTCTGCGGGGGGCGGAGTGCGAGTTAGTGCCCCAAAGCCTACAGGCAGCGGTGGTCAAGGCACCTTGTACCGTTATACCGATGCCCAAGGCAAAGTGCGCTTCACGGATCAATACGTGCAGGGTGCTAAAGAGGTTTCGGTTGCGGCGCGTAAGCCCAGTCAAGCCAGCCGCGCGGAGCACGAAGCACGGCAGAAGGAACAGGCTCGAATGCTCCAGTACTACAGCCAGCGAGATGCGCAGCAGCGCGAAGAAGAGCTCGAACAAGAGCGCAGGCGGGCCAAGCAAACCGAATTCGATCAACGGTGCAAGCAGCTGTTTCTCGATATTCAGGACAACCGTCGAGGCGGCTTTGTTTCCTACGACGTTGGCCCGAACGGCGAGCGCGTGTTTATTTCTGATGAAGAGCTTTCAGCGCGCACGGACGATATGGAAGCCCGCTACCGCAAGCATTGTGGCAAGCTACCGTCTATCGGGCGCTAACGCCGGAGTACCTCGTGACCCGCTTGTTCGAGCAGGCTGATCACGCTGTCCTCGCCGGCTAGGTGACCCGCACCGACAGCGACGAACTTGATCCCTGGCTCTTCGAGCAAAGCCTCGATGGGTGCTAACCAGCGGCGATTGCGGCGCGTTAGCAAAATGTCATAGACGACTTTGGTGCCGAACGCTTCGACGCTGCCCAGTTGCGCGGCGATTTCATCCACATCCCCGGTCGTCCAGGCGGTTACCAAGCGATCGAGTACCCCAGGATCCTCAACGATGGCCCGCGCGCCGGCCTCTAGCATTTCGATTTGATCCGCTTCTGGTAGGCCACCGAGTAGCAACACTTGCTCTTGTGCAGTTTCTAGGTAGCGGCGCTGCTTGCCCGCCGCGCTGGGATCTTTACCCAAGACCATCTCGACCCCGGATTGCGGATCGTAGCCGGCTTGAACCATTTGCATGACGCTGAGTTGTAAGCCCGCCATCCAAGGTTTCAATGGCAGCACAGCCTGCAGCGGCAGACCTAATTTCTCGGCTGCGAGCTGCAGCGTCTGTTGTTGTTGTTCGCTTAACACCGACAGCAAAGTACGGCCGTCGGTGTACAGTCCAGTGCGCTGTATCAGTTCACCCAATTGCGCTTGAATCTCCGGCGACTCGGTGTCGGCTTCAAAATAGACGGTATCGGCAGCTTCCCAGGCTGCAGTGATGTGGGGCATACGCCAGGTGGTGTCGGGTTTGAGCAGGTGCACCGTACCAAAGAGGTAGACCGTAGTGTCTTCGTCGGAAAACGACCATAACGCCGGACCTTCGCTGATTTTGGTCGCCGTGTTGGCCGCACAGCCGCCGACCAACAGGACCAGAACGGTCAATAGATGATGGCGACGAATGAACATAGATTTGCCTGTTGGCCTAGATTTGTTGCGGATCATAGTTCATTCAGTGCGTGGGCGAGCGTTGCAACGTGCTCCACCACGCAATGCGCACCCGCTGCCAGTAACGCTGCGCGGCTACTGGAGCCGCCTAGGACGCCGATACAGTAGAGACTGTGTGCGCGCCCGATTCTCATGTCCATCTGCCCGTCGCCGATCATGATGCTATGTGCAGCCGCGGTACGCAGCTGCGACAGCGCTTCCTGTAGGTGCCTCGAGTCCGGTTTTAGATGCGTAACGTCGTCTCGAGCCAGGAGTACGTCCACCTCTTCAAGCACTTCGGGATAGGTGCGAACGACGGCCGCCCGACAGTTTCGGGTAACGATTGCAGAGCGGCCATTGCGGGTACGCCAACGCTGTAGTAGCTGCCGCGCGTCCTCATAGACCGTGGTTCCCTCAGCAGCCGCTAGCTCGAAGTCTGTGATCAGCTCATGGGCGCTCTGCTGGTAGCGCTGGGCTAAATTGGCATCGCTTTGCGTCAACCACTTGCGCGCCAGCTCGATGATCTCGACGATGTATGCATTGGCAATCACTGCCTCTGGAACGCCGTGATCCAGGGTATAGTCGATCACCTGACGGCGCATATCCGGAAGATCTAAATTGGGCGCAAGGGTACCGTCGAAGTCGAAGATCAGGCCATTAGCGGCGCCGAGACGAGTGCGCAGATCTATCACCGCATTAGTTACTCAGCTCGTTGTTTCTGCGCCCGCCGTTGTGCGCGCGTCGCGATCATGTACAGGCGAAATCGGCGCGCCAAAATCCACACCGCAGCTAGGGCACAGGTGATCGCGATGGCAGGGTAGGCTTGCGCGCTAATCCAATCCGTTGATCCGATTTCCATCCGAATCATGCCGAGCAGTGCGCCGGTCACCAGTACTGCAAGCGCGTTTCGCAATGTTAGAGCTGCGCCGATGCCCATGAGTAGTGGCAGCCACAAGCGTTGCGTAGCAGTCTCAGCGCCCGGCTGAAACAACAGCACGCACATCAGCAGCAGCGCGCCGCCAACGAATCTTATGCTCATTGGACGATACCTAGCTGACCGCCGTCGATACGAATGTTCTGGCCGTGAATCGCATCGGAACGGGTGCTAGCGAGAAAGCTGACCAGGTCAGCGACCTCTTCGCGTCGGGTAATGCGGCCAATGGGAATGTCTTTCGCCACGTGCGGCTCGACGGCTTCCCAAGTCTCGCCCCAGCCAGCCTTTTTGCCCTTGGCAATGTAGGCCGCAATGACCTCCGGTGTCGCTATTAGCCCTGGGGACACCAAATTCACTCGAACTCCCGTGCCCGCCAGCTCTTTAGCGAGACTAGCGTTCATGGCTGCCAGTGCACCTTTGGCGGAGTAGTACTGGGGCATGCGGGCGTTGGGACTGGTGCTGCCCACCGTGCCAAGATTGATGATGCGACCCCAGCCACGGGCTTGCATGCCGGGCAGCGCTGCCTCAATACAGCGCACAGCGCTCATCAGGTTGTGCTGATAGGCCAAACTCCAACCGTCGCTACTGCTGTCTTGCCAGCGCCCGGGTGTGGCCGTGCCGTAGTTGTTGACCAGAATATCGATGTTGTATGCCTGGCACAGTTCCGCCAGAGGCCCGCGCGCTGCGTCGTTACACAAATCTGCGGTGAAGGCGATACCGCCGCCGATTTCGCTTACCGAAGCCTCAGCCTGGCCAGGTTCGAAGCCGTGCACCAGCACTTGAGCGCCTTCCGCTAGCAGTGCTTTGGCGATGATCTGGCCCGTGCCGCGATGACTCCCGGTCACCAGCGCTGTGCGATTTTGCAGATTTAGGTCCAAGCAACAGTCTCCGTCTAGGCCCGGCGTCCGGGAGTGATGTTCGGGTATGCCGAAGTCAATAGCAAAACAGCTAAAGCGAGGCGAAATCGGCTCGACTATACTCGCGCGCCCATGGACTATCACACCCTCGGTGCATTGATCGCCCTCGCATTTGTTGCCAGCTACATTCAGAGCGTGGCCGGTTTTGCTATGGGTATGATCATGATGGCACTCGCCGGTGGTCTAGAGTGGGTCAGCATTGGCCTGTTGGCTGCGACCATAAGCCTGTTGTCATTGGTGAACGTGGGGATTGCGCTGCGGCATCATTGGCGCTTGATTGAGCGGCGCTTGATCATGCCACTGGCTATGGGACAGCTGCCTGCCATCGTCGGCGGTGTTTGGTTGCTATACCTGCTCAGCGATTCGGCGGTGAGCGTGCTGAAGCTCTTACTTGGGGTTTTCATTGCATTGGGGAGCCTTTCGTTAGCCGTACGACCGCGCCAGTTACCGAGGGTTTCCTCAGCTGGCGCTTGCTTTGCAGTCGGTACCCTAGGCGGGTTGGTTGGCGGCTTGTTCTCGGCATCGGGCCCGGTGCTGGGTTGGTTCAGTTATCGCCAGCCACTGTCGTTTGAGACCATCCGTGCGACCTTGTTGGCATGCTTTGCCATGACCACCGCGACTCGCACTGTGGTCGTTGGCGTTCGCGGCGAGCTAACCGAGGAAGTAATGGTGCTGTTTGCGATCCTCCTGCCGACGGTGGCTGCGGGTAGCTGGCTTGGCGCGCGATTTAAGCCGCCCATGAGCGAAGAGCTGCTCAAACGAGGCGCCTTTGGCCTGCTGTTTGTTCTCGGCCTGTGGATTTGCGCTGATGCGCTGGTGCGGATTTGGTCTTGAGGTCTCACGGCTTGGGTGGCAACAAAGTTGTCCCGCATTCAGGAAGTTATGCGATAGTGCCGCCTGTTTTAGCCTGGCTGGATGCCGCGCCGCTACTATGAGTGAGTTCGATGCGATTCGGCCCTACGAGGACGCTGAGGTATCGGCGGTCGTCGCGCGCCTGGTGAGTAATTCACAGCTGCGGCGTGGTGTCGCGGCTTTGGTGTTCCCACAGTTGCACCCCCGCTTGCCTTGGGCCGCTGAGTGGCTAACCGGTGGATTGTTGCGCTGGCGCGCCCGCGGTATTAATACCGTGTTGGACTTTCAACTCCAAATGCGGCGCTACCTAGATTTCATACTACGAACCAGTGTTCGCTCGCTCAGCTACAGTGGCTTGGATCAACTAGAGCCGGGCAAAGCCTGCTTGTTCCTGTCGAACCATCGAGACATCGTGCTCGATTCCGGGCTGATCAATCGCATTATATATGCTGCTGGGCACGATACCTGCCGTCTGGCCGTTGGCGACAATTTGTTCAGCACCGACTACGCCGCGGACATCATGCGTTTGAACAAGGCCTTCATGGTCGAGCGTAGCGTCACTGGCACAAAAGCTCAGTTTGCGGCGCTGTCTCGCACCGCGCGCTACATCAGAGCGTCGTTGGAATCCGGCCAGCACGTTTGGATTGCTCAGCGTGGTGGCCGAGCTAAGGACGGTCTTGATCGTACCGACCCAGCGCTGCTGAAGATGTTAGCGCTGGCCTATCGCAAAGAGCTCGATGACTTCAGCGAGCTGTCACAGCGCATTCAAATCGTTCCGACTGCTATCTCCTACGAGCTCGATCCCTGCGATTTGCGCAAGGCAGAAGAACTGGCGCTGATTGCGCGCAACGGTACTTACGAGAAAACGGCTGAGGATGATCTGCAGAGTATTGCCGAGGGACTCACCGGTTTCAAAGGTCGAATGCACTACCACTTCGGAAGCCTCTCTGCCGAGCATGCCGATGTACCGCTTGGCAGCCCCGAAGACATGGCTAAAGCCATAGATCATGAAATCGTCGGGCACCTGAAAATCTATCCTACTCACATGCTAGCTGCGCAATTGCTGGACGTGCCTCTGGGTGAAGTTAGGGTTGAAGCGGAAGATGAACAGACGCTTGAGCGTTTTCGGCAGCGAGTTAAGAGTTGCCCGAAGGATGATCGGTCATACTTGCTGGCGCAGTACAGTAATCTGCTGCGTAATCGCGCAGAGCTTGAGCTGGCACCCAACGAGCCGATGCAGGAAACTCAGTTCAGCGATTAAAGCAGTGCGGGCTCGTCTAGAGCGGCTAGCTGTTCCCGCAGGTGCAGGATGTGATCTGACCAGTAGCGACCATCGGCAAACCAGGGGAATGCTGGTGGAAAGGCAGGATCTTCCCAGCGTCGCGCGATCCAGGCAGCGTGATGCATCATGCGTAAGGTCCGCAGCGGTTCAATCAGCGCCGCGCTGCGGCTGTCGAACACGCTAAACAGCTCGTAGGCCTCGATGATGAGGCTCAGCTGTTGTTGTTGCTCGCTGCGCTCGCCAGACAGCAACATCCATAGGTCTTGAACGGGTGGCCCGGTGATGGCGTCGTCGAAATCAACGAAATTTGGCGTATCGTCTCGCCAGAGCAAATTGCCGAGATGGCAGTCACCATGAATGCGCTGAGTCTGGTAACCATCAAGCCGTCCTTGTAAGCGCTCGATCAGGTGTGCGCTCAATGACTCGTAAGGGGCGACCAATTCATCTGGAATGAAGTCGCCCTGGAGCAAAAACTCGCGACTGTCGATGGCGTAGTCTTGCACGCTAAGGGTTTTGCGATGCGAGAACTCACTGCGACGGCCGATCGCGTGGATGCGGCCAATGGTGCGTGCCAGCACCTTGAGGTTGGCTTCGATCTCAATGTCTGGCGGTTGGCCTCCGCGTCTGGGAAACACGGCAAAGCGATATCCTTGGTATTGAAACAGGCTCTGCTGATCGATGACCATCGGGGCAACGCAAGGTAGCTCTTCGTTGGCGAGTTCTAGCGTGAAGCTGTGTTCCTCGGCAATTGCGGCATCGCTCAGCCGTCCGGGCCGGTAAAACTTTGCGACTACAAAGCTGCCGTCGTTCAATTCCAGTTGATAAACCCGGTTTTCGTAGCTGTTCATGGCCAGCAGACCACCGCTGGGTGCCATGCCCACAGACTCCAATGCCTCGAGAATGGTCTCTGGGCCCAGTGTGGCGTATGGCGTTGCGGAGGTGTCTGAGTCTGGCATGAGAACCGGCACGTTGAAGCAGCGCGGAGCCTAACAGTTTGCGCCCGTGATGTTCGCTCAGCAGGCCTGCGGTGGTGTGTAAGCACTGCACCAGATGTGTACCTCTGCGCAGCCGGCGTCGATTAGCGTTTGGCTGAGAGCCTGGCAGGTGGCACCGGTGGTCAGCACGTCGTCAACGATGGCGACCCGTGCCGGTGGCTGCGCGGTTACCGAGAATGCGCTGCGCATTGACCTATGCCGCTCGGCCCGGCTGAGGTTGTGTTGGTCCTGCCGCTTCGGGGCTCTGTGCACCAGGGTTTCGAGTACGGGCAAGCGCAGCCGCTTGGCCACCGGACGGGCCAGCACCGTGGCTGGGTTGTGCCCCCGCAACAGCCAGCTCAGGCGCGGCATGGGTACTGGAACGATTGCGCTAGGTGGGTGTTGCCAAGGTTGCGGCAGACCTAGTTCGGCAGCATTGGGCAAGTAGTTCGCTGCAATGGCGTCAGCAAGCACGGAGCCCAGCACCTCGCCTTCAACCCAGCCGCGGTGATACTTGAGCCGGTGGATCCAGTCTCGCACCCCCCCTTGAAAAAACAGTGGAGCGATGACTCTCTGCGCCGGGGTCAGGGACCCGGGTACAGCTTCGCACCAAGGTAGATCGGCGTAACAGATGCTGCACAGATCCCTGTGGGATCGGGTTGGTAGGTCACAGGCAAGACAGCGGCCCGATAGCCAGCGCAGCGGGTTCATTTGGACAGGTTAGCGGCACGTGAGCGCTCCGTCGGTGGGCCGATGCCTGCGCGAAAGTGTGACATAGCTCACACGGGCCAAATTAATCCGGCAGCGAGTGTGAGACTGATCTACGCTTTGTGAAAACAGCGCTCAAGCTTTGCCCAGTGAGGGCGGCGCGGGCGGAGGAGCCTGATATGGCGGTCAATCCGATTCTCACAAGCAGTGCTCAAGGACTAGAACGCTCCATCAGACAACTGGACGAGACGGCGGCCCGGATCGCCGCCGGTACTCACCCAGACAGCGAGCCTGCCAAACGTGATGCAGGCGCCTCGAGCAGCGCGCCACCGCCCCAGGCGCAGGCAGATCAACTCGAAGCGTTGGCTTCGCTGAAGCTGATCGCCCGGCAGGTGCAAGCCGCCGCTAAAGTGGTCGAAACAGCTGACGCAACGGTGGGTTTCTTACTCGATACCCACGCCTGACAGATTTTTTGAGCAGGACGCTCTAACTGGCGGACGATAGACGAAAGACGTCGAACGAAAGACGTCGAACAAAACACATGGACGTAAACGTTGCAGCAACGGTGTCGCTAGGGCGCCAAACAGAACAGTTCCAGCAGTTGGCCCAGGTGCAAGAGGAAGTGCGAGCGCTCGCCCGGCGCGATCAAGAGGTGCGCGCCCATGAGCAAGCCCACGCCAGTGTCGGCGGCGCGTTTGCTAGTGCGCCGAGCTATCAATTCCAACGTGGCCCCAACGGTGTGCGTTACGCGGTAGGCGGACACGTCGACATTGATGCCTCGCCGGTACCCGGCGATCCAGCGGCGACTTTGGCGAAGATGCAGGTTGTGCGTCGCGCAGCACTTGCTGTGTCGCAGCCTTCGGCCGCCGACCGCGCGGTGGCAGCACAGGCCACAGCCCGGGCTGCAGAGGCTCGGGCTGAGCTTAGCGCTCAAGAAAATCACAACTCCCCTACAGATGGTCGCGGAGCATTCGTCGATATATCGGTATGATCGGCGGGCACGTTGTTTGGGCGGCATCTTAACGGATGGCATTTGGTGTTGACTAAATGACGGCGAGTTCATAGGTCCCCGATAAACTGGCGGGTGACTGCAACCGGAATTTCAGGAGCTACCGCCATGTTGTCCTACGAGGCACCGCTACAGGACATTGAGTTCCTATTGTTCGATCTGTTCGATACCCGCCAGGAGTGGGCGGATATTCCTGCGTTCGAGGACTTTAGCGACGACTTAGTTCGAGCCGTGGTAGCTGAAGGCGGGCGTCTGGCGAGCGAAGTGCTCGCTCCGCTGAACCAGTCTGGAGATGCCGAGGGTTGTACCTGGGTAGATGGGGTTGTCAGCTCGCCCAGGGGATTCGCCGAAGCTTTCAAAGCTTTGGCTGAAGGTGGCTGGCTGGGGTTGTCTGGCAATCCCGATTACCAGGGCCAGGGAATGCCGAAGCTCATGGGTTGTCTGCTGGAAGAGATGTTCTGGGCAACCAATCCAGCGCTGTATTTATCCGGCACGCTCACTGTGGGCGCGACGATTTGTATCGATGCACACGGAACTGAGCGGCAGAAGCAGACCTATTTACCAGCCATGTACAGCGGCACGTGGACCGGGGCGATGGCTTTGACCGAGTCCCAGGCGGGCACTGACTTGGGCATTATGCGTACCAAAGCTCAGCCCCAAGCAGACGGAACCTACGCGATTACGGGCAGCAAAATTTTCATCACCAGTGGTGAGCACGATCTCGCCGAAAACATCATTCATCTGGTGTTGGCCCGTTTGCCCGATGCCCCTGGAGGTACTCGGGGTATCTCCTTGTTCATCGTGCCGAAGTTCCTAGTCAACGATGATGGCAGTCTGGGCCAGCGCAATGCTTGGTCTAGCGGTTCGATCGAACACAAGATGGGCATCCACGGCAGCCCAACCAACGTAATCAACTACGATGGCGCTACGGGGTTCCTCATCGGCGCAGAGAACGCTGGATTGGCCTGTATGTTCACCATGATGAACTACGAGCGTCTGTCGGTTGGGCTACAAGGACTGGGCGCCGGTGAAATGGCCTTTCAGCAAGCGCTGCGCTATGCCGCTGAGCGGCGACAAGGACGCGCACCTAGCGGTCCCATCGACGGCGCTGCAGTCGCCGATACCCTGTTGGTGCATCCCGATGTGCGCCGTATGTTACTGACGATTCGAGCTTATACAGAAGGCGGCCGAGCCTTGGCTATGTTCGTTGGCCGACAGCTCGATCGAGGCAAGTATCAACAAGACTCCGATGCTCAGGCACTGTCTGAATTGTTAACGCCGATCGCAAAGGCGTTCTTCACCGACCGCGGGCTTGATTGTGCGGTGCTCGCCCAGCAGGTATTGGGCGGCCACGGCTATGTCCAAGAGTGGGGCGTCGAGCAACTTGTTAGAGACGCGCGCATTGGGCAGATCTATGAGGGAACGAACGGTGTCCAGGCTCTGGATCTAATCAGCCGCAAAGTTCTTAAAGACGGTGGCGCTACGCTGCGGCGCATGACGGCGCTCATGCGCGAGCGGTTAGCCGGCGATCGCAATGTGCAGTACCTGCAGCCCACGCAGCAGGCGGCAGTGCTGGCCAACGTTGAGCGACTGGAGCGAGTGACAGCGAGCTTGCTCGAGCGTTGCCCAAACGATCCCAACCTTGCCGGCGCTGTATCGGTGGAGTATCTGGAGCTGGCGGGGCTGGTATTGTATGCCTGGCTCTGGGCACGCATGGCCGCCGCGGCCCATGCCGAGGCGCAAAGCAACGCCAGTGCGACCTTTCGCGAAGCCAAACGCCAGACTGCAGCGTTTTTCTTCGATCGATTGTTGCCACGAACCATTGCGCTGGAAGCGAGCATCAGCGCAGATTCTGACTCACTCATGGCGCCGGCGTTAGAGCAAGCGCTTTAAGGAGTGTTGCTTTGCCCGGCTGCAGTGTCCGGGCAGGGATGCTCTTGAGTTCTTGGGTCGCAAACCGTCACTTGACGCAAATACAGTGACCAGCGTGCCATATCCTCCTCGCTGACGTGATCACTCTTCCAGCCATCTTCGCCCCTGCTGGAGTTCGCGTTCTTCTCAAATACGACCAAGTAGTAGCCATCTTGCCCGGCGATGGCCTTGGCTAGGGAGACAGTAGAGGCGCGGTTGACTTTGCGACGCGGGCAGCGCAACAGCCGCACTGCACTGGGATAGCCGTTTTCTAGCCCACTGCTGATGGCAACGCTGCTGAACGATTCGCAGCGCTCATTCTGCTCTGCAGCCATGGATTCCAGGAAGCTAATTGGATCTGGCATATCTGTCGGGTCCATATACTCGAAAGTTAAACTCTCGAGTTGTAGCGCCGCTGGATCGCGCAAGTATCGGGCGCTTCGAAAGCGCTCACGATTGCTGGCTGCAGATAAGGTCCAACCTTTGGGTGGAATTAGGTATAGCTGTTCTTCGTTTGGCGTGGCCGCTTGGCTAGCGACAGGCTCAGGCGCGGATTCGTTGTTGCTACAGGATGCGCACAGCCCGAGCAGTAGACCTAGGGTAACGATGACGAGATGATAATTGGTCAAGTTCAACCTCAATAGACTGTGGTTACGACATCTTCGACGAAGGCGGCAGCGCCACCTGGGGCAAAACCGGTGCAGTAGGTGACTTTGGGCCCATCGAATTCGGCATCACACTCCAGCCAGTGATCGGTTTCCTTGGCTGCAGCGTCGGCCAGAGCTCGCTCCCGAATACGGTAGCCGCGCTGCTCAGTGACGAAATACTCCGGATGTCGCAACCACGCAATCGCAGCAGAGTCCCAGGGGTGAAAACCCGCGTCTGTTGGAAAAGTCTCTGTCCAATATTCGCACCAGGCTAGCGAGTTACGGTAGAAATATTCTGCCGTAGCCGTGCCTACTCGCTGGATGGACTGCAGATCTTCCGCCGTGATTGCCACTTGGCTGGTGAGCTCAAAACCGGCGAGCACAATGGGAGCGCCGCAGCCCAGCACAAGCCCAGCGGCGCGCACGTCGTTTTCGAAATTGAAGTCGCGCACGGGGCCATCGGTTCCAATATAGAAGACGCGGTCTTTGCTGCGTCCAGCGACGATGATCAGTTGGCTGATGTTGCGAGCAGCATCGGGGTAATGGTGAGCGAGCAAGCCGATGTTGGTCAAGGGGCCGATGGCGGCTACTGCCATTGGCCCTGCGCGCAATTGCTCGGCAAGAAACTGCACCGCTGGGTTGGCTGGCGGCACCGGAGCAGCCGCAGACTGAGGCAGTGCTTCGCCGGCCCCGGGGACGACCGGCACCGATGCTGCTTTTAAATCGATCAGCTCAGAGGCGACCCGCGACACCTCTGCATGGGGTCCGTTGCCATAGACCGTGGTCACGCCTTTGAGCTCGAGGTCGGGGACGTTCAGCGCTTCAACGATGGCAAAGCCGTCGTCGATGTCTCGCGGACGACCTTCGTGGCGCACCCCGAGAGCGACGTCGGTATCGATGAGCAACGGGGTGCTCACGCGGCGTTGCGTAATTGCATGCAGGCATCAGTGGCCCATTCGAGTCGGCGCTCGACGCTAGCCTTGAGCGGTAGCTGTGCGACTCCGAGCAGGCGGCGCAAGATTTCAATTGCGCAAAACTGCAGGGCCAAAGATTGCGCAAACCCTGGTGGCGGAATGTACCTCGTCATGAGCTGCATGCGTGCTTCTTCGCTGTATCCGGCAAAAGTCAGGTGCGCAAGCATAACGCCAACATCGAACTCAGCAGGGCCGACGAAGGCGAATTCGGGGTCGATGATTTGGCAGTCCATGTGCTCGTCGCTCAGCCAGCTGCCGGGGTAGTAGTCTCCATGGAGCAATGCCGGTCGTGATTGCGCCACTGCATTGCCGCGATAGATGTCTCCCAGGTGTTGGATGCGCGCACCCAAGTGTGCATCTGCATGCAGTTGCAAGCGCAGATCCGCCAGCGCTGTTGGCAGCTCGACCGAGGATTCAGGGTCGAAAGGCACCAAGAATATGTGTTCGTGGTTCAAGCGGCGCATTCCGGCATTATTTGGGAAGTCTGCCTGAGAGATCGGTAGCGCGTGTAGACGCGAGAGCCAGGCCACCAAGCCAGCCAAACGTTTGTCGTTGCTGATTGTTCTCGGATTGCGCTCGGCATAAATGGAAGTCATGTCTGCGCTGGGACCTAGATCCTCAAGGCACAGCAGGTGCTCGGTGGGATCGAAGCCCAATAGCGACGGCATGCGCAGCGCTAACACAGCATCTGCATTGATCGCCGCGTAGAACGCCGCTTCTGTGGCTCCGCGCTCTATGGGCGCGGGAATGTCTGGGTACTTCGCAACAAAAGGTACTGCCTGTTTGAGAATGAAGGTCCTAGGCTCAGTGGCCGCTTTCGGCGCGAGTTGCACGCGCATGGCGCGGTTCATGTTGCCTTCACCGGCAGGTGCCAACCCGGTCAGCTCCGTGGTAGCGGTGATCCAACCAAGCTGTCGACAGCGTTCGGTAATCTGCGGCAGTTGTTGCGGGATTAGATCCATCGAGACCCTCAACTGCCGCAGGCGGCTTGTGGAATTAGTGAATGGCGACCGGGTTAATCACCGCTTGCACGGAGCCAACGAAGCGCGGCTGCCCGAGCACAAACAAAAACTGGCTAACGCCATCGGCGGCCAGAGCTCGAGTGTCCATATTCTCCAAAATGTAGACGCCGTTCTTAGCCAACAGTTCCGGGTGCACAGGGAATGCTTGGTCGCTGTCTTCGGACGGCAGCACTTCTAGAGCCCAGCTGTCGCTACCCACGGCGACTACGCCGAGACCTGCCAGGTACTGAGCGCCGTCTACTCCCAAGCCAGGCTCGCCAGCCATAAATTTCACTTTGTCGGTGTCGGCAACGTTTAGCCAGCCAGTGTGAAATAGCACCACGTCGCCTTTTTCAATGCGGACTTTCTGTGCTTTCGCCGCTGCCTTGATTTCGGCGCTGTTAAAGGCAGTACCTGCGGGCAGAATCTCCTGCTTCAGGTGTTTGGCCATATCTAGGAGGACGCCGCGAGTAACGATTGGTGGTAGCTTATCGACGCTGAGTTTGGTCAGCCCAGTGGGTGCGACAAAATCAGTGGCTTTGTTGCCGTTGTAGTAGACGTGCTTAATACCCATGTGCCCGAGGCCATCGATCTGACTACCGATACCCATCCACAGATACATGAGGTCATCGTTGCCGGTGGCTTCGTTGCTCCCGAGCGTGCCGCCAGTGCCATCGTCTAGCTGCAATATGGTCATAGCGTACTGCCGAGGCGGGTAAGCGGGTGACTCTCGACCGGTCTCTACACCCAGCGCATATACCTTGCCGCTTTTTACCAGCTTCGCCGCTTTGCGTACTTTGTCTGCGCTGAGGTTGTTGATTGCGCCGAGGGTATCTTCTGCGCCATAGCGACTGGGGTACCAGCTGCTGTCTTCGCCCTGCTGGTGGTGGTCGGCTATCGCGGTTTGGCTGCAGACAATCAGCAGCATGGCCTTTAGTGTATTGTGAACTGGAAACATGAGTCTCTCCCTGTTTGTGGGTCTCCCCGACCCGATCCGATCTAGTTAGGTTGTCCTGACGCTGAGGACTGCAATGCCCCAGGCAATTTCGTGTAGATACCGCCAAATGCGCCATTGCTCATAATGACGATGTGGCGTTTGCGCTCGGTGCCGGAAAGCCGTGCCAATGCCCCGACCAACTTGTCGAGATCATCGAACTGTTGGGCGGGTACCACGCATTGACTAACGACCTCAGACAGATCCCACTTAATGTTTTCGCCCCTGAACCAGAACACCTGATCTGCAGGAGCGCAGCAAGTGATCAGTTCATGCCGCAGCGTGCCGAGCGACATGGTGTGTGACCGTGGTTCAATCACGGCAATAATCTCGTCGTTGCCGACCTGCTTACGCAAGCCCTGGAGTGTTGTGCGGATTGCGGTGGGATGATGGGCGAAGTCGTCGTAAACGCTCACGCCGTTCACCTGGGCGATCAGATCCATGCGCCGGGTCACGCCCTGAAACTCGGCAAGCGCAGCAATGCCAGCGGCCACCGGTACGCCGGCGTGGCGGGCTGCTGCAATCGCCGCTAGCGCATTGTGTTTGTTGTGCTCGCCAAGCAAGGGCCAGCTTAGCGTACCCAGGTTTTCTTCACCAAGACAGACATCGAAAGTCGTCGCATCTGCAGAGCTATTGTCGGCGTGCCAGAACTCACCGTTGTCGCTGTCCATAGACTGGCGTTTTTGATGCTCGCCAAAGCGGCTGACGGGGGTCCAGCAGCCTTGGCTCAGAGTCTCGTTGACTGCCTCACTCTGGCTCGGGGCGATGATCAAACCAGAGCTAGGGACGGTTCTTAGCAGCTGATGGAATTGGGTTTGAATTGCGGCGAGATCCGCGAAGATGTCGGCGTGATCGTACTCCAGGTTGTTGATGATCAGCGTCCGCGGCCGGTAGTGCACGAACTTCGAACGACGGTCGAAATAGGAGGTGTCGTACTCGTCCGCTTCGATCACGAAAAACGGCGATTCCCCCAGGCGGGCGGACTGCGCAAAATTTTTCGGCACGCCGCCGATCAGATATCCAGGGTTTAGGCCCGCGTGCTCGAGAATCCACGCCAGCATGCTTGCGGTTGTGGTTTTGCCGTGGGTTCCGGAGACGGCCAGAACCCAGCGATCGTGCAGGATTTCTTCTCCGAGCCAGGCAGCGCCAGAGGTATAGCGCAGGCCTTGTTCCAGAATGTACTCGACTCCTGGGTGTCCGCGGGGCAGCCCGGCGTTGCCGAGCACGATCAGGTCTGGTGCCGGTTGCAGTTGTTCGGGGTCAAAGCCTTCAAAGACCTCGATGCCAGCGGCTGCCAACTGATCAGACATGGGCGGATACAAGGCTTTGTCGGAACCGCTGACCCGGTAGCCGAGTTCTTTAGCCAACTGCGCCAGGCTACCCATGAGGGTGCCGCCGATGCCGAGAAAGTACAGATGTTGGCTCATTGACGAGACGGTTCCTTGGTCAAGCTCGAGTTCCTACGTTCAGCCACCGGTCAGGGCTTGAGTCACGCTCAGCCCGATCACTAAGATGCCGAAGGCAGTCAGTATGCCGGCCAAGAGTGGCATCTCCATCGCCAGATGCAACAGGTAACCGTAAAGTGTGATGGTCCAGAGTTGCAGCAGGACTTCGAGCATCATGTAGGGGTTTTCGCCCAACGCCCGGCCAATGGGCAAGAGCCCACCGAACAATGCTGTGAGCAGCAGATCGCAGCCAAAAATCGCGCTGAGAGTTTGCGCCCAACGGGTGTCCAGCTGCCGTAAGCGTAGCGCGGCAAAAATCAGTAAACCCAGTGCCACCTGCGCTACGCCGACGTTCACCACGATTTGCGTCAGCGTCAAATTGTCGCTGAGCGTAGAAATCACCACCACGCTGAGCAGCCAATCGGCGAGCAGCAGAAGTAGCGTCAAAACCGGTAGGTTCGGTAATCGCGCGGGCGTTGACCTGAACAGGCAGAGCTGCAGCAGTTCGCGAAACAGTACGTTCAAGCGTTTTTGAGTCCTGGCTGTTCGATTTGCTGATAGAAATTGTCGCACATATCCATGTGATCGCGGACAATGGGCGCTGTTCTTGCGACTAGTAGACATGGACGACTCAATGCCCAAAGCGAATGCCTTTTATGCCCAGTCAGGTGGGGTGACGTCGGTGATCAATGCCAGTGCGTGCGGTGTTATCGAAACTGCGCGCGCGAATAAAGATCGAATCGGCCGTGTTTTCGCCGGTCGCAACGGCATATTGGGAGCGCTGACCGAAGAGCTAATCGATACCAATCGAGAGTCGGCAAAAGCGATCGCCGGCTTGCGGGCAACACCCAGCGGAGCATTCGGCTCTTGCCGCTATAAGCTCAAGGGCATCGAAGAGAACGAGCGCGAGTACCGCCGTCTCATCGACGTGTTTCGCGCCCACGATATTCGCTACTTCTTCTATAACGGTGGTGGGGATTCTCAAGACACTGCGCACAAAGTGTCCCAGCTTGGTGGTCGAATGGGCTACGAGATGACTTGCATCGGTGTTCCGAAAACGGTGGACAACGATCTGCCATTCACCGACTGCAGCCCAGGGTTTGGCTCGGTTGCAAAG
>JBPCXR010000155.1:0-5301 GCA_051027215.1 Pseudomonadales bacterium | reverse complement strand
CTATTACCACAGGCTGCGAGCAGAACTGGCCGTGCTTAGTTGCATCCAGCGTTTTGGTCCAAGGGATCACAGCAGCCGGAGGCGCCCAGCGCAATTCGCCAACAGGCGGCGCTGCGTACGGAATGCCATGATATTGCTTAAGTGCATCGTCACCCTCCCCGGAGACAAGTCCTCGGACCATCCCCCCTGTCACCCTGACTTCAGCACCAATCGCCGCAGGCTTGGCATTTTCAGCGCTCGAACAAGCGTTCATAAAACACGACCCGAGCACGGCCAGGATGCAAATTCGAACAGACATGGGAGGAAAGAAAAGCCGCCAAGATTGTCCGGTCGTCGAGAGTTTGTTGCCATAGCGGAACACAGATGACGCCTCCACTAGCGGATGGTTGATACTGGGTCGCAATGTCTGCTGTCCAACAGGCTGCTAGCTTCTAACGTCGGCAAAGCCCAGTCTAGTTACAATTAAATATCGATCGATAACAGGATGTTATGCATGCTGTCCTTAGCCAGATCTTATCGATTGATACCAATCTGTAAATTGACAACCACTGATCCCATTTTGATACTGGCTGTCGCGACGCCCTCTGCCACGTTTTCAAGCAATAGAACAAGCGCCTATGAAAGTAGTTCGAACACCCGATGAACGATTTGAAAACCTGGAAAACTTCCCATACCAACCTAACTACCTAGAAATAGATGATGGTGTGGGTGGCCGGCTACGCATGCACTATGTGGATGAAGGGCCACGGGATGCCCCCGTTGTTCTTTGCGTGCACGGTCAGCCTACGTGGTCTTATTCCTTTCGAAAAATGATCCCACCACTCGTCGCAGCAGGCTACCGAGTCATAGCCCCTGATATTGTTGGCTTCGGTCGATCCGACAAACCTTCACAGAAAACAGACTATACCTTCGCGCGGCATGTGCAGTGGATGCACGACTTTGTTCGTCGCATGTCACTCACGGACATCACCCTCGTCGCACAGGACTGGGGTGGACCCATTACTTTAAGAATCGTTGCAGACGATCCGGATCGATTCGCGCAGGTGGTTATTTCGAACACGGGCCTGGCAGATGCAAGAAACGTCTCGATTGAGATGGCCGACAAGCTCAAACAACTACTTGCAGACGCACCCGTCCTCAACACGGCCGAAGTTGACGCCGCAATGCGCGAAGACCTGATGGAGCGCGGTGGCTTTCAGGATCAGACCAAGAACGCTGCTAACGGCCGCGACCCAACCCCGCCCTTTATGTTCTGGATTAGACATTGCGATGCCTCTGATGACTTCAATCCCGGGGCGATCATGAACTTGTGGTTGCGCAACTGTACGGCCGGAGAGCAACGCGCCTATGCAGCACCCTTTCCAGCTGAAGAATATAAACAAGGCGCGAGACGGTTCCCTAGCTTGATTCCGCTCTTCCCAGACAATGTCGAAGTCCCGGCTAATCGCAAAGCTTGGGAGGCTTTACGCACCTTTAACAAACCGTTCCTTACGGCATTTACGGACGGTGATCCGGGCAACATGGACCTTCAATTCCAAGCGGAAATCCCTGGTGCAAAGGGCCAAAACCACGTGACCATCCAAAACGCTATGCACTACACGCAGGATGATCAAGGCGAAGAGTGGGCGCGAGTGGTGATTGAATTCATTGCTGCAAACCCATAGCAACGAGCGATAGAGCACCGAAATCGAATCATGCACACCTACTTCAAAACCCCGATGGAGCTTTGAGCATGTTGAATGTCGGGCCCTTCTCTCTCAACAATTCGACGGGCGAACAGATTAACTTTCACGGTGAGCGTCCGAGTTTAGTGTGTTTCATTAAGGAGGATTGCCCCACGTGCAGAGAAGTGATGCCAGTACTCTGCGCAATGTCCGCTGCCTTCGCAGAACATCTCGATTTTTATGTTATTGGCCAAACCGAGTCTGGCAATCAACAACTAACGAACGAGTTTCAACCGCCTTTCAGTATTTTGAACGACAGTGCCCTGAACGTTTCATATGACACCGATATCGAAACGGTGCCCACGTTGCTAATAACCGATGCGGACGGTCAAACCGAGACCGAGCAAATCGGCTTTGTGCGCGATGAGTGGAATTCCATGGTCAACGAGCTGGTAGCCAGATTTTCGGGTAGCGCATGCGATCTCGAGTGGTCCTCGCTGCCAGCGTGGCGGCCAGGGTGTGGCTCGCTCTCTGTTGATCCACTACATGAAGATCGCCTGCGGGCTGAGGCAGAAAACAGTCCCATCCGTGCAAGACGGATTTCGGTCGGTGACCTGGACGACGAATTCGAATTCATGTTTGACCAGGGATTTTCAGACGGATTGCCAATCATTCCGCCCACACCGGAGCGGGTGTTACGCATGCTTAAAGGCACCCAGCGCGATGCGCAGGACATCGTCGCTATCATGCCGCCCAATATGGGCAAGGTGACGGTAGAAAAAGTCGCGATTAACTGCGTGCTAGCAGGGTGCAAACCTGAGTATCTACCCGTGGTGATTGCGGCGGTTGAAGCGGTCTGCACTGACGAGTTCAACATCCATGGGGTTATGGCAACGACGATGGGGGCCACACCCGTGATGGTGGTGAGTGGTCCTATTCGTCACGCAATTGACATGAACATGGGGCTCGGCGTGCTAGGCCAAGGCAACCGTGCCAATGCCACGATTGGCCGCGCCCTACGACTCATTATCCGTAATGTGGGCGGCGCCAAACCAGGCGGCACTGAACGATCCACCTTCTCAAACCCAATGAAATTCACCATGTGCTTCGCGGAATGGGAAGAACGATCCTGTTGGGCGCCGCTGCATGTCGACCGAGGTTTCGACAAGGCTGACTCTACCGTTACCGTTTTCGCCATGTCCGGCGGCCCGACACTGATCATCGATGAGACGGCCACGGATGGCGACGCATTGGGGGGCACCATTGGCGAGGCGACTACCAACATACTCAATGCCAAGGCCTACGGTTTTTCGAACTGTTTGTTAGTTGTCTCACCCGAACATGCGGACACGTTCAAACGCAACGGCTACAGCAAGCAACAGCTTAAGCAGCGCATCCACAAAGTAAGCGAAAAGAGCGTGAGCGAACTCACCGGGGGCTCGGGCTTCACTCCGGAACAGGAGGCCATTTATGGCAAGCTCGGGCTCGATGCACGACTCAGCAAATTCGGTGGCGACGATGATATTGATATCGTCGTCGCTGGCAGCGAGGCAGGCAAGTGCACCGCGCTTTTTCATGGATGGATTCCGAGAAGTATTGGATCCATACCAGTAACACGCAAAATCGAGGTGTGATTAAACGCCACTCAAGGAGCAATAAAATGACCCTAATTCTCTTGGATCCGACCAATGAGGAAGTTCCTGTTACCCGACAAATCACCCCTCGCCCGGAAACGATCTCGGGGCGTATCGGTTTTCTAGATATTTCGAAACGCCGCGGTAACGTATTGCTCGACCGGTTGCAGGAGGCACTTGAGCAACGCCTGCCTCAAATTGAAATAACGCGCTACAGCAAACCGACCTTTTCCAAACCCGCCCCAGATGCACTACGTCAGGAGATTAAAGCAGACAACGATTTCGTCGTGGTCGCTCTCGCAGATTGAGGGTCGTGTACGTCGTGCAGTTTGCATGACATCGTTTGGTTTGAAATTCACGGTAAGCCAGCAGTTTCGATTGCTTCAACGGAGTTTGTCGACGCCGCCGCCACCCAGGCTGATGCGCTAGGCATGTCTGATGCAAAGCGTGTTTTCGTACCGCACCCCATACAGGATGCAGATGACGCTCAAATATGTGAAAAAGCCGACGGCATCGTCTCTGACGTGATCGCGGCACTCAGCGGACCAGGTTCATGACGAAGCCTGAGTTCTGGATTGCGCGTCCGACTCACTACTGGGGCATACAGCAACCCATAGATACCACCTTTTCGTTTGGTCGTCTTTACGAAGATGCTGGACTCGATGGACTGCTGTTTTTTGACACGCAAAACCTTTCACCGGAGGTTTACATCAGCCTGACCGCGGTCGCCAAGGAGACGAGCACACTGCAACTAGGCACTGGCGTCACCAACCCAAGAACCCGCCACGCAGCGGTCACGGCCTCGGCAATAGCGACGCTGCAAGCGGTGAGTTCTGGTCGCGCCTACTTAGGCATCGGTCGCGGGGATTCCGCACTGGCTCACATCGGCTACGCGCCAGCAAAAGTTCGCGACCTGGAAGCGTACATCGACAATCTGAATACCTATCTACGTGGCGAAGAAGTACCTTTCGCTGCTGACAGTGACATCCACACGCTAAAACTTGAAGATCATCCCGAAACAAGCCGCATAGAGTGGCTTAAAGGAAGTGAACCAGTGCCAATCGGGGTTGCCGCGACCGGACCAAAAGTTATCGAGCTCGCCGCAACTAAGACCGATCGCATCGATTTTATGCTTGGCGCAAGTGTCCAGCGCATCCAATGGGGGCTGGAGATCGCCCGTGAAGCCCGCCAACGCACTGGACTTGGGCCGGTTTCTGCGTCGGCCTACATCAACATGATCGTTCACGACGATGGTGAGGAAGCTTGGAAATTGGCGGCTGGCGCGATTACCAGCCAATCACGCTTCGCTGCCATGCACGGCAAAATCAATGGACCCGTATCGGCTAATGCTGCAGCCACACTCCCCAAGATTCATGCCGCCTATAACATGAAGCAACACGGTCAGCATGACCCCGGTTTGATCACCAGCGAATTCGCCCACGAGTTTGGCATTTACGGACCACCTGCCTATTGCGCAGACCGATTAAGTGAATTGATTGAACTTGGCATTGACCGCTTCATTCTGGCTGGTGGACCCGAATTGGCCCATCCGCAAGATTTTGTAGCGGCGATGGCGCGTCGCTTCACCGACGAAGTGTTACCCAAACTCAGATAATCAAAAAAGTAGGAAGTTTCATGATCGTTCTAAACAAACTCCACCATTCCGACGAACAATGGGCTGCACTGGCTCAAGTAGAGAACGACGGGCCAGTCTTTATGACCAATCTGTTCAAATTCAAAGAGCGTGCTGTCTACCCGGACGGCAGAGAGACGGACCTGACCGGCATCGAGGCTTATCAGATTTATGGAGAACAAACCGGCAAGCAGATCGCCGCGTGTGGCGCCAAAGTTATCCACTCCAGCGTGATCGGCGGCATGGTAGTTGGCGAGGTTGAAGACTTGTGGGACGCGATCGCCATTGTCGAATACCCGTCCATCGCCTCATTTTTGCAAATGGTAAATTCGGAGGAGTGGGCAAAACATGCCATTCACCGCGAAGCAGG
>JBPCXR010000154.1:0-3541 GCA_051027215.1 Pseudomonadales bacterium | reverse complement strand
TATACACACAGCGAGGTGATGCGACTGACTTGGCCTAAGCCCCCGTGTCAAGTCAGACGTTCGCAAAGTCACAACAAGGTGGCTGCTTCGGGCTCAAAGTTGTCATGCGGGTCATCCCGTCAGATGTCCGCTTCCTAGCGGTGAGCCGCCGCCCACGACGCTAGTTTGGGCGTTTCGGCCTCGAACGTCGGCTACCCCCAACACCGGACGTTCGCCGGAATGAGAGCTACGACCGAGATGCGGACAAAGCGGCCGACTGAGACTCGACCAACATTCGGCAGGTTAGCACTTAATACCGGCCGTTCATTCTCTGGATCAACACAACTGCACCAATCGCACTACTGATCCCGTCGATTCAGAGGATCGCGTGGCTGTTCGCGAGCAAGACTCCAAGATCGGCTCAGAGCCTTGTCATTCGTTATTTTATAAAATAACAAATTCTCGTTCAGAGGAGCATTCCAAGTGCGAAAACAAGCCACCGAGCGCCAATCCGATATCCTTGAAGTGCTCCGATCATGTGACCGGCCTATGACGGCATACCAAATTCTTGAACAACTTCAGAGCGATGAGCCTGATATCGCCCCACCAACGGTCTACCGCACTTTGGCGTCACTGACCGATCAGGGTCGTGCGCACCGGCTCGAATCAATCAAGGCTTTTGTTCCCTGTCGCTGTGAACATTCTGAAAGCATTCCAGTCCTGGCGATCTGTGGCGATTGCGGGTCCGTCGAGGAACACGACGGAAGCGGACTCATGCCATCGATAGACGCGCTCGTCGCGCCCAGTGCGTTCCAGCCGAAGCGACACATCGTCGAAGTTCACGGGCACTGCCACGCCTGCGCTGCCTGACTCAAAGCATTATAACCAAAGGAAACGATATGAAACGCACCCTCCCATTTGCAGTAGCCGTAGCCATTGCACACCCAGCCTTCGCCGAGGACTCTCGCCAACTCGACGCCCATGAACATGGGGTTGGAGAGCTGAATATCGCGCTGGAGGAAACGACGGTTTCGATGGAACTCCACGCGCCCGGCGCGGATATCGTGGGGTTTGAGTATGAGGCCAAAAGCGCCGAGGACCGCTCCGCAATAGATGCGGCAGTTGCGATGTTGGCAAAACCGCAGGAACTGTTTGTTCTTCCGGCCAGCGCAGAGTGCACTGTGACCCAAGCAAGCGCCGAGCTTGAGAGTGAAGAGGAACACGAGAAGCATGCTGCAGGTGAAGAACACCACGACGAAGAAGAGGAGCATGCCGAAGGTGAGGACCACGACGACGACGAAGAGCACGCCAAGGGCGAACATGATGACGGAGAGCATGCGGACGAAGCAGGCCACACGGAATTCCATGCCGAATATGTCCTGACATGCGCGAACCCTTCAGCCATCGACGAGATCACTTTCGCCTATTTCGACGCTTTCGAGAGCGCCCGTGAACTGGAAGTGAAGATAGTCACGAAGGCCGGTGCACAGGCTTTTGAAGTCGAGAGAGATGAGCCAAGGCTCGATCTGCGCGGCATGTTCTGAACTTGAACAAAGACGCTCCAATTCTAAATCTGAGCGACGTCCGATTCCGCTGGCCGGGTCGGGCGTCCTTCGCGCTCAACGTTCCGGCGTTTCGCCTCGAGCAGAGTGAAACTGTTCTTTTGCTTGGTGAGAGCGGATCAGGAAAATCCACCTTGTTGTCGTTGATATGTGGCACTCTTCTACCCGATTACGGCACCATGAATGTCTCGGGCGTAGACATGGGCTCGCTATCCGACGCCGGGCGGGACCGGCTGCGCGCAGAGCAGATCGGTGTGATCTTTCAGCAGTTCAATCTACTGCCGTTCGCGACCGTAGCTGACAATATTCTGCTACCGCTTCGCTTTGCCCCCAACCGCAGATCGCGCGCCAAGGTGCCCTTTGAGGAAGCAACCCGGCTCTGTCGATCACTTGGTTTGCCCGGCGACCTGCTGGGTAAACGCGCTTCAGCGCTAAGCGTCGGACAACAGCAACGTGTGGCTGTGGCCCGCGCATTGATCGGTCAGCCGCCGCTCATGATCGCGGATGAGCCGACGTCGTCGCTCGATGCCGGCAGCCAGAACGCCTTTCTGGACCTTATGTTTGGCCAAATCGGGGAAATTGGCGCGTCTCTTCTGATGGTCAGCCATGATCCGAGGCTCGGTGAGCGGTTTGACCGTGTCGTTGAGCTGTCGGACATCGCCGAATTTGAAGGTCAAGCGGCATGATCATCCGTCTGGCCATTGCATCGTTATCGGCCCGCGCGCTGACAGTCGGCATGACTATTCTGGCAATCGCACTCTCTGTCGCCTTGTTTCTTGGCGTCGAGAAAATTCGCACGGGGGCAAAGACTAGCTTTTCAGACACGATTTCGGGAACGGACCTCATCGTCGGAGCGCGCTCTGGCTCGGTTCAGCTGCTACTGTATTCGGTTTTTCGCATAGGCAATGCGACTAACAACGTCACCTGGGAAAGCTATCAGGAGATAGCGCAGCGTCCCGAAGTTGAGTGGATCGTCCCCATCTCCCTCGGTGACAGCCACCGCCAGTTTCGCGTGATGGGGACTTCCTCGGCGTTCTTCGATTACTACCAGTATAGGCAGGATCGGAGCCTTGAGACCGCAGAAGGCGTCCTCATGGACGACCTCTTTGATGCCGTGATCGGCTCCGACGTCGCAGACACACTCGGGTACTCTGTCGGGGACCCGATAGTCGTGGCACATGGACTTGCCTCCTTTACCGAACACGAAGATCAGCCGTTCCGGGTCTCGGGAGTATTGAAGAAAACGGGCACTCCTGTGGACCGGACGGTCATCGTCAGCATGGAAGCTATCGAGGCAATCCACGTGGACTGGAAAAGCGGTGCAAAGGTTCCCGGTCAGACAACCCCTGTCGATGTGGTCCGGCAAATGGACCTGACGCCCAACGCGGTCACGACCGCGTTGGTTGGGGTTAAAAGCCCGTTGCAAACCTTTGCGCTTCAGCGCGCGATCAATGACTACCCGCAGGAGCCCTTGCTTGCGATCCTTCCTGGTGTTGCGCTGCAGGAACTTTGGGGCATCGTCGGCATCGCGGAAACTGCCTTACTTGCTGTCTCGGCAATGGTCGTTGTCACTGCCCTGATCGGAATGATGGCTACCATCTTTTCCAGCTTGAACGAACGCCGCCGCGAAATGGCGATATTTCGCGCCATGGGGGCGAGACCATCGAACATTCTCGGGATGCTTGTTTTGGAAGCAATGCTGACAGCTGCGGTCGGCGCGATGCTTGGTCTTCTTTTCCTCTACCTTGGTCTTGCAATAGCCCAACCCGTTCTCGACAGTGCTTACGGATTATGGTTGCCGATAGAGCCACCCAAGTGGCGAGAGATCGGCGTCGTTCTCGCGGTTGTCGCTGCTGGCGCAATTGTGAGCCTCGTTCCCGCATACCGCGCCTACTGTCTGTCACTAGCGGACGGTATGATGGTCAAGTCCTGATGAAACGAGCGAAAGATGGGAGAGCTTGTCCAACAGGCTCAAGTGAAGCAAAAGGCAACCTTACTTT
>JBPCXR010000153.1:0-8291 GCA_051027215.1 Pseudomonadales bacterium | reverse complement strand
ACCTACTACTCATGCTCCGGACAAAGTTTAACCGAAACGAGAGCGCGTGCGCGGGCGCAATGCCGCCGACGTAGTTATTGCGAAACCGGTGCATGCGTTCCGCTCAATTATACTCCACGCCGTTGGTGTGGGCGCGGGTAACCGTCCGCGCAACGTCTATGCTCAGCTCAGGAACCGCTCACTAATTGTGAGCGTACGAGAGACAAACTTCCTCAGTAAGTCTGACTCAAATAAACCAGCCTCCGGGAAAACCGGGGCAGTTCAGTTGCGCGTATGACTTCATTGAAAGTTCAACCGCGAGCGTCCAAACAGTGCGGTTGTTCACTCACTCGGAACAAACCGCAAGGGAAGCAGTTCGTCGGTACACGTCCGGCCTCCACTGCCTTACGCAGTGAGTGGTTCCACTTCGGTCATGATATCCGCCCAGATATGAGCGGACACGAACCACATTGCATTAAGACCCGGAACCTCACGTCAGCGATGGAGCGATACGTTCAAGAAGCGTGTTGTGGCTGAGGCGAGCAAGCCGGGCATAACGGTCACCGAGATCGCGCGGCGTTATGATCTCGATGGGCGACAGGTGTCAAACTGGATAAAGAAGTTTGGCTCGGAGACAGACACGGTATGCCAAGGAAGGCGTCGAGCGGCTGAACCGTGACAAGACGGCTTCCGGACGCTCACAAGACAGCGTGGACAAGAAGGTTTTCAATGTGCTCGACGGTGCATGTACGCTCGCGCCATTTTTAACGACGGAAGCTGTTATTGGAACCAGAGACTTTCGAGGAGGCATGCCGTCGTTGATTGGATTTCCAGTCAGCCGGCGACCCCACCATTGGTCGAAGCCATGATGGTCGGCTTCACCGGCCCTCAAGCATCTACCTACACAAGCAGAGCAATCGTTATCGAATAGCGCCGTCTGGTGCTAAGCGCCCGTCGGCACTCGTCCATAATCTTCTGGAGCGCAAGTCCTAATCGCTCAATGGCCGAGCGTCCGGAATGCCGAGAAGCACTGTGGTGCGCTGAAGAAAATCTTGACTGGCCCGAAACGACCGCCATACGATGTAAATGAGATCTCGACGAGCAAGTACGGGATCGAATTCATGCAGCACGCCAGATTGCGGACCGCCATCGAGAATACTTCAGCGATCATTCAAGCGCCGGTGGACCGGGCAATCACAAAACTTGGCTAACAATCTAGGATGGAGCAGGGCGAGCCATAAGGCCCATTGTCGGGGGAGTGTCCGTTTTGAACAAGCCAGCGACTGCTACGACGCCTCGGCGGCCGTCAGGACCTGTTGCTTGGCGGGGAGGGGTCATATCTGCCATGCTCCTGGCCGCGATTTGGCTGTTGCTCACCGGAGGGGACCCAAAGTCGTGGCTAATCGGTGTGCCGCTCGTACTGGGCACGTCGATTGCCGGTCAACTGTTCAGCAAGACGCCTCCGAGGCATTGGAGCTTGATCGGCATCCTTCGCTTCGTACCCTACTTCCTCTGGGGATCTCTGCGCGGGGCTACCACAACCGCGGTTCTTGTGCTGACGCGCCCGCGTAGACTGGAGCCCGTTGTGGTCGAATACAAGACCACACTACCACTAGGCCTGCCTCTGGCCTTGTTTGTCGGCGTCATTGGCCTGCTGCCAGGCACCCTAGTCGCTGATGTGAAGGACAATCTTCTGCAGATCCATGTACTTGATGTGGGCATCCCGATCCGGTCGGAACTACAGGAATTAGAGCGCCGCGTTGCGGCCATGCTAATTACGGGAGGCCAAGAACTGTTATGAGCGCCGTATTGCTGTCGATGGCGATGTTCCTATTGCTGCTCCTGTTAGGCAGCATGTATAGGGTGCTGCGCGGACCAAGCGATGCCGATCGCATGATGGCTGCGCAGCTCTACGGCACCACGGCGGTCGCAATACTATTGTTGTTAAGCTTTGCGCTTGAGGCGCCGGCACTGATCGACGTCGCACTGGTCATGGCCCTGCTCGCCGCGATCGCTACCATTGCGTTTGTCCGGGATGGTACGGGTGCCGGAGCTAGCGATGACACTTAGCTCTGCGATTGCCTTGCCGTTACTCGTGAGCGGGTTGTTCTTCTTTTTCGCCGGAACAGTGGGCCTGCTTCTCTTGCCGGACGTTTTCACTCGCCTGCACGCCCTGACCAAGGCTGACAACATTGGCCTCGGCTTCATTGTTCTCGGATTGGCCGTGCTGTCCGGTGGTTGGCTGGTGGCCCTCAAGTTAGTGCTGATCTGGGTTTTAGTGCTGCTGAGCGCGGCCACCGCAGCCCATCTGATTGCACAATCGACTTTGCGCCGGGGGATTAAGCCATGGAAGCGATGAGTTGGAGCTTAGATTTTGTGCTGGCTCTTGCCTTGGTGTGGCTGGCCTGGCGAACACTAGTAAGCAATGAGTTATTCAAAGCAGTGGTGCTATTTATCGGCTTCGGTCTGCTCCTGACGTTGGCCTGGGTGCGACTGCATGCGCCGGACGTCGCTCTTGCGGAGGCGTCGATTAGCGCCGGATTGACCGGGGTTCTACTATTGAAGGCCTGGCGACGGCTGCGCACTCCCGCAGAACGAGATGAGCATTTGGATTATGAATGAAGCGGCTCCGCGTCAGTTGCGCTTTCTGCTCGCACTATTGGCAACGCTGACGTCCTTGGGACTGGCATTCGCCTTGCTGTCGTTGCCCATTGGTACCAGCGAGCTCGCAGACCGTGTAGTGACGCAAATGCCCGAGAGTGGAGTCGACCATCCGGTTACGGCCGTGCTGTTGAACTTCAGAAGCTATGACACCATGCTGGAGATAGGCGTGCTGTTCCTCGCGGTCGTTGGAGTATGGTCATTCGGCCCCGTCTCTCTCGATCCAGCGACGTTGACGCCAACGGGTCCGGTGCTCGGCACGGCCAGTTCGGTGCTGCAACCAATGGTTTTTCTGGTGGCAGGTTATCTCCTCTGGGTCGGTGCCGCGGCGCCGGGCGGAGCATTTCAGGCGGGAGCGATCATCGCAGCTGGTGGCGTTCTGGCAATCCTGACCAAGTGGCAGCCGAGCGCCAATTTGCGCATCTGGGTCGAAGGCGGTCTTGCGTTGGGTCTTCTCGCATTTGTCGGAATGGCCACCGCCACTTTGTTGCATTCCGGCGTTCTCCTTACCCTTGCTCCGGAAATAGCGAGCAGCACGATCCTGATGATTGAGATTGCAGCCACCGTTTCGATCGGCTTGGCCCTGCCGGCGCTCTATTTGGGCGGCTCGCCGGCTAACTGGACTCATAGGGAGCAAAAATAATGCAGGCTCCGCAGCTCTATGTGCTCGCTGGAGCCGCGCTCGTGGGATTGGGACTCTACGGCCTCTTCGCTTACCGGCACCTTCTGCGCCAGATCATTGCCTTAAACATCATGAGTGGCGGCGTATTTCTGGTGTTAATCGCCTCCGCCAGTAGCGGCAGCGTGGCAGCGGTGGACCCGATCCCTCGAGCTATGGTGCTAACAGGTGTTGTTGTTGCGGTCAGTGCGACCGCGCTGGCACTCGCCCTAGCTGTTCGCCTCCGACGAGTTACAGGCGTGTCATGTCTGTCGATTCGAGATGAAGAGGATGCGCAGTAGCGATGTTTGCGTCCGCCGAGGTTACGTGGATCGGATGGTTGGTGCTGCTTCCTTTGGCAGCGGCCACTGCGTCGTTCCTGGCGCGGCACCACGGGGCAAAAATCGGCCTGGCGAATGCAGTGCTGAACGCAGTTGCCGTGGTGGCGCTGACCACGCAAGTTGCAGAAACTGGGCCCGTCAGCCATCAAATAGCGGGATGGGGCGCGCCGCTCGGAATCGAACTCAGGGCCGACGGTCTTGCCTGCCTCATGCTTGCGCTCACCGCGACGGTCGGCATAGCGGTCAGTGTTTATGCCACTGGCTATTTTTTGTCGGACACTAGCCAAAGGCAGTATTTCTGGCCCTTATGGTTATTCCTCTGGAGTGGCCTGAATGCCCTCTTTCTGGCTGCTGACGTCTTCAACATATACGTCTCGTTGGAGCTCCTCGGCCTCTCTGCAGTTGCGTTGGCAGCGCTTCCGGGTACCGCGGCATCTTTGAACGCGGCAATGCGCTATCTGCTGGTGAGCCTGCTCGGTTCGCTGATCTACCTGCTGGGTGTTGCCCTGCTTTACACTGCTTACCACAGTTTGGATCTGGCAGCTCTCAGCAGCGCCGTAGCACCGGGACCGTTGGTCTGGTCGGCGATGAGTCTGATGACAGTCGGCCTCCTAATGAAGACCGCCCTCGTCCCGTTGCACTTCTGGCTGCCGGCGGCGCATGCCAATGCCCCGGCACCTGTCAGTGCGCTACTGTCGGCACTGGTAGTCAAGGCGTCGTTCTATCTGCTGCTCAGATTGTGGTTCGAGCTGTTTGCCGGCGTCCTTTCGGGGGCGGCGCTCCAGTGGCTGGGAGCACTTGGTGCCGCCGCTTTGCTATGGGGGTCGGTCCTGGCCTGCTATCAGAAAAGACTGAAGCTGCTGGTCGCCTATTCGACCGTAGCTCAGCTTGGCTATCTTTTCATCGCCTTTCCTCTCGTTGCGGCAGCTGGGGCAACCGGTTACGGCGCCGCCGTCTACTTCGCGCTCTCGCACGGTTTCGCCAAGGCCGCGATGTTTTTGAGTGCAGGCACGTTGTTGCATGCCGCCGGTCACGACCGGATCGATGAACTCGACGAGATTGCCTCGCGGATGCCGATTTCCATGCTTGCTTTCGGGCTGGCCGGCATCAGTCTGATGGGATTGCCGCCGAGCGGGGGCTTCATCGCCAAGTGGATGTTGCTCGAGGCCGCGATGGGCAGCGGTCAGTGGTGGTGGGCGGTCGTTATCCTGCTCGGCGGCCTGCTGGCCGGCGTCTACGTCTTCCGGGTTGCTTCCCTTGCGTTCGCCACCAAGACTGTCCAGCCGGCGGTTCCCACCTTGCGCCGGCTCGAATGGAGCGCTCTTGTACTAGCCGCCATTTCCTGCCTTATGGGCCTTGCAGCCAACCTCCCGCTTTCATTGTTGTCCCAAGTGAGCACTCACTCCGAGCTGATTGTTGGCGGGGGGATGCAATGAGTCTGGATTTCTGGCTGCCGGTCCTGATCGTCTTGTGCGCTTTTGTCACCTCGCTGTTGATTTTCTGTGTGAGCGAGGAAGACCGGGAGCTGCGCACGGGTCTCAATCTGGCGGGTGCCGGCGGTACATTCGTTCTGGTCCTCATCATGCTCTGGGGAGTGTATCATGAGCACACCTATGAAGCACGTATACCATTACTGCCCGGCCACGAGTTTGTACTACGGGCACGCGCGCTCTCGGTCCTCTTTTCGCTGCTGTCGGCTTCATTGTGGCTTGTCACCACCATCTATGCCATCGGCTATCTTGAGGACTCACCCAATCGAAGGCGCTTTTTTGGTTTTTTCGGAATTTGCGTGAGCGCAACGCTGGGCGTGGCGCTAGCCGGCAATTTGATCACGTTTATTGTATTCTACGAACTCCTAACCTTGTCGACCTACCCTCTGGTTGTGCATCGGGGAACCGACAAGGCTTTGCGCGCCGGCCGCATCTACCTGGCGTACGCGCTCGGTGGAGGGGCGGCGCTATTGCTGGGATCGGTGTGGCTGAGTTCACTGGTTGGGCCGGTAGACTTCTCGGTAGAAGGCGGTTTGAAGGCATTTGAGGAAACGCACCGCGTTCAACTCATTGTCATCTTTGTCCTGCTGATTGGCGGGCTCGGCGTAAAAGCTGCGCTGTTCCCGCTTCACGGCTGGCTACCGCTGGCGATGGTGGCTCCGGCGCCGGTAAGTGCGCTGCTGCACGCTGTCGCCGTCGTTAAGTCCGGTGCCTTTGGCATCGTCCGAGTGGTCTACGATGTCTACGGCGCCCAGACTGCAGAAGAGCTGGGGTTACTTACTCCCCTGGCGTTACTGGCCGGCGTGACGATTATCTATGGATCGGTGCGCGCGCTTTATCAGGATGATCTGAAGCGCCGATTGGCTTATTCCACCGTCAGCCAGGTTTCTTACATCGCGCTCGGTACCGCCCTTATCGGGCCTGTCGCCGCAGTTGGCGGCATTGTGCATTTGGTGCACCAGGGGGTCATGAAGATTACCCTGTTCTTTTGTGCCGGCAATTTTGCCGAAACCCTCGGCATTCACAAGATTAGTGAAATGAGCGGCGTCGGCAAACGCATGCCATTGACGACGGCCGCCTTCACGATCGGCGCCCTCGGCATGATCGGCGTGCCACCGCTCTCTGGCTTCATTAGCAAATGGTACCTTGGCATGGGTGCCGTTGTTTCCGAACAATATTGGGCCATCGCCGTGCTGGCCGGCAGTAGCCTGCTCAATGCGGCGTATTTCCTGCCCATCCTGCACGCTGCATGGTTCAAGGCACCGGCTGGTTCCTGGCCTTCGGAACGGCACTTCGGCAGTCAGGAAACAAGCTGGCTGCTGTTGGCACCTCCGATACTCACGGCGGTCCTTGCGCTCGGGCTTGGTCTGTTCGCAAACCTATCGTTCAGCCCTCTGCGCTGGGCCCAGCTGGTTGCGGCACGGGAGTTCGGCCAATGACCACCGCTGTCCCAGATCTTGCTTTCGCTCCCATATTGCTCGCGGTACCACTGCTACCGCTGCTGCTGGCCACGGGGCTCGCCATCCCCGCCTTGCGCAGGTTTTGCCTCAGTCTGGCACCATGGGCTGCAGTTCCGGCTCTGGCAGCGGCATTGCTGTTGCCAACTGATGCAGTCCTGGAAGTGCCGGCGCTGTTGCTTGGCGCCCGGTTCGGTGTCGACCAAACCGGGCAGGCATTCTTGCTGTTCACTGGCTTGTTATGGTGGCTGGCCGGACTTTTCGGCTCGCACTACATGGCCGATGACCCCGGTCGCGTGCGCTACACTGCCTTCTACCTTGTGGCGATGGGTGGAAGTCTGGGGATCAGCATTTGTCTGGATCTCGCCAGCTTCTTCGTGCTGTTCGCTGTAATGAGTTTCAGTTCCTACGGTCTCGTGGTGCACAACGGCGACGAGGCAGCCAAACGCGCCGCTCGCATCTATATCGCTCTCGCGGTGCTCGGGGAGACGTTTCTGTTCGCAGCGATCGCGCTGATCGTCAGCAACGGCGAGGCCGTGCTGCCATACCGCGGCCCCGTTTCTTCGGACGCCCTGATTGCGCTGCTTTTTCTCGGCTTTGGCATCAAGGCTGGAGCATTGCCGTTACACTTCTGGCTTCCTCTCGCGCATCCGGCGGCGCCGGTACCGGCTAGTGCTGTGCTCAGCGGAGCGATGATCAAAGCCGGGCTTCTCGGTTGGATTAGGTTCCTGCCGCTCGGCGCAGTGAACGAGCCCGAATGGGGACTTACCTTCGTAATCGCAGGGCTGGCGGCTGCCTTCTACGGCGCCTTGGTCGGTGTCCTTAAAGACACTCCAAAGACCGTGCTGGCTTACTCCAGCATTTCGCAGATGGGATTGATGACAATAGCCATCGGGATAGCCTTGACGTCGCCAGAGGCTGCGCCGCTCGCTCTGGCAGCTGCGGTTATTTACGCTCTGCACCACGGCCTCGCAAAGGGAGCCCTGTTTCTTGGCGTCGGAATGGCGACGTATGCCGGCAGCTTGCGCTCAGCGGTGTTGATTGGCCTCCTGTTGCCTGCCGTGGCGCTGATGGGGCTTCCCTTGACAAGCGGAGCCGTCGCCAAGGCGGCGCTGAAATCTGCCGTTGGTTTGACGGCTTGGTCCGTGTGGCTAGATCCGCTGTTAGCGCTTGCCGCAGTCGGTACCACGCTACTTATGGCCCGCTTTCTGTTTACTTTGCACTCCATGACCAATGGTCAGCATTCCGCCAAGCCGGGATTGTGGTCGTCATGGGCGGCTCTAATGCTCACTGTAGCGTTGCTTGTCTGGTTCTGGCCGCCAGCTCAGACGAGCATAGAGGCGGCGTTGTCGATGGACAAGATGTGGGGGTCGCTCTGGCCACCACTGCTGGGCGTCCTTCTGGCAGCAATGATCTGGAATGCCTTCTGGCGTCCCGGTGAGCCATCGGCCGAGGGCCGAGTTGGGAGTATTCTGCAACCGTTCGAGGCCATTCTCCGGCGCGCAGGTGGAATGGTCATTTTGCTCATGACCGGGGCGAAGTCAGGCCTGCGCGGCGCTGGGGGCCAGGCGGGTGGTTTTCTTCAACTGTTCGAAGACATTCTTTGGCGCGCGGGCGCATCGGCCGCCGCGGTAATGACCAAGGCGGAACTACGCCTGCGCGACTGGCCTGTGGCTGGTGTTGTGTTTCTGCTGTCGTTGCTTCT
>JBPCXR010000152.1:0-9848 GCA_051027215.1 Pseudomonadales bacterium | reverse complement strand
TAAAGCCAGTCTTTTTGGCAAGAATATGCCCTGTTGAATCAAGCTTGAATAGCTGACCGCGGCTGGTGTCGGCAAGGAAAACGGTATCGGTATTCCGGTCAATCGCAAGGCGAAAACTTCGATTCATCACCGGTAATTCGTCGCCAAACAGATCACATTTACGACTCGCGAGCTTGCATCGGTAGAGCGCGCCAGACTCGGCTAATCCCGTACCCTGTTTATGATTTCGGATTCTAAACGCGGCCGCTGCGGCATCTAGTGACGAGCGCTCTAAAGCGGCAATGCGGATTAGCAGGTCGCCATCAGAAAAGAATTCAAAGTCACCGATTGGCTCACTAATGCCGAGGTCTTCCAATCCCAATTGCGACACATCGCTAGACAGCAAGTCGACTTGAACAATTTGTTTGCCGTACAGAATGGCAAGTGTATCGGCGCTTGCCATATGCGCGTTACTAAAACGGTCCATGTTTAGAATTTTCTGGTTGAGCCAGAAATTGACCGCAAAAATTGCGGCGAAAAGCGTAACAATAGCGAATGCCAACAGTGGGTTGACTGATTTGTTCATATGGTCGTGTATTCAAATTCGATGCTTGCAAATCAGTATAGATGTTAAATCAGTACTCAGCGTTTCGGTGGATGGGCGCCAGATGCGTCAGTACCTCAGTCTGAACGCTAAGGCATTTGCCAAAGCATTCATTTGGACTATCGAGGACAACTGGTTAATTCATAACCTAATTCATTGGGATGGGATTATTGATAAGTCAGTGAGCACACAATCCAATTTTGTCGTGGAGAAAACAGCTCTTCGGTGATTTCGGTGACGCATAGCGCTTCGCTTGCGGCGAACCGGAATCGCTGCCAATTACCAGTTCTCGGTAAGTAGTGGTCATGAAGAATATTTCAATCGAATAAAAATAGTCGTTACACCGCCGCTGCCGAAAGTAGTACCACACCCGCATATCTCTGCCGCCGTTTCAGCTTGCATGGCAAAACTGCTACCCTCGGGATATGTCAAGCTTGCAAGATGGACAAAAGCGCTAACAAGCGTAGCTTCTGTGTCACCTTTTCACGCAGACGCCGGGCGTAGAGTGATTCTAGGTACTCACGGCGATAACGCTTTTCTGCAAACCGTAACAGGCGAATCCGGTAGTAAGCTGCCTAGAGATTTCGGGAGCCTATTGGAGTTATTCTATGAACTGCAGGCGGCTGTCGGCCTGCCGTTGGACGATACTCGAGTCACTGGTTTTCTTGAACAATTAACGCAGGGCGGTAAAGTCCGTCAACATTCAAAAAGACTGTTAAAACTCGCTGGCTAAAGCCGAACGATCGGGCGCGCCCTACAGTTGGTAAGTTGGTGACTATCAAGGCCACAGCCAGCCGAACACACCGGCGGTTAAAAGACCGTATATCAGCCCGTCGATGATGTCTTTGACGGTGCGGCTCCAGGTGTGTCCGAACCAGATCGAACCCTGCGCTGCGGCGCCAGCATAGGCGAGCACGCCGACGGTGCCGGCGATGCGGAACACAAGCAGATAATCGGCGCCCGCTGGCACGGTGGTGCTTGTTACATAAGCCACCAGGAATGAGATAATGAGGCAGTAGATGAACCATTGGCCAAGCTGCTTGCCCATTGCCGGTAAGCCCGCTGGCAGTACCACCAGCATCGCCGTCGGACCTTGTTGGCATTTCTCCTGCCACTCGGCGCTCTTGCGTGCCTCATTTGAAGCGGCATACGGAACACTGTATTGCCCCGGCGCCACACCTTTCAGCGCCGCTCTGGTAGCTTCCTCGTCCGGTAATTTTGACCAGTCAGAATTGTGATATTGCACTACCATCCAGACCAGGCTGCTGGCAAAGAAGACGGCAACAGCCGACAAGACGATCGGCAACCATAAGGACATCAGTTGAACTTCCATCGCAAACACCTCTTGGTGATTCGTGAACGGCTACTCAATAACCGTGGACTTTAGCGTAAAGGACTTTTATTCTTCTTATGTTGACGGATAGCAATCGCCGTGTTCAGCCTTTTACGATGCACGAATAATCATAAACGTTGCGGGCAGGCCCTACAATCGATACTTTGCAGGGCATCAGCAACGCCACAATCAGCTTAAATCGTCGCCAAATACTATGTCGTTCCAGAGTACACCAGTAGGGTTTAAGCCCTTCGATCGAGGACTGCCTGAGCGTTGCGTACACCAGGTCTTTATGGATCAGGCGCAGCGCAGCGCCAAGCGTCTAGCAGTCATTGATCCGGAATGCGCCTTAACCTACGCTGATCTCGCGTGCGCTGTAAACTCAATCGCGACCCGTGTACACGCACTAACGCAGGATCGTGATTTTCGAGTGGCGCTGCTGTTCGATCAAAGTGCTATGTACGTAGCTTCTCTACTTGGCGTGTTGCAAGCCGGCGGGACCTACGTTCCGTTAGATGCTCGCCGTAGCGCCGACTGGAATCGGCAGGTATTGGTCGAAACCGATTGTGAGATTCTTGTTTGTAGCGAACGCCAGCTCGAGTTTGCGCGGTCGATTGATCCAACCCACCTGATGGTTGCTAATGCAGAACAAGAGTCATCGAGTGTATCGATATCATTCGAGCGGTGCCCGAATGCTGTAGCGTGTATTTACTTTACGTCGGGCACGACCGGTCGCGCCAAAGGCGTCTGCGACACTCAGCGTAACTTGCTACACAACGCGATGCGTTATACAAATACCTTGAAGGTTTCACAATCGGACCGGCTGAGCCTAATTCAAGCGCCAATCTTCAGCGGCACCCAATCAACGCTATTTGCCGGTTTGCTCAACGGCGCAACGATAGCCAGTTTCGACGTGCATCGTTGGGGTTTGGAGGGCCTACCGGTTTGGATACAAGAGAATGCATTGACCATGTTCCATTCCGTGCCTGCCATCTTCCGGACACTTGCTAGGTCCGGTAGAAAATACCCCAGCGTGCGGTTGATCCGCCTAGAGGGGGACCGCGCAGGTCAGCAGGACGTGTGCGTTTATCAGAAGTATTTCTCCGCTGAGTGTGTCCTTGTCAACGGGCTGGGAGCGACGGAATGCGGTTTGGTACGGCAGTATTTCGTCAACAAAGACTCGAACGTTGCACCTGGCGATCTGCCGTTGGGCTATCCCGTGCCAGACATGGAGGTGATTGTTCTTGACCCCGACGGCAATGAACTGGCGGCAAAGCAGACCGGGGAAATTGCGGTTCGCAGCCGCTTTCTTGCAGCCGGATACCTGAACCAGCCCGAGCTCACGCAAAGTAAGTTCCTGGAAAGTAGTGCAGGCGACCGACTCTATCTCACTGGCGACATGGGCTCGCTCGACGAGCAAGGCTGTCTTCGCCTGAGCGGACGCAAGGACCATCAACTGAAGATTAATGGTCAAACGGTGAATCTGGCGGAAGTCGAAGCTGCGCTTGTCGATTTACCCAAGGTCGCGACCGCCGCTGCCGTGACACAGGAAGATGACAGCGGGAACGGCTACCTGGCAGCCTACCTGGTTTGTTCTGAACAGCAGCGACCGAGTCTGGAGCAGGTTCGAGAATGGCTGACGCAAAAACTTCCTACGCACTTACGTCCGAAGCGAATCATGTGGCTCGCCGAGTTTCCACTGAGCATCGATGGTAAAGTGGACCGCAGCGCACTGCCCGTCCCGCCCGTCGAACGCCCGCAATTGGACACTCCCTATGTTGCCGCGCGTGACCCCGAAGAGCAACGCATGGTCACTGTGTGGGAGGACGTCTTGCAGATCAGCCCGGTCGGAATTCGTGATAATTTCCTTCTTCTTGGTGGCGAATCACTGACCGCGATGCAGTTACTGTTAGGGCTGGAAGCCGAATTTGGTGTTTCGGTTTCGGTAGCAACCTTGTTTGAGAATGCCACGATTGAGGCTTTGCTTCCTATCATCGAAGCAGAGCGACGCAGTTAGCGTCAATTGGTGTTATCCGCATGACAGATGAAGCGACTCCAACACCCGCAATTGCCATTACCGGGATGGCATGTCGTTTTCCAGGCGCGCCAGATCTCGATACGTTTTGGCAAGTGCTGGTTGAAGGACGCGACACTATCACCCGTGACCTGACGACCGAACCAAAACCGGACGCCGGCGGGCTGCAGCCACTGCGGGCGTACGGAGTATTAAACGATATCGATCGCTTCGATCGGCACGTTTTCGGTTTGAGCAAGAGAGAGGCGGCCCTGGTCGACCCGCAGCAACGTATTTGGTTGCAAACCGCATGGCAGGCATTGGAAGACGCGGGGCAAGGACGCCCGAATAATCTCGTTACTGCCGTCTACGCTGGCTGTAACACGAGCAGCTATTTGGAGCGCAACCTGAAACAGGATGCGCAACTCGCAGAGCGCTTGCGTGCACACAGTAGCAGCGAGTCCCGTCAGATTCTGAACGGTAATGACAAGGACTTCTTGCCGCTACGTACGTCTTACGCCTTAGGTTTAACGGGTCCGAGTGTGAACGTGCAAAGCGCTTGTTCTACCGCGTTGGTGGCGGTCGCTACAGCGTGTCGCGCCCTTGTCAGTTTGGAAGCCGATATTAGTGTTGCTGGTGGCGTCAGCATCGTCAGAACCACTGACGAAAACCTTTACGTAGAAGCTGACGCCATCCATTCCTCCGACGGATACTGCCGCCCCTTTGATGCGGCCGCAAACGGTACAGTGTTCGGTGACGGAGCCGGGGCGGTAGTGCTCAGACGGCTAGAGGATGCGCTTGCCGATGGTGATCGAGTTTATGCGGTCATTAAAGGTTGGGGGATAAGCAACGACGGCGCTGCTAAAGCCAGCTTCGCAGCGCCGAATGCGCGTGCACAGGCTGATGCCGTTCGAAGGGCACAATGTATGGCAGGATTCGCAGCGCATAGTGTCAGCTACATTGAAGCCCATGGTACAGGCACCAAGGTGGGCGATCCAATCGAGTTCGACGGCTTGCGCCGCGCGCTTGCTAGCGATTCTCACCAGCCCTGCGGTATCGGTTCCGTGAAATCAAACGTTGGGCATCTGGATGTCGCGTCTGGTATTGCGGGTTTAATCAAAACCAGTCTTATGCTCCACCACGCTAAATTGGTGCCGTCCCTTGGATTCGAAACCGCGAACCCACTATTGGACATCGAGCGGACAAGGTTTTATGTGGTCACTAATGGGTCACGTTGGAAGGGTGTGGATTTTCCCCGGCGCGCCGGTGTGACCGCGCTGGGCGTTGGTGGTACGAACTGCCATCTTGCGCTCGAAGAAGCTCCGAACATCGATGAGCGGCCCGTCGCTGCTGGACCGTATCTGCTCACGTTTTCAGCGTGGTCGCGACCGGCCCTCGCCCGGTATACCGAGGCTCACCTAGCGGCGTTGGAGAATGTCACAACGGAGTTGGCGGATTATTGCCGATGTGTGGCAACCGGCCGCCGCGATTTCGAGTTTCGTAGAGCATTCGTTGCAGAATCTCTGTACGAGTTGCGCCACGCGCTTGAGAAGCGTGTCGCTGAAACTGAGGTCGAGCCGTCTGCAAACCCTAGGCTCGCGTTTATGTTCAGCGGCCAGCTCTCGAGCTATGCCAAC
The DNA here is from genome assembly GCA_051027215.1 of Pseudomonadales bacterium. Lineage (GTDB taxonomy): Bacteria > Pseudomonadota > Gammaproteobacteria > Pseudomonadales > Azotimanducaceae > CALHVX01. The sequence continues at coordinate 4,281 of JBPCXR010000152.1, read as the reverse complement.
ATGGCGCATGACCTGTTCTCAACGCAGCCTACATTTCGTCGCTGGTTGTTGCGCTGCGAGGAACTACTCACGCCGTGGCTGGACCGACGCCTAACGGATGTACTTTTTAGCGAGGAAAACCTACTCGACCTCACGAGTTATGAGCAACCCGCATTGTGTGCCTTGCAAGTGGCGCTTGTCGAAACATGGAGGTATTGGGGTGTTGTTCCACATGTGGTGTTAGGCTACAGCCTCGGTGAGTATGCGGCAGCTTATGCTGCGGGGGCCGCGTCGCTAGAAGATATTCTCCGCCTTGTAGCGACCCGGGGACGTCTGATGGAGGCCATTCGTGCCGAAGGCATGATGCTTGCCGTCACAGCATCGCCGCAGCAACTTCACCCATTGCTAGACAGCGACCAACGCTTTTATATAGCCGCTTATCCTACAAGCGAAAGCTGCGTGTTGTCTGGCGAAACTGCGGGACTTGTCGACGCAATTCCGTGGCTGGATGGTCAAGGCTACGCATATCGCACGCTGACGGAACGCTACGCGTTTCATTCTCCTTGGGTGGGGGCTTGTCTCGGCGACTTTGGCGAGGCGGTGCAGGGCATCACGTGGCGGTCGCCCGATTGTAAGTTCGTATCCACTGTGACGGGCGCCCTGGAGGCCGAACGACTGACCGAGCCTGGCTATTGGATCGAACAAGCACGTCAGCCAGTGCGCTTCAAAGAAGCGATTGAAAGTGCGAAGGCGATCGGTGTCGATCTCTTTCTGGAGGTCGGGCCGAGCACTATGCTGACCGACATCGTCCGCATGTCGGGGGTTGTAGCGCAAAACAGGGCGCTTCACAGTCTGCGGCCGGAGCACTTGGATTCTGGCGAGATCACTCAGGCAATAAGTGCTCTGTATGAGGCCGGCGTTGCTGTTGACTGGTGCGCGTACTACGCGCACCAGAAGGGGCCTCGAATTAGCGTGCCGGGTTATCCTTTCGAACGGGAATCGTTTTGGGTGGGGGGAAGTCCACCGTCAAATGCAGTTGTGTCTCCCGCGGCTAACGCCTTGCCTGGTTGCAAACCACCGCCGACTCTGACCGTTCCCGTAACTATCGAGAGAATAGTCAACCAGAGCATACCCGCTTACCTGGAAGATCATCGCTTATTTGGCCAGATTGTCGTGCCCGCGTCGGCGCACTTGTCCTGGCTTATCAGCGCCATTCGAAGCCATTGGCGCGCTGATACTTTTGCGCTCGAAGAGCTAGTGTTTCTATGTCCGGTGGTCATTCGCTCTGGCAGAGAGGTGCAGATTCGCGCAGTTTTCTCTGCCCCACCGCTCAACGCGGGTGATGAAGATTGCTTCGTGTTCGAGGTGAACTATCAAGACGCTACGTCAGAGTCGGCGGCAGTGTGTTTTCTGACAGGACAGCTGAAGATAAAGCCAGAGGGTGATTTCGAAGACTTCGCGGTCGATCGCACGGCGCTTGACGCGACTTTCCCAAAAGATATAGAAGGCACAGTGTTTTATCAAGATATTTGGGTACAACGAGAGAATACTGGCGAGGCGTTACGGCGGATCGAACATCTTTGGTACCGTGATAACGAAGCGGTAGCTAGCCTACGGCAGAATAAGGGCTCGAATAACGACAGCGAAGATCTACCGTGTCCTGTCATCGAGTCATGCTTTCAAACACTCTACGCGAGCACCGATATAGAATCCGAAGTAGATCTGGTCGAGTACCGACGGACCTGGGTGCCCTATACCATTGATGAGGTGCGTTATAGGCATACGATAAGCACGGAGAATTGGTGGTGCCGTGCCTGTCATCGACACGACGAAAGAACCGATAGCAGCGTTACCGGCGATTTGAGTCTATACACAGTCGATGGGTGGAGTGTTCTCCAGGTTCGGGGATTTCATCTGCGACCGCTTGCGGCGACGGCCGTACTCAGTCAGATCAGCATTCTTGACCACATTTACGAATGTCAATTGGAACCAGCTGCAACAGTTGCGCCGCATCAAATCAGCGGCGATCGACGCGCAGTCCTCATCATTGCAGCGTCCAACCCGGCTAGCCGTGATCTAGCCGACTGCTTGCTCGAGCAACTGAGTCGAGTCCAAGTTGTACGCGGCGATGAGCACGATTTGGATTCCGCCGCGTTAACGGCTAGCTTGAACGTGCTGCAATCGACGCCGAAGGGTATCACCGTTCTTTTTTTGGACCACGCGGATACGCGCGGCCAGGCGTCTGAATCCGTTATGGCTTGCCGCCCGCTCCTAAACCTGATTGCGCTACTCGACGATAGAGTCGATTTGGATGTGGAACTCTTGGTTAGTACGCGTTGTGTCGATACTCATGCGTCAACGGTTTATGCAGCCATGGAAGGCTTGGTTCGCGTGGTGATAAACGAGCGGCCGCGACTAAACGCGCGATTGATCAGCCAACATTCAAATATTTCACCTGAGTCGCAGATAAACAACCTGATCTCTGAGTTGTGTTCGTCTGAACCTGGCGAGCAGATCGTTTACTTGCCCAATGGTAGGCACTGTCGGTCGCTTCGAGCTACTAAACCGCGTTCCGATATCATTAGTTTTCGCGACGATGCTAGCTATGTGATAGTGGGCGAGGAAGGTGAGCAAACAATAGCATGTGCCAAATGGTTGCTGGATCGCGGTGCCGGCCAGGTCACTTTGGCGTTCGCGAATGCGGATGCCCCGGCAATCCGCAATAGTGTGGATAGGCGTATTCTTATCTGCGAGGTCGATGTCGCCGTAGCGGCTTCATGTGATGCCCTGTTAGGTTCGTCGACCAACGATGACTTCCCGCTCGCCGGTATATTCGTTGTTCCCTGGCTGATGGACGACGGCGTGCTCGAACGGCAGAATTGGGCGCGATTTTCGGCGGCAGTCACACCGCTGGTCAATGGGCTGGTGAATATTTCCCGATCGAGTGAAGCCTACGCGCTAGAGCACTTCGTTTGTTTTTCATCTAGCGCTGCGGTACTCGGCTCTCAAGGACAAGCTAGCTACGCAGCGGCTTGCAGCTTCATGGATGCGATGTGCGCCGAGCGCCGCGCGCGCGGCTTGCCGGGTTTGAGCATTAACTGGGGTCCTTGGGCAAACATGGGACATTGGAATCGCGAGGAGGCACGCAAGCAAGCCACGCTCGCGCAGGGATGGCAACCCATAGAGCCAGCGCAGGCTCTTACGCTGACAGGCCAGTTGATGGCGTCCCAAGCTTCCCGGGTTTGCGTATTGCCCGTCGAGTGGCAGACGCTAGCTGCGAAAAACGGGCCGCAGGGTATAGGTATTGTGCGGCAGTTACTCGGAGGACCTATGCAGCAACAAGCTCTGCCGCGATCATCCAAAGGAACAACGGCGGTCTCGGCAAGTGCCGTCTTGAGTGAACTTGTTGGCGAGGATGTTGCGCAATACCCTCCAGATACGCTGCTCCAGGAACTTGGCCTTGACTCGTTGATGGCCGTTGCGCTGCGCAATGCGTTGCGACGAGAGCAAGGTATTGATTTAATGTTAAAAGACCTTCTCGGTTCAACCACGCTTGCCGATTTGACAGCGCTTGATACTGTGCAAGCCGGCGTTTCTCGATTTTCTGCGTCTCATACTCACGTCGCAGGCCGACCCACAGTCGTCCCGCTGGGCGAGCAAGCCAATACAGGGCAACCGTTGTTCTGTTTAGAATGGTTCGGTGCCTATCGCCAGCTTGCTAACGCGCTCGACGGTTCGCATTCCGTGCATGTGGTCTGGATGGAGGACGACCAGGATTATGCGGCCCTTCACGAGCACACGGTCGAACACATCGCCACGCGGTACTTACAGGAAGTTCAAGCGATCCAGCCACATGGGCCTTATCATCTGCTTGGGTCGTCATTCGCGGGCTTAGTCGCGTTCGAAATGGCCCAGCAGCTTTGCCGTGTCGGCGAGTCGGTTGGCCTTCTTGCTTTAATCGATAGCAACACGCCGGCAGTAATCAACTCCTGGCAGGCGCGTTGGCTGCCTCGTTTCGATCAGCTGCGACTGGGAGGGGTCAGCTCGGTCACACAAGCGCTACGCAAGCGCGTCTCGTCAGCGCGCCCTTCTGAATCGACTCTACGAACCGCGTTTCGTCGAGTCGCGATAGAAAACTACCAGCCTCAACCATATGCTGGCAGGGTTATTCTTTGTGTGGCGGAAGACGATTCCTTCGACTTCCGGCCACCGGACCTCGGCTGGTCGCCTTACGTCAAAGGTGGGCTCACTATTCATCCGCTGTACGGTGATCACCATGGGCTAACGACACCTGCGGGTGCT
>JBPCXR010000151.1:0-2573 GCA_051027215.1 Pseudomonadales bacterium | reverse complement strand
GCGGGTCGCTAAATCGACTGACCGCGATCACCCGACGGTTTGTTCCGGCGGCATCGCTGGCGCGCCGCGCCATCTGCGCCAGCGAGGGCCCCATTTTCCCGCCGGCGCCCAAAATAAGAATATCGCCGGCGAGTCGGCCCAGCGCAGCAATCGTTGCTTCTGACGGTATGCTGAGGCGATCTTCCAAGGCAGCAGTTGTCAAAGGCTCAGGCATAGACTGGACCGGCTTTCATTCGGGAGCAGAAGAATATAAGTTTTGCGTAACCGTCGTGCCTTGTGCTACCATCGTACGGAGATCGAGCAGCAACATCCAGGGGAGGAAAACGATGATCGAAAAACCAGACAACCAAGCGCGGCCAGCCCGACGCGAAATGATGGGCGCCGCCCTGCTGGGAGCAACAGGCGGCTTGTTGGTTGGGCAGCAAAGTTCTGTTGGCGCTGAGAAAGCTAGTTTTTCTCGCCAGGCGCTAACGCCCACGGGCGCACCCTCGGCCGACGTCGGCTACTCACCTGCTATCTTGTCTTCTGGCCAGCAGATGCTTTTTATCTCGGGTCAAGGTCCCAAAGATTATAACGTCGACATGGAGACCCAGGTCAGGCAAACCTTCGATCGCATTGGCCTATTGCTCGAAGCGGCTGGCGCGTCGTTTGCAAATGTTGTGATCTTGCGTTCCTACTGGGTACACATGTTGCGAGACTTGCCAATCTATCGCAAAGTGCGCAAAGACTATCTTGTAAAACCGTATCCCGCTTCGACGGCCGTGGGCACGCCTGAACTGGCGATCCCTGGTTTGGAATTAGAAATCGAAGCTGTCGCTGTTCTTTAGGTGGCAACATCAGAGAAGGTCTACAATGGCTCATAAAAGAAGCCGAATCACCCGACGTGCGTTCGTTGGCCAATCTTTTGCAGCGAGTCTTGCGACAAGTCTGCCGGCTCGTGCAGGCGTTGTCGATGAGCCAGATTACCTCGACATCCACGTTCATTTGGCCCAAAGGTGGTATGGAGACAAGCACGGCCCTGTGACTGCTGCGCATTTGCTTCGCTGGATGGATGCACACAAAATCACCCAAGCAGCCGTGTTGCCGTTGGTATCGCCCGAGGCATTTTGGTATCCAGTTACCACTGAATTTGTCCTGCGCGAAACAGCTTCATATCGTGACCGACTAATTCCTTTTTGTGCAATCGATCCTCGCGCACTCGCGACCCACTTAACAGAAAAACAGCATGTGGTGGACATGCTGCAGCGCTACCGCGATGCGGGCGCACGCGGCTTTGGCGAACATAAGCCGCAATTGGCGATCGACGATCCGCTAAATATGCGGCTCTACGAAGCTTGCAGCGAAGTTCGATTGCCGGTGCTTTTCCATTTGGATAATAAGGCCAACATGGATCGCCCGGGTCTGCCGGGATTGGCCAAGGCATTGAATTCGTTTCCCGATTTACCTTTCATCGGCCACGGCAAAGGCTGGTGGGCTTCAATTTCTGGTGGGTTGTCGCAAGCCGATTTGCATGTTGGTTATCCGAAGGGGCCGGTTCAGCCGCAGGGAGCAATCGATACGCTGATGGAGCAGTTTCCAAATCTTTACGGCGACCTTTCCTCGAGTGGCGCTCACGCGGTGCTTCGCGACCGCAAGTTTGGAAAAGAGTTTCTTATTCGCCGGACCGATCGATTGCTTTTTGGTACCGACTATTATGATCTTACCCAAGGGGAGTTTCTGCAGTTTGATTTGTTTGAAGAGTTTCAATTGCCAGCCGACATAAAACGAAAGATATCTCGTGAGAACTCGAAGCGACTTTTGGGTCTTGGTTAAGCGTTTGGCCGCCAGCATAGTGCTCTTAGATTGTGCTGCCTTTGCTACGGCGGAAGTGTCGTTTGTGGCGCCGGTATATCAAGTCCAACGAACAGTAGCGCCGGTGGAGATCGACGGTAAGCTTGACGAGCCTGCTTGGCTCGCTGCTCCAAGGTTCAGGCCGCTCAGCTTCACTTGGTTCAAGGAAGGCGAACAGGAGCAGACCGTCGTAAAAATGTTGTGGGACGATCAATACCTCTATGTAGCACACCTCTGTGAAGACGCACACATCACCGCGCGCTGCGAGGAACATGACGGGCCGGTGGCCAAAGATGATTGCCTTGAAGTCATGATTGCGCCAGATCCCGAGCGTCCCAGTTTTTATTACAACCTTGAGTGGAACGTGATCGGGGGTTATGTCGACGGACATCGCCCCGATGGCCCGAAGGGACCTCGGGTGCCTTGGGATGCTGAAGGGATCGAAATCGCAGGTGAATCTGTTGGTACTCTCAACGAAGATACCGATGTAGATCGCTTCTGGATCGTCGAAGTGGCAATTCCGCTGAAGAACTTCGGCCAGACTCCAAAGCCCAAAAGTGTCTGGCATCTGAACATTAATCGTCATGGGGGCGACACGAACATTCAATACAGCCAATGGTCTCCCGGCGACACGCCTCAGCCTGCATTTCATACTCCCCATCGCTTTGGGCGAATCGTTTTTTCTGAGACGACGAGTCCCTTCGAAGTTGCACGAGAATCTAAGGAGTAGTCGATGCGAGACT
>JBPCXR010000150.1:0-30449 GCA_051027215.1 Pseudomonadales bacterium | reverse complement strand
CGTGAGTTACTCGACACGCGCATCAACTCGCCACGTAAACTTCTTGCTTGTGCTGAGCGATTGCCGATAGGACAAGTGCCGCTCTTAAAGGGGCTGTCCAAAAACGTCTCAGCCAGCACGCGGTATTTGGTCGACGATTCCGATCACGAGTTTGCAGCAGCTATTCGGAGTGCCCAGTGGAATTTTAATCTACAGCACAAGAATGTACTGAGCGGCAGCGTTCTGGTGACGAGTGCGCTACCCGGTGAGGGCAAGACAACGATTGCGGCAGCACTGGCTCGCTCGCTATCACTGGCAAACAAGTCTGTTTTGCTTATTGATGCCAATTTCAGCCATCCAGGCGCGCATAGAGAGCTCGGTATTAGTCTGAAGAGCACTGGGCTCAGTAATCTGTTTACCGGAAAACAACAGTTTTACAAACTACTTCGTAAAGATCCGATCACCAAGGTGCACCTGCTCAGCACTGGCCCCAAACCCCAAGATCCTGCGGCATTGTTTGCGCAAGACAACTTAGGTCGATTTTTGAGCTTCGCAGAAGACAAATACGACCACGTCATTGTTGACGGCGCGGCATTATCAGCTGGCCCTGAGGCACTGCTACTCAGCCGCCATGTCAAATCCACGCTGCTGGTGGTAGATTCGGCGACCACGACACGGGACCACGTCGCCGATTCGGTTAAGAGCCTTGAATCGAATACCAGCACACCATTCGGGGTCGTTCTAAACAGGGTGAAAAATTCCAGTCAACAGATTTTGTTTGCCCAGACAGCGCCATCAGGTTCGGCGGAAATCCCAGCTCAAGACAGTGTGATTTCCGTTAGCTTTCCGAAGGAGCCCGAAGAAGTGCTCGAATCGACATCCGAGACAGCTACGGTACCCGGCCGAGCAGGCACCCTGGGCAGTAAGTCCCGGCAGATCCTAGAGGCGCTCATTCGAATCGCTGAGAAAGAAGATCGGCAAGTAAACATCAACGAATCGAATAGCGCCCAGCGCTAGCCAATGCAGCAAATCATCCACCATTTTTCACGTTCGAAAAGAGAAGCGCAGCAATGACCCAAGAAAGTGTGAGCACCTGTGAGGTTCCGAGCAATGTTATCGAAACCATAACTGCTCAATGTGTTTCACAAGAAGCAATTGAAGATTCGGCTCACAGTAAGGCAGAATCTACCGGTGGCGCGGCTACCGCTAAGCCGATCGAATCTGATCTAACTGCAATAGCGAATGTTCGAGAGTTGCTTTTAGGCGACGTCATACGCTCCATTCGTGAAGAAGTGCTCTGTAACCACAGCATTATTCTCAATAGGTTCGAAGCGCTGCATGCATCGACATCAAAGCGTATGGACATCATCGTTAAGAAGTTGGTGCATCTCAAGCGAGAGCTGGACGTTGAGTCAAACAATCGAACCAAACAACTAAAAGCACTGAAACGCCATTTTGACAAGCAAGACCAATCGATTAGATTGGAGTTGCAAGCGCTGGAAGAGCAGCTCAGTGGGGCAGCAAAAGCCGCCCGAGTCGATTTAGAGGACAAGATCATTGAGCAGGCTAGAAACCTTATCAAGACCGAAAGCCGTATGAACGATCAGTTAAACGCTGACGTCTCCAAACTCGGAACAGAGAAACTGAAGCGCTCAGAGCTGGCTGATAGTCTCAGAACCATCGCCGACCAAGTTAACCAAGGTAGCTCCAAGCGCACTTCGCGCCTAGCATCCGCACAGTAAGTCCAGCGGCAGCTCATGAGGCCGATTAGCAGGGATTGACCGGTGGCTCGCCGAGCTCCCAACGGTGTGCGGAAAGGCCTACACTAAGCACGTGCAGATACGAGAACAACTAATCGAGTGCACCCTACTGCTCGCTTGTCTTTTGCTCTTATGGTCCTGCGCCGGGCCTGCACCAGCAAAATCTGAACGGCCGCGTTCAACTGATTCGAACAGCATCGGACGGGTCAATTTCTTCGTAAATGCTCGATCCGATTTTGACCCCTGGACTCGCTCGCCGTCACCGCAGCGTCAACTCTGGATGCAAGAGCACTACGCTCGCATGCTCACCTATAGCCCCTACTTTGATTCGCGTCTACTATGGTTTCCGAAAGCGTGGGCCTACCTTAACGCCTATGCAATCAAACCCCGTACTGGGCTGCAGCGCTCAAAACCGGAGTGGATCCTGAAGGATTCGAGCGGCAACGACCTGTATATTCCCTACGACTGCCAAGACGGAAAGTGTCCCCAGTTCGCCGCCGACCTGAGCAACAGCGGCTTTCGCCAGCACCGATTAAACCAGGCTGCAGCTCTGCTGCAAGCAGGTTATCGCGGTCTTTACATCGATGATGTGAATCTCGCCTGGCGGGTCAGTAACGGCGTGGGTGAAATCATCCAGCCAATCGATCGCAGCAGCGGACAACCGATGACGTTGGCGAGCTATCGTCGCAACATGGTCGAGTTTCTAGAGCTGGCGAGAACCACTTTCCCGGACGCCGAGCTCGTTCACAATATGATCTGGTACGCGACAGAGTTTGACGACCCCTTGCTGCATCGCCAGATTCGCGCTGCAGACTATCTGGCCTTGCAGCGTGGCGTGAGTGATCGCGGGATCAAATCCCGCGATGGCAGCTACGGCTTTAACCGCTTTCTCGCCTTGGTGGATCTGGTGCACGCACTCGATCGCGCCATCATTCTCGATGACGACGACCAAAACAACCAGTCACCAGCAAACCGTGACTACGAACTCGCCTTCTACTTCCTCGTTAACCAGGGCCGCGACTTACTCGGTGCAGATGGCGAGCGTGCGCGCATGAGCCCGGAGCGCTTCTATCCTGGGTATCTGGTGGATCTAGGAGAGGTGCTAAGCGAGCGCTATCTCACCCGTGATGGGCTCTACCGACGCGACTATTCGAACGGGTTCGTGCTAGTGAATCCCCCTGGCTCCGGCTCCCCGTGCGTAAACTTCACACGACCCAGCTTCAGCGTTCTAGGCGAGCGCCAGCGTCGTCTTTGTCTGCCTTCACCGGGCGGAGCAGTATTGTTGTGGGCGCGCCCAACCGGCTAGCTTCTGCAGCGCCGATCCAAGCGCCCGCCTCATGGCAATACTTGGAGTTGACCATTACCAGTGGCGAGGGCAAGAATGCCCTGGAGCAAGTCTCCGAAGGAGCAGACGGTCATGCAAATTACGGAATTACCCGCGAATCTAGCACCGAGTGCTAACCCTGAGCGCGGGGGCATCAACCTCTCGTTCGGCTCTACGCGCAATCCGCAAGCACTCATAGCCTCCCCGCAGTGGCGGCTCGCTGGCTGGACTTTGCAGTTCGCTTTGCTTCCAGCCAGCGAAGCGTTAGAGGCTGCACCGAGTTCCGCAAGAGTGTATGCCAAGGTCATTACTGGCACCCTTGAGCAACCCAAACGTCGCCCCTATGCAACGCCATTCGAGGTTCGTAGCACGCGACTGCAAGGCGAGGTGCGGGCCGGAGCAAGCGGTGCACTGGTTGCCATCTTTACCGAAGCTGCCAACGCACCAACCGAACTGGGCGATATGAGTGAAGTGGTGTTCCAGGGTCCCATGGCCGAGGAACTCCCGTTCGTACATTTTCACGAACGGTTCAATGCGGTCACAGACTTCTTTCGCGATGCGGATGCCTACATGACCTCAGGCATACACTTGCTGGATGAACACGGAGAGGAGATCGCCAACGTCATCTTTTGGACGGCTGGCAAAGGCGTTGGGCTATCGACTCACAACCATGGTCATGATCCATCCGCCACAGCTCCGGCGTTTGCTGAGGTCCACTGGGTGATGGCGAACGGCACTGGCAGTGGCGGCATGTACCTATGCGATGCTCAAGATGCCGAACCTAGGCAACGCTTCCCCATGCAGCGTGGAGACGAACATGGGCCGTTTTTTCACATAGACGGCACTACGCAGCGTCCAAGGCTCAAAGACAACGGCGCCGTCGACTACCCATGGCACGGCTGGGAGGCAGGTACGAACGACGAGCAAGGCCAGGCCTATGACCTTGTTTGTGCTTTCGAAATTACTGCGCCCTATGCCTCCCTGGCCTAGTTAACAGCAATGCGCAGAATGCGGTGGCTAGCTGTATACCAGGTTGCCGTCGTCTAAGTCTGCAGCGGGGAACTCATCTTTCTCCCGCCAGTAGTCCTGGGTAAAGCTCCACGGCTCATGGTCGCCCTGTTTTGGCATCAAGTGGATGCTACGCATTAGATAACCTGGATTGAAATTGTCTGGGTCGATCCAAGGCAACCGAGGCATGTTGTCGTCTTCCGCGCCAAGCGTGGGCACCACCACCTGCGCACCTTGATCATCCATTTGCTGGAACATGCGCACAAGGAACTCTGAAATAAGATCGGCTCGTAGCGTCCAGCTGGCTCTAAAGTAGCCAAACACCCAGGCCAGGTTTGGCACACCGGTGAACATCATGCCGCGGTACGTCACAGTATCGGCAAAGTCTACGCGCTCACTGTCTACCGTGAACTCGATATCGCCGAGTACGCACAAATCGAAACCCGTGGCGGTGACGATGATGTCTGCCTCCAACTCTTGCCCGGACTTCAGCCGTAACCCTTTCTCAGTAAATCGTTCTATTTGATCGGTTACTACTGAGGCCTTGCCTGAGCGAATACCTTGGAATAGATCACCGTCCGGTAAGAATGCCAAGCGCTGCTGCCAAGGTCGATACTTGGGCGTGAAGTGAGTTTCGATGTCGAAATCCTCTCCCAAATATTCGCGGGCAGCAGCCAACAATTCTGTTTTTAACCCTTCCGGCTCTTCGAACGATCGACGGGTGACCTCTTGCTGATCATGCAAAATTTTTCGCCGGACGATTTCATGGGTCCACTCATCAGGCACGTCGAGCTCGCGCAACATGTCAGCCACGTCGTTGCGATTCGGTGCCGGGGCAAAGTAGGTGGGCGAACGCTGCAACAGCGTAATGTGCTCGCAGTCTTCGGCCATGGCGGGTACAACCGTGGCTGCAGTCGCTCCAGAACCGATCACTAATACGCGCTTACCCTTGTAGTCCAGGTCCTCAGGCCAGGTCTGTGGGTGTACGATCTGCCCTTGATAGTCTCCCATACCGGGCCATTCTGGCGTGTAACCCTGAGCATGACGATAGTAGCCTTGACACATCCACAAAAAGTTAGCGCTATAGCGCACCAGCTCGCCCGTTTCGATGCGCTTGGCTACCACCGTCCAGGATTTCTCCTCAGACGACCAGACAGCAGACTGCACCTGAGTGCTGTACTGAATGTGTCGACGAATATCTTGTTCGTCCAATACCTCATTCAGATACTTCAGAATCTGATCGGCTGTCGCGATCGGGGCGCCAACCCAAGGCTTCCACTTGTAGCCGAAGGTAAAGAGATCGCTGTCTGAGCGAATTCCCGGATAGCGGTGTGTGGCCCAAGTGCCACCAAAGGTTTGTTGAGTCTCGAGCAAGGCAAAGGATCGGCCTGGTAGGTTCTGTTGCAGATGATAGGCGGCATCGATCCCGGAAATGCCGGCGCCAACGATCAGCACGTCGAATTCGCCTACGAGCTCTAGGTCTTGAATCTGTGTTTTTGTTGCAATGTTCATGTCACCTACCCCAACTTACTCGTTTCTCACACGCAATACCCCAGCATCAAGGCATATCCCTGACCTGTAGAATTTACCGCAGCACCTGATATTTCAATTGATCTCGATCAAACTCGCTAGTTGCGCTTTAACTAGCGCATCTGGGCCTTGATCGTTTTCATGATCTTCTCGCCGTAAGGCGGTCGCAAGCCGCCGAGCTCGGCGATATTGACCTTAGTCTGAGTATAGATTGCCTTGGCGTGGCTGAAGGTTTTGAAGCCGTCATGGCCGTGGTAACTGCCCATGCCCGAAGGCCCAACACCACCAAATGGCAAGTCTTCTTGAGCGACATGCATCACCACATCGTTCACGGTGACGCCGCCAGAGGTGGTGCGTGATAACAGCTCGGACTCTTCTGCAGTATCAGTACCGAAGTAGTACAAGCCCAAAGGCCGGGGATGGTCATTGATATAGTCAATGCTCTCCTCTACCTGCTTATAGGACTTGATCGGCATGACCGGTCCAAAGATCTCCTCCTGCATGACCTTCAAGCCGTCATCCGGATCGACGATCAGGGTTGGCGGGATCTTATGAAACGGCTGCTGTCGGAAGTCCTCCTGGGCCGGATTGATCTCCACCACCTTTGCGCCGCTGCTCTGCGCTTCTTCAATGTAGCCGTTGATGCGTTCGAAGTGGTTTTGATTGATCACTGAAGTGTAGTCGGGGTTGTCCAGCAATGTCGGAAACATCTTGGTCACTGAACGCTGGGCTGCGTCGACAAATTCGTCCACTCGCTCATCCGGCACGAAAACATAATCCGGGGCCAGACAGATCTGCCCAGCGTTCATCATCTTGCCAGCCATGATGGCATCGGAGGTTTTCTGAATATCGCTAGAGCGGCCAACCACCACCGGTGACTTGCCGCCGAGCTCCAAAGTGACTGGAACCAGGTTCTCTGCAGCTGCCCGCATGACGTGCTTGGCAATGGACGTGGCCCCGGTAAACAGCAGGTGGTCGAAAGGCAGCTTGGTAAAATCAGCCCCGGTCTGTGGCCCACCAGTAACCACCACCAACTCCGCCGGATCAAAAGTCTGGGCAATCAGTTCTGCCATCGCCTCGCTGGTCGCTGGCGTGAACTCGGAAGGTTTGATCATGCAGCGATTGCCAGCGGCAAAAATGCCAGCCAGAGGCGAAAACGCCAGATTGACCGGAAAGTTCCAGGGGCTGATAACACCCACCACGCCCAGCGGTTGAAATTCTACTCGTGCCTTGGCACCCAAGAGATTGAGCGGAAACGGACCCGCTTTGCGTTTCTCAGGCTTCATCCAGCGTTCCACATGCTGTTGCGCATTTCGAAGCGGGGCCACCGATGCCGCCACATCGGCAAACATCGACTGGTGCTCGCTGCGGTGGCCAAAATCCGCACCCATGGCATCCACTAAACGCTTAGCGTGCTGGGTCAATAGATCGATGGCTCGGGCTAGGCGGTCTTTGCGGACCGCTGGACTGACGAAGCCCTCGGCCAAGTAGGCTTGTCGCTGTTGGTCCAGCAAGCTTTGCATCTGTTCACCTGAATAATCTGCCATGCCCTGCTCCTTAGTAAAATTGTCCAAGCATCGTTCCCGGTCGGAGGCTGAGAATACACCATTAAAAAAGTCCACAGCTGCCCGCGGACCCGGAATCGAATCGTCTGAATCAGAGGAACCTTTGGGCAGAACTTCTTAAGAAGTTTCAGGCCGATAAAGCGGCTACTTTTGCTTTCGATGAGCCAGGTTAGCGCCTTGGCGAGGGTAGATCCTATGAGGCCATAGGCAGCAGCTTAGGGATCAGACTTCCCCTTTACCGCGTCCAACCGCGGGCTCACTGACCACACCGACCGGCAGATTCGAAACCCAGCGAACCACGCGGTTGCGATGCATCAAGTAGGCATCAGCTGCCAGTTCCTTGCGAATGGCTTTTTGCCGCGCGCGAACTGCCTGCTCCGCGCTGAATGCACCCAAGGTGACCCCGTAATAGCCGGTATTCGATTGAATCACTTGTAACGCACCCTCTTCAGCGAGATGTTCGCGCACATAATCAACGGCTTTACGCTCTTCGTCGGTCGAGTAGACGATCACTAGGTAGTCTTGGGCCGCGTCTGCCTCGTCCAGAGAGTTTTGCGATGCGACCGGCTGCTCGATCACTCGGCGCCTGGCCACCGGTGTTGCAATCACTTCCAAAGGCGCACGCGAGATCTCAATCTCTTCAATATTAGGCAGTTGCGGCAGCGTTTTATGCAGTCCATCACGAACCGTTTCAACCGTATAGGCCGCTGGTTCGACGCTGCGTGTATGTCGTTGTTGCGCCAAACCAACCGTCGTCAGACTCAGCAGCAGGGCTACATAGACGATGCGTTTGTGATCCTCGCCAAGCCATCGCCGGCGGGATGGGGGCGGCGCCACTCGGCCCACTGAGCTTGCGCGCAGATATCGATCGTGCACCTGACGGGCTGACATCGAATTGGTTTGTTTGTTGTCCATATCACCCATGTTACCGAGCACCAAGGTAATCGTTCGGATCCAGGTAGAACATGCGCTCGACCCCATGCTCTGTCGCCGTATAGCGCCTGAGGTCTGGTAGGGGACGTAAGACTGAGTAGTGCAGGTGCGGTGCTTTGTTGGCGGCGTTACCCGTGGTACCAACGGTGCCAATGTGCTGCCCGCGGTCGACCAATTGCAGGAATCGAACACCGATGGTATCCATGTGCGCGTAGTAGTGCGCGAAGCCACCAGGACCCAAAACGAGAACGACCTTGCCACCCAGCGAGCGCTCACCGGTAAACAGCACCAAACCGGCTGTGGCTGAAATGACCGAAGTACCGGCATCCGCAAATATGTCGATGCCTTTGTGTACCCCAGAATCACCCCAGCCGAGGTGCCAGAAAGCTTCCGCATTCCAGTCGTTCGAGGAAGCTCCAAGCACAGGCACAGTAGGTGCCTGCCGTAGAAAGAGCAGGAACGATAGGGCGAAACAGGTTATGGCAAGTAAGATGAACAGCACTCTCAAACCAGCAGTCCTTGTTGGTTCACAAATACTGACCCATTCCTGCTCCAGGTTCGACTAAGCATCGTCGCAACGTCCACTGGTTCCACTGCAGCTGTGATGCGCGTCACAACGGCCAGCCTTTGGCGTACACTCAATGTCGATTCGCTTCTGCACCAATCTAAGGGGGGTCATGTCTGCAGCACCCATCGAATTGCTTGCATCCTTGCCAGGCAGGCATTCCTACCTAAAGCATCTGCGAGCCGAGGATCCGGTGCACTATACGGAATATTTCGAGGTCCGCGCCTTCTACGCCAGTGATTTAACGTCGGCGCTGTACCCATGAAACTCGGTCTTTTGTTAACCGGCAACGGCGCTGGAGCGAACGTTGAAACGGCTCGCGCAGCGGAACGCGCTGGCTTCAATAGTGTTTGGACTGTGGACTTCCAGGCAAGCAACGCCCTGGTTCAGGCTGCCGCAATCGCAGCCCAGACCAGCACGATCGAGATTGGTACGGGCATTGCCAATACCTTTACCCGCTCACCCATCGTGCTAGGCAACGGCATCATCGACGTCGACCAAATCAGCAATGGTCGATTTCGACCGGGCCTAGGCACCGGCCTGCAGCGCATGAACGAACAGTGGTATGGCGTTCCCTTTGGCAAGCCGGTGAGCCGCGCACGGGAGCTGTTTGCACTGCTACGCAAGCTAATTGCGGCCAGCGGTCCTGGCTTCGCTTGGTCTGGTGAGAGTTGGCAAATCGACATCCCCACTTATTACCGCGGAACCGCCCTGAGGCAAATCCCACTGCTACTGGCTGGGGTGAATCGAGGGATGATTGCAGCCGCTGGTGAGTTTGCTGACGGACTCGTTGGACATCCAGTCCATACACGCAAGTGGCATAGGGAGGTTAGCCAACCGACGCTGCGCGAAGCCGAAGCAGCGGCAAATCGACCCGAGGGCGCATGTCCGATTTTTCCCCACTTAATCGTCTCTATCAATGACGACGTGGAGCTCGCCCGACTCGATGCCAAGTCTCAGATCGGCTTTTCGTTCTCTGTTGAACACTATCACTCGATTCTCGATCTGCACGGCTTGCGTGAGGTCGGCATTGCTTGTCGGCGGCTGTTGGCTAAGTACGATTTCGCCGCTATGGCCAAACTCATACCCGATGCTCTGGTTGACGAAATCGCGGTGGCCTGCACTCCGGACGAAGTACCGGCAAGGCTGGCTCAGTGGGTGGATATCGCTGAAGAAGCCATGCTATTCCCGGCAAGCGTTGCGGTTCCCAGTGAGCGCCAGGAGGAGACCTTGCATCACCTCATGCACATGGCCAGCTACAAGGTCGGCAGCTGAACCCTGCGGGATCCTACGCGTACATCAAATAGAGGGTGTAGCCGGCGCCAAAGACGAACCCAGCAGCTGCCTGAATGACGTAGAACAGCAAAAAATATTTGCCGAGAAACTTGCCCCAGCGGCCCAAGCCCCAATTCTTTTGCACAGATAACGCGCGCACTAAGTCTTCCCTGAATCAGCTCCCGCGGAGCAGTCAGACAATCCTTAGGGATCAGCTCGGCCAATTCCGTGCGGCCATTCTCATTTGCACGTCGACAAAGTCACAAGACAACGACACCCAGAAGCTGAGATGCGCCCGCCGGCTAAAGCAGCGACAGCGCATCAAGCTCGTCAATAGCAGTAAAAGTGTTGGCGATGATGGTGCGCCCCAGTGCCTGACCACGCTCGTTCGCCAGATCTAACGTGCCCGCGATGACCACCGCATAGCACACTAAATAGAGCGCGCTGACGGTGTAGCGCTCTCTACATCGCGCCAGGCTGTAATCAATGCCGCGCTCAGTCAGTCTCTGATGATAGCGTTCGACGAAGTCGACTTGCTGGCGAACGCTAATCGGCACACTCTGGGTAACGAAGTAGGCAAGGTCCTGCTCAGGCGCTGATGTGCAGATCGATTGCCAGTCGACAAATGCTACTTTGTCCTGGGCGAAGAAGATGTTGTCGAGACGTACATCTGCGTGGGTCAGGCATACCGGCTCTTCGCACATCTTCTGCAACAGCGCAGGCACCGCTGCGGGCAGCCGGGCACAAGCACTACGCATTGCAGCAGGAATGTGCTCACCAAACTGGTCCAGAACAACTGGCCAACCTGCTGCAAAGCCAGCGCTCATGCCTGCCCGCTGGGCTTCGTTGTCGTGCGACACCAAATCTGGAAACTCAGTGGGCTGCCATGCGCTGGCATGAAAGTCGGCCACCGCATCTACCACCGCGATGGCTTCTTCTAAGCTGCAACCCGCGACCTGATCACCGATGCGCATGTGGCCAATATCTTCGAGCAACAACACGAAGTCGGAGGATTGTTGTTCGAAAGCCGAAAAATAGCAGGCTGGCGTCGGTACAGCGATGTTCCCAGCAATGCTCGAGTAGAAATCGACCTCACGCCCGTACATGTTGTAGGTTCCGGCGACCTGCCTGTTAGCTTCTGACGGTGATGGGAACTTTGCGATCACACTGTCGGGGCAGCCAGCTGGCGTGTCCAAGGTGAGGCGCATAACCCAAGCCATCACACCGGCGCCTTCGCTGAAATACTCTACATTGAAGCCAGCGACCTCGAACCCAAGCGCCTCTTGCAACCACGAGGTGCTCAACTGGTCCGGAGAAGTCGGGAAATTTTTCATCGAGTGACAGGCTCCGCAGGGTGTTCTGCGGCCACTCTAGAGCCCAGACTGCAGCCAGGCAAGGCCTGGCCTGGTGCGCCTAACTCTTCAACAGCAACAGAAACTCGAGGTCTTCGCGAAGCTGCTGCGCAGAATTGTAGAAGTCATCCAGACTCACCTCAGCGTCTTGATCGAGCAGCCGATCAACGATCTGTTGCAGACGTTTTTCCGAATTTCGAACGTCTTGCGCCGTAGGTTCCTTGTTGGTCTGGCGCCAGGTACCGTCCCGTCGCCGATCTAAAGAGGAACGAAAGTCCCGGGAAACCATGGCGCTCTGGACGAAGTCCTGGCGACGGTCTTCTTCCCGACGGTCTGAGTAGTGCAAATAGATACAGCGGCACTCATGCCTGTGAGTACAGCGATGCAGCGGCAGATGGGGCGCGTCCTTAGCCAGTATTCGTTGCCCCTGATAGTCCATGACCGCAGCGCAAGGGCTGCCTCCCGGGCTGATCACCACCGCGTGATGGCTCTTGTCCGCTTCTTTGGTCAGAACCGCTTGTGCCGTACTCTGGGGCGCCTTGGCGGTGCTGGTATGCAGTGTTCCCTTTGCCATCAGACCCTCCCTGTAATGCGCCGAGAAAGCCTACCGCACAATTCGAACAATCGAAAGATTCAAGTTGCTTCCATCGAAATTCGAGCCTTGTCCCTAGCAACCGCTACGCGCCAACTCCATGAGCGCGCCTCGGTTTGTTCGTATTGGGAACTCTCCGTTAAGCTCGCAAACTAAGAAACGACCGTAAAGGAGCGATGCAACCATGACTCAATCTGATTTGGGTGAAGATACCCGGCGTGCGCTTAAGGAACTCGCCAAGTCCCTAAAACGCGATCGCGAGCGCCTCACAGTGCAGCTAAAGCTCGGTGAAATGGAGTTGAAGGAAGAGTGGGAAGGACTTGAGCACAAGTGGAACGACTTCGAGGACAAAGTCGAGGACATGAGTCAAGAAGCCATGGTAGCCGCAACAGCCTTCGGAGAAGAGCTCAATAAGGCATATCAGCACATGCTCGACAGGCTCAAGAGGAATTAGCGGCCGAATTGCAGGCTCGAACTAGCGGTTCGCGGCCGGATCCCGCGTTCCTTCCAGGTTTCCTGTTGGGTCAAAGATGTACAGGCCAATTCGAATATAGGGCGCCGTCACCGGTTCACCCGGCTGAATGGCCGGCGGAACCGCTTGCCGTATTGGCGGTAGCGACAACAGATAGTCTGCTATGGACTCCAGGTCGGGCTTCGTGATCAAGCGGTAGTTCATCCAAGGCATGACAGAACTGACCCAATGGCCCTGCTCGTCGACGCCTCGCCGGATGGCATTGACGATGGCGGTCTTAGACCAGTTCCCCAGCCCTGTTTCAGGATCGGAAGTGAGATTCTTCGGAAAGACAATGCCAGGATTGGCGCCATCAGCGTCTGCAGTATGTGCGATGCCGGTCAGAGACCCTGCCAACCAACGGCCCTGCTCACGACCACTCAGCGCGCCGTCGGTATGGCATTGGCCGCAGCCCAACAGAACAGTCAGATATTCACCTCTGGCAATCGAGGCTTCCACATCGACTTCAGGTGGTGCCTCAGAGGTAATAGGGGTATTTGGGGCATTTGGGGTATTTGGGGTATTCGAACATCCGGTAACCCACAGCGCGGTCACTAGGAAAAGAATCTGTTGCAGAATCCGTAGCCGCACGATGCCCCACTCCCAAAAATTTAGCGTTCGAGGCAGGCTAGCCTTTGGATCCGGGTTTCGTATCCGGACATCTACGTAGCTTGAGTCGAACCATCCACAGTATTTTCCACTCGACGCTGCGAGTTTCATATTAGGCTGGCGCGGCAAATCCGTAGCCCTCAACCCCACCTCAGAGATTGCCTCAAATCAAGACCGACATAAACCCCGCACTAAGACGAGCAGTCAACTTACCCATGCTCTTGCTGTATGGCATTGGTACTACCATCGGTGCCGGCATCTACGCCTTGCTCGGAGAGATCGCCGCGGTTGCGGGACCGAACGCCCCATGGTCCTTTTTACTCGCCTCTCTGATCGCCGGGCTGACCGCGTTTTCCTTCGCTGAGCTCTCTAGCCGCTACCCCCAGGCGGGAGCTACGGCCAAGTATGTGCAAATGGGTCTAGGCTCACCTAGGCTCGCGTTCACCGTGGGCATCTTGGTCGCACTGGCTGGCGTTGTCTCGAGCGCCGCCCTGCTCAACGGCATGGCCAACTATGTTCAAGGGTTGCTGGATGCTGATCGGCAATTGCTGATCGCGGCTACAGTCGTTTTGCTGTGCTTGCTCACCTGTTGGGGCATCAAGCAATCCGTGCTGGTTGCCGGAGTGATCAGCGTGGCCGAAGTCTGTGGTCTGCTTTGGATCAGTTGGATCTGTTATGACAGCATCGATTACAACCGCCTGACCTGGCACGGTGGGCTGCCAGACTTCGCTGCGTTGCCCTCGATCACTTTCGCCGCCGTGCTGGCGTTCTACGCCTACATTGGCTTCGAAGACATGGTTGAAGTCGCCGAAGAAGTTCGAAATGTGAAAACCGTTCTACCCCGGGCAATCATCCTCACCCTGGTGATTAGCACTGTGCTCTACCTCGTCCTCGTGATCGGCGCGCAGCTGGCTGTCACATCAGCAACCCTCGCGACAATGGAAGCGCCGATGGCAGACCTCTACGCAACCCTGACTCAGCGAAATCCGCTACCGATGACCCTCATCAGCGCCATAGCGATCGTCAACGGCATACTCATTCAGATGGTCATGTCTTCGCGGGTACTCTACGGCCTCGCAAGTCGCGGCCAGCTGCCGAGTTTGCTAGGCAAGGTTAGCAGGGACTCCCGCACCCCGGTTAACGCGACCCTATTGGTCGCACTGTGCATCGGCGCGCTCGCCCTCAATGGCAGCCTAGCGCGATTGGCTGAAGTGACTGCAATTGTGATGTTGATCGTGTTCGCGTTGGCTAATCTGAGCCTATTACGCATCCATCAACGAGAAGCAAAGGGCGATCATCAGCAGAGAACGGTGCCCACTTGGATCCCCTGGCTGGGCTTATTCACTTGTGTTGCCGCTGCGCTAAATCAACTAACCAGAATGGTATAAGAGGCCCCGAAGACCGCGAGCGTCCAACAACCGGGTGCCAGCTGCGGGTTCTACGCATACCGCACCCTAACCCGCCGTTGTAGATTCAGGCACAAATCGCATTGGATTCTGGAATGGACAAGCTCAACTGCCTCTTAGTGCTGGTCGACGACAATTCAGAGCTGCAACCATTGCTTGAAAAGGCAAGGACCCTCCAAAATCGCTCATCATCCGGCGAGCTACCTACCGAGCTGCACATTTTGCGGGTCATTTACGACCCGACCCTAGATTGGCATGAGACCGCCGCTAATGAACGCCAGCGTGTGATCAATAGTATTTTGGACACCGCTCGACAGGCGCTCAGCCACCAAGTCTTTGAACTGCTCGACAGCGAGGTTGCGCCGGCAATCGAGTGCACCACGATTTGGGGCGAGCGAGCCTGGGAAGAAGCGCTGTTGCACGCTACCAGTGTGTCCGCCGACCTGATCATAAAAGCCGAGCAGCACGAACCCACTGGAATCGCCAGAGTACGCACGCCAGAAGATTGGAATCTGCTTCGCCATAGCAGAGTGCCCGTGCTCCTTTGCGGCAACAAAGATTGGCACGAACCTACAGCCATCGTCGTCGCCATCGATGGCTACGATTTGGCCCACGAGCGCCTGAATCGACAGCTGCTAAGGACAGCAAAAAGCATGGCGCAATTTCTATCAGCACACATCCATGTCGTGTCTTGTTACCCAGCCATGCAGCCCTGGCTAGTCGAGCTGGGTGGTCTTGATCAACAGACGTCCGAGCACCAAAGCCTGGTCGCCGCGCTCGGCAAAACTGTGAGTAAGGTGACCGCGGAAATCGGTCTTGAGGATGCCAACATACACCTACTTGAAGGCAAGCCGAGCAAAGTTATCGCAGACTGCGCCCAGCAGATCGGCAGCACTCTCGTAATCGTTGGTACTCACGCAAGGTCCGGCATCGGTGCAGCCATACTGGGCAACACCGCAGAGTCACTTATCCACCATCTCGATGAAGACGTTTTGGTCGTCAGTGAGTGAGCGAAGCCTGTCGTCGACCTGCAAGGTAACCACAACAAAGGGCTGGCGCTACAAACCGAATAAGCCCTTAAAGGAAAACGTTCAGCGCCTTGCTCGAGCCCAGACTCAGAGCATTCTGGCGAAGCTAGATCAAGCGCGCACACCAGGCCCGGATCTCGATGAGTTCATTCACGACGTCAGGCTTGCCGGTAAACACCTCAATGCGCTGCTGTGCCTGGTGCCAAGAAACCAGCAACGCAAGAAACTTCGACGCAAGATCAAGCGAATGACCCAACGCTTAAGCGCCGCCAGAGACGCCTTTATCCGCACCCAGGTGTTAACTCGCGCCGATCTATCGCAGATCAGCAAGCAGCTTCCAAGGGCTGCTGAGCGAGCGTATCGCCAGTCCACAAAGCGCCTAATCGACGAACACTGGACCCAATGCTTGCGCAACGACCTAGCACAGATCGCCGAAGGCTTTAGCGCTCTAGATGCTGGCAGCGACCAACCCGGCATCGAATACCACATCGCACGCTGCTATGGCGCGGCAAAGAAGGTGACGCCCCACCCCGAAACTCTAGCTGACCTCAATTTGGAGCAATGGCATCTTTGGCGACGAAAGTGTAAAACCCTACTGGTCTTGCTGTTACTGATCGAAGGCTCCTTCAACAAAGTCCTACGAGACCTGGCCCAAGGGCTCCGCTCCCTCACCCATGACCTCGGCGAGCTACAGGATCTTGACGTAACAATTAGATATGCCAAACCTAAACATCGACAGTCGCTGTTCAGCGCAATGGCTGTAGAGATGGCCGAATTAGCAATGACTTGCCAGGCGCAAGGGCAAGCCCTGTTACAGATGAGCGAGGCAGAGTTCAAGCAACAGCTGCAGGAGGCAATTCGGAAAAAGCTTCGCTAACAATGGGTGCTGTTGTCATCAGCGTACGCAGAGCGGAGAGCATCGAAGTATTGGAATTGTACAGTGCCCGATTCCAGTTCAGCAGAGCAGAAACCTCCTTATCGCTAATTTGGCCTGCCTTAATGGCCTCATAAATCAACTCGTGGAAGGTCTCGTGATCTTCTTCTATCTGCTCCACCAGCTCCGCGTGCTGCAATAGAAACGAATCTTCTTCGTCCAAAGTTCTGCCGAACTGCGCATACAAGCTTTGCTGGGCGCGAATCGCCCGCTGGCTCAGACGTGGCAACACTGTCTCTAAGAGCTCTGCATCGCGACGCAGATCATTGCAGTACTTCGCCGACTGCAGCGCGCTGCGGCTTGCTTTCGTCATGGCATCAATGGCTGAGTGCTGCTCCGTAGTCAGCTGTGCCTCGCGCAGTTCAATAGCGTACTGCACCATCTCGCCCTCGAGCTCTTTGCTGCGTGCATAGGCTCTGGCTGGATCTTCTTCATCGCCAAGATCGTAGTCGCGAGCCACCGACAGCATGGTGCGTTTTTGCAAGGCCAAAGCCATTTGGTTGCGTAGGTGCACTTGAACAAGCAGATGCCTTAGCTCCTGCCACAGAGACGATAGTCCTGCCTCGGGCAGCTCTATCGGCGCCTCACCCAGGTGGCGACTAATGACATCGTTGGAGTCCACAAAACGCCGATTCAGAAAGTTCGCTAGCGCAGCGGTAAACGGTGCGAACAGAAAGATGCCGAGCAAATTGAACATAGAGTGGAAGGCTACCAAGCGCATGACTGGATCACCCAGAGGCAGCGTTAGCGCCAGTAACGGTGTTAACAAAATGAAGGCCACCACATCGGTAACCAAGTTAAACGTCAGGTGCCCGAGGGCTACGCGCTTCTTGCTCGCTGACCCTCGAATGGCACCAAGAATCACGGTACTGGTGGTGCCCAGATCTGCCCCAATTGCGAGAGCTGCCGCGGAGCCGATATCGAGAATGCCACCATTGATCGCACTCAGCGCAATCACCATGACCGCCGAGCTAGACTGAACTAACGCCGACATCAGCGCACCGAACAGCAAAAATTCGAGACTATTGAACTGTACGAGAAGATCGGTCGGAACCGCAGCGGAAACATCACCCATCGCGCCTTTCATGTACTGCAAGCCAAGTAACAGCAGACCCAAGCCCATGGTGAACTGACCGAGCGTCCGCCATCGCTGCCCTTGCACCATGGCACTGATGAGCCCGCCGCAGGCGACCAAAGGCAAAGCAACGCTTTCTAAGTCCAATTTGAATCCGATGGTCGCGACGATCCAGCCGGTTGCCGTTGTTCCCAAATTGGCGCCAATGACCACTGCTAGGGCATTGCGCATCGGCATTATTCGAGCCCCAACCAGTGCTAGCAACATGAGGGTGACTAGCGAACTCGACTGCAATATGGCCGTCGCAACGGTGCCTGTGAGAATACCCCGCAGTGGTGTCTGGGTATTCTCAACGATTAAGTGTTTGAATCGCTGGCCAGCCAGGGTGCGGATCGTGTCCTCGATTTGCGACATCGCCAAGAGAAACAGCGTCAGGCCGGCCAACAGCTCCCAGGGGCTAAAACTCAACGTCGGCACCATCGATGATTGAATGCCGAAGACTAACGGTCAGTGCCTACCTGTCAACTGCAACAGTTCATGCAACCGATAATCCGTGTTATACGTTGTGATCGTGGGTGCCAACGCGCTTTGCGATTCGCTCGCACACTGTGCACGGCAAGAGCTGCACTTGGGCGCTGGGGGAGTTTAGGGCGAAAACGGAGACATGAATGATTCGCGATCAACAGGCGATGGATCAGCTGCTTAGCGCCACCCGCGCATTTGTTCGGGATGTTGCGATTCCCAACGAAGATCGCGTTGAGCTTGAAGACCAGGTGCCGGAATCAGTCGTCGCTGAAATGCGCCGCCTCGGCACCTTTGGCTGGAGCATTCCAGAAGCCTACGGCGGGTCCGGGCTGAGTAGTGAAGAACTGGCTTTGGCGTTCATTGAGCTAACTCAGTGCTCCGTTGCCTATCGAGTAGTAGGCGCTCAAAACGCCGGTATTGGCTCGGAGTGCTTGATTCGAGATGGCACCACTGAGCAAAAGGAACAGTATTTGCCTAAGCTCGCCAGCGGCGAAATGCTCGGGTGCCTGGCTCTCACTGAACCCGGAGCGGGTTCCGACGCGACAGCATTAAAAGCCAAGGCAGTGCTTAGCGCAGACGACCAGTATGTGATCAACGGTCACAAACATTACATTACTCTTGCTCCCATCGCCGATCTATTCACCGTGTTTGCGCGTACAGATGATCGCGACCGGGGCGGCAGCGGCATCAGCGCCTTTCTGATCGAACGTGGTACGCCAGGGCTCACGACCAGCGGCTCCACGCCAAAGATGGGTCAGGAAGGCGCGCCGATCGGCGAAGTTTTTCTGAAAGACTGTCGAGTCCCAGCCTCGGCCATCATCGGAGGACGCCCGGGCGTAGGTTTTGCAACTGTCATGAAGGCCCTGAACAAGCAGCGCATTAATCTCTCTGCCCTTTCAACAGGACCGGCCATACGGATGCTGGATGAGGCCTTGCGCTACGTACAGGAACGCGAGCAGTTTGGGCAGCCCATCGGCGAGTACCAGTTAATACAAGCCATGCTTGCTGAGAGCAAGGTCGAAATTGAAGCAGCTCGAGCGTTGATCCTAGAAACCGCAAGAAAGCGCGACCGAGGGGAGGATGTGACGATGGATGTTTCGCTGTGCAAGTATTTTTCCACAGAAATGTGTTGTCGAGTCGCAGATCGCGTGGTGCAAATATTCGGTGGCCAAGGCTATGTGAAGGGCAGAGGAATCGAGCGGTTTTACCGGGACGTTCGCGCCGCTCGCATATACGAAGGGACCAGCCAAATCCACCTGCTTAACATCGCCAAGCGGCTGCTAAGCTGAGTTTTTCGGACCTGGCAGTCGCTGGCCATAGCCGAGGTGCTTAGCGTGAAGTAGCATGGCTGGCTTTCACACCAGCAATTCACCGATAGCGACTCATACTATGGCAATCTCAGTTAACACCATCGCCACCTACTTCTTTGCGACCATTGCAATGACAATCACCGGCCTTGCCTTCGCGGAACCCTGCGCAGAAGTTGGCTATATCGCCACTTTCGAAGTAAAGCCTGGCAGTGAACGGGCCTTTGAAGCGGCAATAACCACAGTGGCCGCGAAGGTGTTGGAAATAGAAAGTGGTACGCTTTTCTACGCGCCATATCGGGGTGACAGCGGTAAATACTTCATGATGGAGCGATATCGCGATTTAGCGGCTCGCGATGAGCACGCGAAATCCGAAGACGTGCTAGCGCTATTCCCGGCGGTGATGAGTACGCTGAGCGCGCCAATTGCGGTAGAACCTGTTGTCTCCGTGTGTGCCCAGGCCCAGCAAGGGTGAAGCAGGACTAACAGCTGCTGTGGATCTTTCCCCAGCCGTTGAGCGGTTGGTTGCAACCCATACCACTCCTCGGCCAGTTCGGCGTTACTCATCTGTTAGCTTCGACTGGAAGATTGTCCGATCGGTGATTGCTCAGAGGATCACCATGACACTTGGCATACTGGTCGCGCAGGTGCTTTCGGCTTCCCTGGCCGCTCGCTACACCCTGATGTTTACAGCGTTCTGGCTAAACGTCACCCTTCCGGTCAGCATACGCTTCTGGCAACGTCACTACGGCGGGCCGCCCACTTAAATGAAGGAGATCCAACGGTGTTCAAAATCATTGGACTACTGAAGCGCAAGCCAGGCATGTCGGTTGAGGACTTTCGCACCTACTACGAAACTCGACACCGGGTGATTGGCGAAAAATATCTCAAAGGACACGCGAGCCGGTACATGCGGCGTTTTCTCACGCCCGCATCCCACCCCAGCGCGGGCCAAGCCTCAGACCCGCCATTCGACGTAATACTGGAGATCTGGTACGACAACGAAACGATCTACGAGGAAGCCCAACAATTGCTTTCTACATCCGAGGCTCGAGCCGAGATCGAAGCAGACGAAGCGCAGTTATTCGATCGCTCGAATATGCACTTCTTTTTTGTCGAAGAGCACGAGTCGGACCTCGACAGCTGAATCGTTGCGGCGAGTGGGGCTAAGCTTCACCTCCTAGGCTCAGCAGTTGCTTGCCAAAATTCTGACCAGCAAACAGCCGCAAAAGCGTTGCCGGAATATTTTCAAAGCCGTGCTGCAGATCTTCCTTGTACTTGAGTTCACCTGCTTCGAGCCAATCCAGTAAACGAGCGCGAGCGCTCGGAAATTCACTGGCATAGTCACTCACCAGAAATCCACCCATGTTGGCCCGTTGAAACACCAGGTTCATGTAGTTAGACGGCCCGGGGGGCAACTGTTCTGCTTGGTAGCGCGATATACCGCCACAGATGACGATCCGCGCATTCAAGGCAATGCGCGCCAAGGCATCATTCAAAATGTTTCCGCCAACGTTGTCGAAAAATACATTCAGGCCTTGGGGGCATAGTGCCTTAAGTCGACCTTTCACCGATTCACTTTTGTAATCAATCGCATCATCGAACCCAAGCTCATTCACCAGCCAGTTGCACTTGTTTGGGCCGCCAGCAATGCCAATGACGCGGCATCCAGCCAAGCGCCCGATCTGCCCCACGATGGAGCCTGTCGCACCTGCAGCACCCGAAACCACCAAGGTATCCCCGGGTTCGGGGCGTCCGTGTCGTATCAGCCCAAAATACGCCGTGACACCGGTACCGCCCAGAGGGCCTAGGTGTGCAGTCAGCCACTTGTCGTTTGGGACAACGGTGACGGCTTGAGGATCGACCTCAACATAATCCTGCCAACCCATCTGCCCGACGACCATTTCTCCGACGTTCAACCCAGTGCCGTTCGCTTCGATCACTTCACCGATGCCATTGGCAGTCATCACCTGGCCTATGCCGGTGGCTGCGGCGTAACCAACATTCTCCATCTGCCCTTTTTGCGATGGATCGAAGCTCAGGTACTTCACCTGAACCCGAGCGCGTCCCGGCGCTAGTGGCTCCAGGGCTTCGCTGTTGTACTTGAAGTCTGCTTCAGTGAGAGCCCTGCCTCTGGGCTGTCCGTTGATTAGCCACTGCCTGTTTTGCGTCATCAGCGATCGCGCCTCTTAATGCTGGAGATTTCGCTATGTTAGGTGAACTGAGGTACCGATGAAACGTCGCTACGCAACGGCTTCGATAACCAGCCGAGTCGTTTACCGAAGGAACCCGAGCTATGGTTTGTGCTTCCCACCAGCAAGCTTCACCACATACCCCTCGGCTTCCAGCAGGGCTTTGATCTTTTCTCGATCGGCAGTTTGCAGCTCAATCACGTTCGCTTTTACCGTTCCGCCCACACCGCAACCAGACTTTAGGCGTTTGGCTAAAGCGCTCAGCGCTTGTTCGGCGAGCATCAATCCTTGAACGAGGGTCACACCTTTGCCCTTGCGACCTTTCGTCTCCTGATGCAAACGCACGACCCCGTCATTTGTTGCCCCTCCGGCGGCGGTCTTGCTGACCGGCCGGCAGCGGCAATCGGCTTTTGCCCGAAGACAGTTCGGGCAAACACGCCCTTGATCTGTGCTGTAGACGAGACGGCCACTCGAAGATTTGCGGCGTCCTGTCTTGCTCGGCGACCTGGCCATATATGATCCATAAAAGTTTGATTAAAGGATACCAGAGCGTTTAGCGCATCCTACTATTGAGAATGTCGCACAGCTCCGATGGCAGATCAGCGCAGCAGCCATAGTCTGAAGTAGGAGCCTGAAAACTGCAGGGCGAATGCCTGCCCTTCGGGCAATTTTTCGCCAGGACCTGAAGCGCTAAGACCTGCTTCAAGCTGTTAAACTGTGCGGTTTGCCCTTCCCTTTTCTGATTGGAGATCTAATGACACAGCGACCTGTGCCATTGCACCTTGCGCGCCACTCTATAAAGAGGCTGCTGACGATCTGCGTTTTCGTCGTCCCATGGACTGCGGCGTCGGCCGCCTCTGCAGCCTGTGAGAACGTGAACCCAACCCCAGACCTGTCTAAACCGCTCTCCAGCGGCTGGGGTATCGATCATCGCAATACGCGCTATCAACCAAACTCTTCAATCAACACGGCCAACGCCGCTCAACTACAGCTGAAGTGGGTGTACGGGCTGCAGAACCAAACGCCGCGCTCCTATCCGCTGGTCACCGAGGACACCATCTTCATCGGTGACGCCGACCGCGGCGTGATCGCTTTGGATCGCGCAACCGGCTGCGAGCGTTGGGTCCATGAACACGAGGGCTACATCAGCAGCGCCATTGTTCCGGGCAAAATTGGCGAGCGGGACATTTTGGTCTTCAACGATCGTGCTAAAGGTGTATATGCGATCGATGCCAGTGACGGACAGCCCATTTGGCATACCGCGATCGATGATGAACCGTTGCCTTGGTACTCGGGAACGCCATTGGTTACCGAAACCACGGTGTTCCTGCCCATCGCTTCTATGGAAGTCGGCCTCGCCGTAAATCCGCTATATGGTTGCTGCACGACCAGCGGCGGTATGGCCGCGCTAGACATCAACACTGGCAAAAAACGCTGGTATCTACCAACCATTGAAGCGCAAGCACAGGTCACTGGTAGCCACTTTTTCTTTGTGCAGGAGTACGGCCCAAGCGGCGCTCCGGTGTGGGGTGCGCCTAGTTACGACAAGGATCGGGACTGGCTGTTTTTTGGCACCGGTCAGAATTACACTCACCCAACCACCGATACCAGCGATGCAATATTCGCTGTGGAGGCGCAATCGGGGGAAGTCCAGTGGGTGCAGCAATATACGGCCAACGACGCGTATACCGCTGCCTGCAATATCGAGGCGTTAAATCACCCGAACTGCGCAGACCCCACAGGGCCGGACGTTGATTTTGGTGCGCCAACACTATTGGTGCGCACAAAATCCGGACGCGAGTTGCTGCTTGCCGGACAGAAATCTGCAGACGCTCACGCTATGGACCCAGATACTGGCGAACGCGTTTGGAGCGAAAACCTCGGCCGTGGTGGAATCATTGGTGGCGTGCACTGGGGCTTGGCAGTCAACGAGCAACTGGGCCTGGTCTTCGTCCCGATCAGCGATAAGAAAATCACTGGTTTTCCATCACCGGGAGACGCTGCGCCGGGACTCTACGCGCTAGACATCGAAACCGGCTCGCCGCGCTGGCACTACGACCGGCAGTCCCGCTGCGATTCGGAAGAGTGCATCTATGGGTTATCCGCGGCTATCACAGCGACCAACGACGTTGTGGTCGCCGGCAGCATCGATGGCTTTCTGGAAGTGTACGCGGCGCGGACTGGTGAGGTGCTTTGGTCACATGACTCCTGGCGCGACTACGATGCCGTGAACGGTGTTGAGACCACCGGTGGCGCCTTCGATGCTCATGGCCCAATGATCGCCGACAACCTACTAATCGTGACCTCCGGCTATGGCTACGTCGGCCGACAGCGGGCCGGCAATGCCTTGCTGGTGTTTGAAGTTGGTGCCGACAATGAGTGAGCACTTCGAGCTGGCAGGCCGCGGGCGCAGGCTTGGCGCTACACTGATTGATGCGGTCTTGGTGCCCAGTCTAAGCATCGTCTTGATTATGGCTGCCGGGGTACTTGAGGATGCCGAAGACTACGCGAACAATTGGTGGATGCTGTGGGTTTTGCTGTTGGCAATCGTTAGCTATTTGATTCTCAACGGCTATTGGCTATGGCAACGAGGTCAAACCGTCGGCAAACGCCTGCTGGGCATCGCTATAGCTAGTACAGAAAACGCTGACGCTAAAGGCGACGCGTTTACGCCCGCTCCGCTTTGGCGGCTGATTGCTATTCGGGCATGGTTTTTTCCACTGCTGTTCTTGATCGTCGTTCCCTGGGTCCTATTGATTCCGATCGTTGATCAATTGCTCATCTTCGGAAAGCGCAAGCGCTGTCTGCACGATTTGATTGCAAAGACACAAGTCGTGAGATTGCCGTCTGAGCAACGCATTGCGAACTAACCAGAAACCCGCCCAATTCTTGAACGGTGCCACTCAATGAAAATCGCTTTTACCATCTTTCTCGTACTCAACCTGCTGACTGAACTGCTTGCCGCCGCATCATTGATCGGCGGTCCCATGGGTATCTCGGCAAGCGGGGAAGCCGCAGCCGGCGGCTGGGCCATGCACTATGGCTTTGCGGTGATCGCCATAGCCAGCACGCTGTTTTGGCTATGGCCGTATCGCAGCAGTTTGAGCGCGGTTACCGCCGTTCTCGGCATGTTGCTCACGTTTCACATCTGCCTCTTCATTTCTCTAAGCATCGCTGGTGATCAGCAAGCCGGCGTGATCATTCATGCCGTGTTAGCAGTCTTTTCGGTGATTCTGTTCAGCCAGCGAAAAAAGTGGTGCAGCTTGGAGGACCCCGCCGCGGTGTCTCTGCCTCGCTAGTACGCGCCTTCACGGGCAACATACCTAACATAAATGGCTGCCATTCACAGCCTCACGCTGACTCGATAAGTCGGAGTAGGCCTCCCGTGGCCGTGACAGGCCCGCATAGCCGTGAACTGCGACCGCGACCACAGCAAGCTAGGCACGGCACTGTGAAAATCGAGTATTCATTTGTGGACAACTGCAATGGCCGAGGGTGCGTTAGAGCTGGCTCCAACAGCGATGGAAGTACCAATCGCTGCCCAGGATCCGTTCACCGAGCTTGAGGGGCGGCGGCAACAAACTCTGCGCCAGTATTGGATCACGGTGGTCTCTGTCATTGGCATAGGCATCATTGCCTGCACACCCTTTTCACTGATTTACGCCTGGATGACTGATTCACTGGCTGCGTCCCACAGCGGTACGCTCACGCAGTGGCTAAACACGTCGCTGGATGCCTACGGCGCATGGATACCGCTGGTCATGATTGGCTGGCTGGCAACGATGCTGCTCATCAGTTATCTGCTCCTGAGCCGCTTCGCTTGGTCGCCGAAAGCACGGTTCCTTAGCGATGCGAAGCAGCTAATAAACAACACTATATGCACACAACAGTTCCCCGGCATTGAATTCGAAAACAGCGAGCGCATATCCGAAGAACGCTTCAACGCCACCGCGCTGTATGCCAATCCCGCAGAGGACTATCGAACCAGCGCTACCTTTCAGGGACGCTGGCACGCCATGCGAGTTTGCCTAAGTCGGTTTGAAGCCACTCACTCATCTCGAGCGAGCACAAAGAAATCCGACAAACGTGACCAGCCCGACGCAGAGGCGGGAATCGTTTTTGTCGCGGAATATGCTTCAGCCATGCAGTGCGCAGCGCGCTTACTCCCACCGAATGAGAAGTTCAAATCGGTGCGCGGCGAACAGAAAGTCGAAATTCGCGACCAGACAACACTGCATTTTTTTCACGCGCGCAGCAATGATCCGCTGAGATTTCATGATCAGTTCGACCCAAAGCTACTAAGCGTCCTGGGCGCTGTAGCCAAACGCTTCCCTGGCGTGCGCTTACGCTTCAAGCAGAACGAGTTCTGGATTGTCTTCTCAGGTCCTTGGGATCTGCCGGAGCCTTCACTATATCAACGTATTCCCATGAATCCGCAAGCGCCACAATTCAGCCACGCCATGCAAACCTGCCTGCAGGCAGCAGAGGTAATCCGTAAGGCCAGCTCTCTCTGGAGTTAAGCGCCCAGCACCGCTCCATGTCACAATAGCGCGAGCGGCTTGCGCTCTCGACAGATCCCATCGCAGCCAACTGACGCCATCAAGCGAAGGGCCCATGAGCCAGCGTTTTACCAGCAGCACACAGGCACTGATCGCAGAGTTTAGCCAGCGGCGACCGCTACGTACTGGCTCGTTGATTGTCACCCTGTTCGGCGACAGCATCGCCCCCAGAGGGGGAAGCCTATGGCTTGGCACGTTGATTCGTTTTTTCGACGCTTTCGATATCAGCCATCGATTGGTTCGAACCGCCGTGTATCGGCTCGTGCAAAACGACATTCTCCAGAATCAGGCCGCTGGTCGTCGCAGCTATTACTCTCTAACAAGCGGCGGAAAACGCCAGTTCGATGAAGCCACGGCTCGCATCTATTCGGAGCGGGCCGTCGATTGGAGCGGCGACTGGTGCTTGGTGATAACCAGTCAGCTAGACAATGATCAGCGCGCGAGCTTACGCAAGGACTTGTTGTGGCTCGGGTTTGGCGCTTTCGGTGGCGATGTACTCGCACACCCTACTCCCGATCGAATCTTGCTTGCTGAACATCTACAGGCCTTGA
This sequence comes from Pseudomonadales bacterium, assembly GCA_051027215.1. Classification (GTDB taxonomy): domain Bacteria; phylum Pseudomonadota; class Gammaproteobacteria; order Pseudomonadales; family Azotimanducaceae; genus CALHVX01. Next base: position 3,869 of record JBPCXR010000150.1, on the reverse strand, counting down.
ATCTTACCGACCGGGTATTGGTGTTCGATGGCCAGCTTCACGATGCACAGGCCGGCCTCAGTCTGCAGGGCTTAGTCGCTGCTGCATGGGATCTTATTGATCTGGAAGTGCGCTACTCCGGCTACCTGCAGCAATTTCAACCGCTGTTGCGAGCCACCCGTCATTCTGCGCTTGTGCCCCCGGAAGACGCTTTCTACATTCGTACGCTCATGATTCATGAGTACCGCAAAATCATTCTGAGGGATCCAGGACTGCCTTCGGTACTGTTGCCAGAACAGTGGCCGGGGCACATTGCCTACCAGCTGACACAAGAGTTGTACCGAAAACTGGCCGAACCATCTGAAGTCTTCGTTAGCGAAACTTTCGAATGCAGCAACGGGGCATTGCCCCCAGCGAACTCTGAGTTTGACCTGCGCTTCGGAGGCCTAGGATTGAATTTGGCAGTATGATGTTCAAGCAATAGTCAGGACACAGCCGGAGCAACAAATGTCATTAGAGTATGTGAGCATCGACCGTCGAGGGCCTGTCGCGCTGGTTACCTTCGATCGCAAGAAGAACCTGAACGCCTTCGATGCCCAGCTGATTCGTGAGCTGACCGAGGTTGCGCGCTCATTTCATGATGATCTTGAAACGCGCGCGGTCGTTCTCACTGGCTCCACCGACTATTTTTCTGCCGGTGCAGATCTCGAGGAGCTGGCTTCACGGAATGACCCAGGTCAATCCGATGTAGCACGGCGTCAAGTGTTTTTCCGCGGGGTGCGGTTGTGTGAGGCCTGGGAAGCCATGCCACAGATCACCGTGGCGGCCATGGAAAAGCTGGCGGTTGGCGCAGGCGTTGCGCTGCCACTGGCTTGCGACTGGCGTGTTATGGGCGCAAGCGCATTCCTCTACGTGCCTGAGGTGAAGATCGGGCTAAACTTGCAATGGGGCGCCCTGCCTCGGTTGATCAACTTAGTCGAACCTGCGCGAGCCAAACGTATCTGCATCTTGTGTGAGCGCATGGGCGCAGAACAGGCACTCGACTGGGGCCTCATCGAGGAAATCGCCGCCGATGGTGAAGCCGCACAGGCAGCGCTGTCGTTGGCAGAACGTGCCGCCGCCATGCCGCCTGTGGCAGTCAGCATGATCAAGGAAGCCGTCAATGCCACCGCCGCTGCGTTGAATCGAACAGCAAGCTTCGCTGACGCTGATCAAAGCCAGCTGAGCGCTGCGACCGACGATGCCAAGAATGCCAGCACGGCATTCAACCAAAAGTAATTAGCTGTTCAGCGTTGCGATCGCGCCCTTCTAGCCACCTCGCCTGCCTGAACAGTTCTTAGCTCAAGTGATAGCGATTGGGTTCCACATCGTGGGTTCTGGCCCAGAACTCCAGGTTGCTAAACGGGGAATTGTTTACCACCTTACCCTCAGAGTTTTTGTACCAACTCTGCACCCCGGGATGCCCCCAGGCCAGCGTAGCGCTCAACGACTGAACTTCTTCGTTGTACTCATCGGTCGCTTCCTGGGGAATCTCCAGCGCCTGTCGTTGACGCTCAAGCATCAAGGTTAAGCACTGCATGATGTAGTGCACCTGACACTCCACGCTGTAAATAATACTACCGCCGTGCACGATATTGGTGTTGGGACCGTACAAACAAAACAAGTTCGGGTAGCCGGGTACCAGCATACCTTTGTAGGCTTGTGGGTAGTCCCCCCACTGCTCCGCGAGGGATTGACCAGCCCGCCCAATAATCTCCATCGGCCACAGGAACCGATTGGTATTGAATCCAGTCGCAAAGATCACCACATCGAACTCGTGGCTTTGCCCGTCTGTGGTTTCGATGCCTTTCTCGTTAAAACGAACGATTTCCGCATCGACGAGCCGGACATCATCGCGCGCCATGGTTTGATACCAATTGTTATCGATGATCAAGCGCTTGCCGAATACCGGAAATTCCGGCACACACTTAGCCATCAATTCTTGCTTTGGACCCAACTGCTCGCTGACGTAGTTGGTTAGTGCCTCGCGCAGCGCATCGTTGTCTTCGTTCATTGCGCGATCTGGGTGCTGCCATTGCGGATCTGCTGGAACCGCTGGCCAGTTGCGGTCCATGGTCGCAAAGATCATGCGCGCCCTATGCCATTGCGCATACATCGGCAGATGATTCAGCGCCCAAACCTGTCCGGCTTCTACGGGTCGGTAATAGTCTTTGTTCGGCGTGATCCAATGGGGTGATCGCTGGAATACGGTCACCTCTTTGGCAAGCTCCGCCGTCTTGGGCACCAATTGTACGGCGCTACAACCCGTGCCGATAACCGCGACCCGCGCGCCCTGCAGATCAACATCATGCCGCCAGCGGGCAGAGTGGAATGTTGTACCCTGAAATTCGTCCAACCCCAAAAAATCAGGAATAATCGGCCGATTGAGCTGCCCGACTGCGCTGACAACGGCGTTTGCGAACAACACTTCGTTAGCGCCGTCAGCACGTCGCACCTTAACCGCCCACCGATTTTGCGCCTCATCAAAGCGCATCCCCTGCACTTCGGTGTTCAGTCGAACGTGATCGCGAATGCCAAACTCATCGGCGCACTGTTCGAAGTACTGATACAACTCGTCTCGTTTAGAAAAATAGCCCGTCCAATTTGGATTGCGTCTGAAGGAGTAGGAGTAAAAGTGGTTGGGCGTATCTACACCGCAATCGGGATAGGTATTTTCATACCATGTTCCACCTACCGCGGCATTCTTTTCGACAATAGTAAAGTCGATGCCAGCAGATTTCAGTTTAGCGCCGGTACAAATGCCAGACATGCCTGCACCAATCACCAGCACGGTAAAATCCTCTACCTGCTTGCCTGCAGTCAGCTGACTCAGCGGATCTTTCCATTGCCGATCTCGATCGACGAATTCCGTCTCTTCCAGCAACATGGCGCAAAACTCGTCGTCCAGTACTTCGGCGGTTGAGAATTCCATCATCGTGCGCAAGCGCGAAAGCGTTGGCGCCGGTGGAGGCACGTAGCCTTGGTCACGCAGTTGGCAGATCAACTCAAATGCGCCCTCGCGAATCTCGCTGGCGATTGTCTCGTCATAGCCACCAGTATCGTCTGGAAACAGTTCGCCTTCCGCCACTTCGATCGGCTGGGGTTTGTAGCGCGCCTGCAGCCAGCGATCGTCACCGGCAAAATGTGTCATCACCATTAGTAGAGTTGGGAGATTGACCTCTGTCAGTGCTGCGCGAATGGTTTCGTCGCTGCCAACGATCATGGGTTCAGTTTGAGTCATCGTGATTGCCATCGTTACTAACAGAGATCGCCCGTAGGCATAGGCTGCCAGTGATCACTACTGGCAGCTCAGATCGATAGTATCCAATGATGGTCCTAGCTTGCCAATTCCGAACTGTTGTCGAAGCTTTTCGCCGTGCCCCGCCAGGGACCCAAATGCAAGCCCGCTACCCATCTAGTGACACCAATAGTTTCCCTTTAGTATCAGATGGTTACGGCCTATTTTTCGATGAACCCAGCCGCTGCTCGTCAATGCTACGGGTCATGCTGGTCTGCACGTTACCGGTGTGCGCCGTGGTAACGGTTTCTATCAACGCCACCAAACATTCCTCCTCGCAATGTGGGTTGTGCAGCGTGTTTCTCGGTACAACGTGCATGTCGCCTCGGGCCAGTGCTACTTGATGATCTTCATACTCAATCTTCAAACTCCCTTGCAATACCAGGAACATTTCGTCTTCTTCATCGTGTTTGTGCCAGGTGAACTGCCCTTTGAGCTTTGCTACCTTGATGAATTGGTCGTTCACCTGTCCTACGACCTTCGGAGACCAGTATTCGCTCAGTTCGGCAGCTTGTTCTAGAAGGTTCATGCCTCACTCCTTCTCACAGCGTTG